>JBJXFU010000147.1:0-63229 GCA_046155885.1 Paracoccaceae bacterium
ACCGAGGGACTGAAAAGGGAATCCGTCCACAAGACCCGGATGCGCATCGGCGAAGGCCTCGTCGGCCGCGTCGCCCGCACCTCGGCTCCGGTCAACACCGCCAACGCCCCCGCCGAGAAGGGTTTCCGGTTCATGCCCGAGACCGGCGAGGAGATCTATTCCTCGTTCCTCGGCGTGCCGATCCAGAGGCTCGGCGAACGCCTCGGCGTGCTGGTCGTGCAGTCGAAAGAAGCCCGCCAGTTCTCAGAAGACGAGGTCTACGCCATCGAGGTCGTCGCGATGGTGTTGGCCGAGATGACGGAACTCGGCGCCTTTCAGGGCGCGGGCGACGTGCTCAGCATGCAGCACAAGCAGCCGGTGATGTTCCGGGGCGCCACCGGCCAGGAAGGCGCTGCCGAAGGCCGCGTCTGGCTGCACGAACCCCGCGTTGTGATCACCAACCCGGTGGCCGACGACCCCCTGACCGAAATCGACCGCATCCGCGCGGCGGTGGGCGAATTGCGCGTCTCGGTCGACGATCTCCTGGCCGCCGAACAGCTCGACAAGGAACAGAAGCAGGTTCTGGAAGCCTACCGGATGTTCGCCCATTCCCGTGGCTGGGTCCGCCGGATGGAAGAGGACATCGCCCGCGGCCTTTCCGCCGAGGCGGCAGTGGAAAAGGAACAAAGCCAGGCCCGCGCGCGGCTGGAACAGGTTCCCGACCCCTACCTGCGCGACCGCCTGCACGACCTCGACGACCTGTCGAACCGGCTTTTGCGCATCCTCACCGGCCAGGGCAAGGACACCGGCGCGCAGATGCCGGAGAACCCGGTCCTGGTGGCCCGCAACATCGGTCCGGCCGAGCTGCTCGACTACGGGCGCAAGCTGAAAGGCGTGGTGCTCGAGGAAGGCTCGGTCGGCAGCCATGCCGCCATCGTCGCCCGCGCGCTCGCCATCCCGCTGGTGATCCACGCCGACCGGATCGCCACCGAGGCACTGAACGGCGACCAGATCCTCGTCGACGGCGACCAGGGCGTGGTGCACCTGCGCCCCGACGACACCGTCGCCCGGCATTTCCGCGACAAGATTGCCATGCTCGCCGCCGCACAAAGCCGCTACGCCAGCTTGCGCGACCTGCCCGCGACGGCGCTCTGCGGCACCACGGTTTCGCTGCACATGAACGCCGGGCTGATGGCCGATCTCCCTTCGCTGCCTTCCTCGGGAGCGGAGGGCGTCGGCCTATTCCGCACCGAACTTCAATTCCTCGTCCGCAACCATGTCCCCAAGCGCGGCGAGCTTGCCGCGATCTACGCCCGCGTGATGGACGCCGCGAAGGGCAAGCGCGTCGCCTTCCGCACGCTCGACATCGGGTCGGACAAGGTGCTGCCCTACATGAAGCGCATGGACGAGCCGAACCCCGCGATGGGCTGGCGGGCGATCCGCGTCGGGCTGGACAAGCCGGGCGTGCTGAAGATGCAGATCCAGGCGCTGATCCGCGCCGCCGGGGGCCGACCGCTTTCGGTGATGTTCCCCTTCGTCGCCGAGCTTTCCGAGTTCCGCGCCGCCCGCGCGCATGTGCTGAGCGAAATCGAACGCGAACGAGCGCTCGGCCATGTCCTGCCCGGCCGGGTCGAGATCGGCGCCATGCTGGAAACCCCGTCGCTTGCCTGGGCGCCGAGGACGTTCTTCGAAGAGGCTGACTTCGTGTCGATCGGCGGCAACGACCTGAAGCAGTTCTTCTTCGCCGCTGACCGTGAGAATGAAACCGTCCGGCGCCGGTACGATACGCTCAGCGTCAGTTTCCTTTCGCTCATCGAACAAATCATCGCCCGGTGCGCCGAAACCGCCACATCTCTTTCCTTCTGCGGCGAAGATGCCGGCCGACCGGTCGAGGCCGCCTGCCTTGCCGCACTCGGCCTGCGCTCGCTGTCGATGCGCCCGGCTTCGATCGGCCCGGTCAAGCACCTGATCCGGAAGATCAGTCTGACAGAACTGCGCGGCGTGATCGACGCGGCGCGTGCCGGAGGGGCGGATACGGTGCGCCCGGCGGTGGCGGAGTGGCTGGGGCGGCAGGACATCTGACCCGCGGTCGGACCAGTCGGCGGAGGCCCCGCACACCCTGCCCCGCCGATGCATACCGGTTCGCGATATTGGACTGGCGGAGGGGCGCCGCGTAAGCTTGGATATGTCGCCGCAGGAAACACCTCCGCCAGATGCCTGAACCTCGCGTCCAACGCCGCCTTGCCGCCCTGATGGTCGCGGATCTGGTCGGCTTTTCCCGGATGATGAGCCGCGACGAAGCCGGCACCATCGCGGCGGTCCGCGCTGTGTGGGACCAGTGCCTCAGGCCCGCGGTCGCCGCCCATGCCGGACGGATCGTCAAGACGATGGGCGATGGCGCGCTGGCGGAATTCGCCAGCGCGGTGGATGCGGTCGCCTGCGCGGTCTTCGTCCAGAACCTCATGTCCGAGCGAAACGCGAACCGGACCGGCGAAGAGGGACCCGCACTGCGGATCGGCATCAACCTCGGCGACATCGTGGTCGACGGCGACGACATCCTCGGCGATGGGGTGAACATTGCTGCGCGCCTCGAGGGAATGGCGCCACCCGGCGGCATCGTTGTATCCGAGACGGTCCGCGCCCATGTCGGAAACCGGCTCGCGCTGGATTTCGAGGATCTTGGCGAACAGGTGCTGAAGAACATCCCGGCACCGGTGCGCGTGTACCGCGTGCTCGGCGGCGCTGCGGCCCGAAGCGCCGCCCCCCGCGCCGCGCCGAAGCGGGCTGAGCCGCCGTCGATCGCGGTCCTGCCCTTCGACAACATGAGTGGCGATCCGGGGCAGGAGTATTTCTCCGACGGGCTGACCGAGGACATCATCACCGAACTCAGCCGCTTTCCCGGTCTGAAGGTCGTTTCACGGAATTCGACCTTCACCTTCAAGGGCCAGGCCACGGACGTAGCCGAGGTGCGGCGTCGCCTCGGGGCACGCTACGTCGTCGAAGGCAGCGTCCGGAGGTCGGAAAACCGCATCCGCGTCACCGCGCAGCTGATCGAGGCGACCAGCGGGAACCATGTCTGGGCGCAGCGCTACGACCGCGACCTGAAGGACATCTTCGATCTGCAGGACGAGCTTGTGCAAGCCATAGCCGGGGCCATTCCCGGCCAGCTCGACCGCCATGCTGTGGCCGAGCTTCGCCGCGCGCCACCCGACAACCTGACCGCCTACGACTGCGAACTGCGCGGCCGCTGGGCGCTGACCCATTGGAGCGAAGGCCTCGAAATCGCGCTTGACTGGTACGGCAAGGCTGCGGCCGCCGACCCCGGCTACGCGCCCGCGCATGCCGGACTGGCGATGACCTATTCCTACGGCGTCTATGTCATGGGGCTTCCGGCGGAGCAGGCGCTGCCGAAGGCGCGCGAACATGCCCGGCGGGCCATCGCGCTGGACGACCACAACCCGCTGGTCAACGCTCATGCCGCGTTCGTCTATCACCTTGCCGGCGACCATGTGCTGGCACGCAAGCATTCGGCCCGCGCCGTGGCTCTGAACCCCAACGACCCGCTGATCATGTATGTCGAAGCCTCAACCAGACTCTATGCCGGCGGCGATCCCGTCTCGGCCCTCGACTGGTTCATGCGCTCCGAACGGATCGAGGCCTACACGTCGGACGACTACAGGCTGGATACCCTGTCCGACTGCCACTACACCCTGGGCGATTACCGGAAGGTGATGGAAATCCACGAAGGGCACCGCCTGCCCGCCTATCTGAAGCTGGTGCTGGCCGCGGCGGCCGCCCAGGCGGGCGAGACCGCGCTGGCCAGCGCGGCCATCGCGGAATACGAACGCGCGCGCCCCGCCGGCCACGACGCCGCCACGATGGTGCGCAACCAGATGAACATGTTCGCCCGAACCGAACATCGCGAGCTTTGGCTTGCCGGATACCGCAGAGCGGGGATCGGGGTCTGACGGGCCGCGGTCCGGGAAGGCGGAGGGGTACGGCGGGCGGCAAGCCCTCGCCATTGGCTTCGCTACTCCGGTAACCCGGCGGCGCGGAACGCCGAGACGAAGCGGTCGCTGACCGCCTTGTCCCGGTAGGGCTGCGCGCGGGCAAAGGACGCGATCCGCCAGTCCTGCTCGATCCGCATGACCTCGGCCCCGGCGGAATGTGCGGCAGAAATGTCACCGCGTTCGACATGAGCGGCAACGATCACGAAATAGGAATAGAGGTAGTCGGGGTCGATGGCCACCGCGTCCGAAGCGGTCTTGATCGCGTCTTCGCGGCGATCCAGCAAGAGATAAGCATGGGCCAAGTCTGCCACATACCAGGCCGGGCAGATCGGGCAAAGGCGCATCGCCCTCTGTAGAAGCGGGATCATGTCCGCCGGCCGGTCGGTGTATAACGCCACGTTGGCGGCGACCCCTGCGGCGAAAGCATGGTTCGGGCCGGCCGCGATGGCTCTGTCCGCGAAGGACCGCGCCGCGTCGAAATTTCTGAGCGAGAGATGCAGGAACACAAGTAGTGCCAACGTATCGGGGTTGCTGCCGTCGATTGCGTTGGCCCGGTCCAGCGCGTGCTCGGCCGCGCGTAGGGTTGCTGCGGGATCGGCGCTCCACCCCCCGAACGCGTCGTTCCAGTGCGACCAGCCGAGCATCGCCCAGGCCGTCGCATAGCCCGGATCGAGCGCCAATGCGGCCTCCGCCCGCCGCCTGGCGGGCAGGATGTCGGCCTTGCGGTGGCTTTCCAGCAGTTCGGGTATCTGGATCACGGCTTCCCAGGCCTCGAGGCTGCGGGTTCCGCTGGCCCAAAGCCGCGCCCGTTCGCCTTCGGTCAGCTCGACCTGCAGTGCGGAGGTGACCTTGCGTGTGATCTCGTCCTGCAGGTCGAAGACATCGCGCATCGGCCTGTCGTAGCGCTCGGCCCAGGCGTGATGCCCGGTCCGCGTGTCGATCAGCTGCGCGGTGATCCGCACCTGGTCGCCGCCCCGCCGGACGCTGCCTTCCAGCACGTAGCGCACCCCCTGCTCATGCCCCACCTGCCGGACATCCACCGGCCGGCCCTTGTAGGTGAAGCTCGAATTGCGGGCCACGACGAACAGCTTCGACAGCTTCGACAGCGCGGTAATGATGTCCTCGCTGATTCCGTCCGAGAAATGCTCCTGCTCCGGATCGCCGGACATGTTGGTGAACGCGAGAACCGCGATCGACGGCCGGTCGGGCAGCGCGGGCGCTATTCCCGTCCCAAGCCGGTCGCCGGCCGCGCCATCAGGCTTCCAGGCCCAGGTCTTCACCGGGTCGCCGATGTTTTTCAGTGACCTCGCGCCCATCGGCACGAACCCGGACACGGTTTTCCCGATGACCTGCCGGTACACATCATCCGATACCAGCACACCCCCGGGCTCCGCCAGGGCCTCCAGACGCGCCGCGACGTTGACGCTGTCGCCGTAGATGTCGTCGCCGTCGACTAACAGATCGCCGATGTTCACACCGATGCGCAGTCGTATCGGACCGCCGCCGTCAGCCAGCGCCGTCTGCACAGCGACGGCCGCCTCCACCGCATGGACCGCCGAGGCGAACTCGACCAACACGCCGTCGCCCATCAGCTTCACGATGCGGCCCCGGAACCGGACGACCGCTGGGTCAAAAACATCGCGTCGATGCGCCTTCAGCGCGGCAAGCACGCCGCTTTCGTCCTGAGCCATGAGCCGCGAAAAGCCGACGACATCGGCGAAAAGAACGGCCGCGAGCCGACGTGTCATCCGCGATCCTCCCGGGACTCGATGCTAGAAGGGCCGCCGGGGCGCGGCAAGGATCGCAACTGAACCGGCCAGGCTTCGGGTAATCGACGCCCCGCAGCGCGCCCCCTACTCCTTCGCCACCAGCTTCGCTCTCAGCCGCGCAGCCAGCGCCTCGCGGTCCTCGCCGGTTTCCTCGGCCAGTTTCCGCAGCCCGAAATGCACCCGCGCCATTTCCTGATAGTAGCTGGTGAAGACGTAGTTGATCCACGCACCCGTCACCGCCCCCGCCACCGGCGCCGCCTGCGCGGCGAGCTTCTGGCCGAAGACCGCCGACAGCCGCGGCGCCACCTTGGCGATCAGTGTCTGGAGCGTCCGCCCCGAGATCGTCACCCGCGCGGCGAGGAACCCGAGGTCTGCCGCGTCGTCGTTGGTCAGCGGACCGGCCGAGGCGAAGACCCGGATGCAGTCGGCCCGCGTCGAGTCGTCGGCGGGGTCGAAGCCGTGCTCGGCGGCGATGCCCTGGATCGAGCGCAGAAGGATCGTCGTCGTCACCGGCAGCTCGGCCAGAGCCGTCGGCAGCCCGCCCGCGCCCCCCGCCGCGCCGAGCGCCGCTGTCACCACGCTGTTCAGCCAGTCGCCGCGGTCCGCCACCATCCCGCGCGACACCGCCGCCGCGTCCAGCGCGCGTTCCAGCGCCGATGCCGTCGCCTCTTCCAGCCGGTCCTTGACCCGGTCGGGAAGGCGTTCCAGCAGGTTCTGCGCCGTCCCGCCCGCCAGCGAGACAAGCTTCATGCCGATGCCCCCCGCCGCCCGGTGTCGCCGCGCCAGCTCGCCCAGCCGCGCCTCGACCTCGGTCGCGGCCGCCCCGGTCCTTACGCTCACTTCGTCCATCCGCGCGCCTCCGGTGCATGCCCGGCGCAGATATGGGCCTGAATACTGTCCATCGCCAGAGGCATCGCCGCCCCGGCCGCCGCTCCTAGTCCCAGTGTTTCTCAACCTTCCCCCGCAGCCCCGTCCATGCGCCGGGGCGCAGTTCCAGCCCCAGCACCCGGTCCGGGTTGGTCGGCGGCGGCATTTCGATAGCCTCGAGCCGGCGGAAGCCGAAACGCCGGTAATAAGGCAGATCGCCCACCAGCATCACCCGTTCCCAGCCCAGCCGCCGCGCCTCGGCCAGGCTTTCCTGGATCAGAAGCCCCCCGAGCCCCTCGCCCTGCCGCGTCGGGTGTGTCGCGATTGGCCCCAGAAGCAACGCCCTGCGTCCGCCCACCCTGACCGGCCAGTAGCGGATGACCGCCGCCAGCACCTGGTATTCGTCGCGCAGGGTCAGGCAGAGTTCGCGGACCGGCTCCACGCCGTCACGCAACCGGTAGGAAGATAATGCCGTCCGCCCGGGCGCGAAGCAAAGGTCGTAGAGCGCCTCCACCTCCCACCAGTCGGCCTCGGTTTCCTCTTCGATCCTCAGCATCGCGCGCGGCCTGCCTCCGCGTTCCGGGCGCCCGGAAGCCCGAATCCGGTGGAAAAGCCCGGTAACATGCGTCTAGGTCAGGGGCAAACCGCAAAGGCGCGCCCCCATGTACTACCGCCCCCAGGACGGCCACGGCCTGCCCCACAATCCCTTCACCGCCATCGTCTCGCCCCGCCCCATCGGCTGGATCTCGACGCGCGGCACGGACGGGGCCGACAACCTCGCCCCCTATTCCTTCTTCAACGCCGTCGCCTACACGCCCCCGCAGGTCATGTTTTCCTCGACGGGCCGCAAGCCCGACCGGGGCGACACCAAGGACAGCGTGACGAATGCCCGCGACACCGGCGTCTTCGCGGTCAACATCGTGAGCCATGCGCTGAAGGACGCGATGAACCTGTCCTCCGGCCCCTGGCCCCGCAACACCGACGAGTTTGCCTTGGCAAACCTCGCCAAGGCGCCGTGCCTGACCATCGACTGCCCGCGCGTCGCCGCCGCTCCCGCTACCCTGGAATGCCGGGTGGTGGATATCGTGACACTCAGGGGCCGGTCCAACCTCTTGGTCATCGGCGAGGTCACCGGGGTCCACCTCGACGACCGTTTCCTGGTGGACGGCCGTTGGGACGTCACCCTCTACCGCCCCCTCGCCCGCGGCGGCTACCGCGACTATGCCGTGGTGGAGGCGGTCTTCGCGATGGACCGCCCGGACGAATAGGGCCGGCCGGTCGCGCGCCCCCTGCACTTGCGGCCCCGCCCCCGGCTCGCCTATAGAGACGCCCGATCCGCGACACCGGGAGAGACGCCATGGCCGGCCATTCCAAATGGGCCAACATCCAACATCGCAAGGGCAAGCAGGACGCCGCCCGGTCGAAGCTCTTCTCCAAGCTCGCCAAGGAAATCACCGTCGCCGCCAAGATGGGCGACCCCGACCCCGACAAGAACGCGCGCCTGCGCCTGGCGGTGAAAGAGGCCAAGGTGAACTCGATGCCCAAGGACGTGATCGACCGGGCGATCAAGAAGTCCCTCGGCGGCGATGCCGATGCTTGGGAGGAAATCCGGTATGAGGGCTACGGGCCCAACGGCATCGCCATCATCGTCGAGGCGATGACCGACAACCGCAACCGCACCGCCTCCAACGTGCGCAGCTACTTCACCAAGTGCGCGGGCGATCTCGGCCAGACGAACTCGGTCGCCTTCATGTTCGACCGGGTGGGCGAGATCCACTTCCCCGCCTCGGCGGGCGATGCCGACGGCGTGATGATGGCTGCGCTCGAAGCGGGTGCGGCGGACGTCGAAAGCGATGACGAAGGCCACTGGATCACCACCGCCCCCGACGACCTCGGCCCGGTCACCGCGGCGATGGAGGCGGCCCTTGGCGAAAGTGAAACCGCAAAGCTGATCTGGAACCCGAAGTCTCGCACCATGCTCGATCTCGAAACGGCTGAGAAAGTGATGAAGCTCATCGACGCGCTCGAGGACGACGACGACGTGCAGAACGTGACCCACAACTTCGACGTGCCGGAAGAGGTGGCGGCGGCGCTCGCGGGGTAACCCGGACGCCGGCGGGCCGCGCCTTTCGTCCGCCCGGCGGTAGCGAAATCCTCCCAGGATTTCGGGCCGCATTCCTTGCAGGAAAGCGCGCCTACCTGAAATCCTGCAACGATTTCGCCCCGCTTTCCTGAGGAAAGCGCCTCCGGCCGAGTCAGCCAGCAAACCGGCGCGCGGTTGCAGAAAATCACGATATGCTAGGAGTTCTCTGCGACCTGATAGCCGCCTGCGGACCTTGGCCATGAAGCGATCCATTCCCGCGTAGCGCTCGACATCCCGCGCCTTCCGCCGGATCACCTCGCCATCCCTCACGGCCTTCGCGCTGAAGAGATCGCGGAGCCACATTTCGGGCGAAAGCGGGGAATTGAGATCACGCATGGCCACAGTCGCGCCGAGTGGATAGCGACCCGTTAACGTCGGCCCAGGCGGCCGAGGGGGGGCCCGACCCGCCCTGCCACTTCCTCAGCTGGGGCGCGCCGCCGCCAGGTCCCGGCCGACCTTCCCCGCCGCCTCCTCGGCCACCCGCCGGTCGTTGCTTTCCACCACCGCCGCCCGGTGCCCGCCCGGAAAGGTCAGGACCACGGTGAAGAGCGGGTCGCCTTCGCTGTCCCGCCCCTCCTCGATCGCTGGGCCGCAGACCTCGGCCGCGCCGGCCACCCGGACCTCGCGGGCGAACAGGCTGCGTTCGGTCAGGACGATCCGGTCCCCCTCGCGTTCGACGCGGATCAGCGGGATGGAGGCGAAATGACCGGCGGCGCCGATCCCGGCAATCCAGAACACCCCAAGGATCGCAAACTCGATCCCGTAGTCGAACTGGCCCATACCCCCGTCGCGGACGAAGAGCCAGGTGATCGCCCCCAGCATGGCGAGCCAGATCGCCATGAAACCCCAGGCGAAGGCCGCCGTGCGGTTGAGGATGACAAGCTCGCGGGCCAATGCGGACCCTTTCCCGCAGCCGCCGGGCAAGGGCCGGCGCCGAGGACGGCTATCGCACAGGATTCTGGCGGCGAAAGGGCAAGGAAAGCACCACCCGCCGAACCGCTTCCGCGAGGCGGGAGAGTGCAGCAAGACCCCCTCGCGCGCCCCGACCCTGCGTCTGGCGGGCCGGATGAGGAATGGATCAGGCGATGAGCGACCCTGTCGCCGCCGTGCGGATCGCCCGGGTCAGCGGTGCAAGCGCTGGGGCGGCGAGGCGGCTGACCTGCCAGACCAACGCCACATCGAGCCCCGCACCGGTGCGGAGGTCCAGCAGCCGCCCTTCGCGGATCGGGTCGCGGACCAGCAGTTCGGGAACCACTCCCCAACCCATTCCCAGAAGCACGGCTGTGGCGAATCCCTCCGAAGAGGGCAGGAAGTGGGTGGCGAACGGAACCTCTTGTCCCGCCCAGTTCATCAGCCAGTCCCGCTGCAGCCGGTCTTTCAGGTTGAATGTCAGCGCCGGCGCGGCGGCCAGGGCGGCGAGCGTCACACCGCCGGCGCACCACTTCGCGACAAAAGCCGGCGAGGCAGTCGCCACGAACCGCATCGCGCCCAGCGGATAGGCGTCGCAGCCCCGCACCGGCGCGGCCGACGCGGTGATCCCGGCCAGGACCTCGCCGCGGCGGAGAAGCTCGGCCGAATGGTCCTGATCGTCGATCACGATATCGAACAGAAGCTCCGGCACCGCCGCCAGCGCGGGCAGGACCCAAGTGGCCAGACTGTCGGCATTGACCGCGATCCTGACCGTCGCCGGGCCGCCGGGAAGGCCAAGATCGGCCAGCGTCGCCGCCTCGGTCAGCGCCACTGCCTCGGCGTGCCGCGCCAGCCGCGCCCCGGCGGCGGTGGCGGTGACCGGATGCGCCCGGACCAGCAACACCGCACCGAACCGCTCCTCCAGCGCCCGGATGCGCTGCGACACCGCCGAGGGCGTGACATGCAACTCGGCCGCCGCGCCGTCGAACGACCCCGTCCGGAGGATCGAAGAGAGGGTGGCGAGTTGGTCCCGGTCGAGCATTAAAGGCGTTAATCCTGGCGAAGTTAATGCAGCTTTACTGAAGCAGCAGACTCTGGCAGGCGTCAACCCGGGCAAGGAAGCGGAGTGGCCAGGTTGGCGGGCGAGAAGAACCTTGAGCGGCTACTGGCGGGGATGCGGCCGTCGCTGTCGCCGGAACCCTATGGCTACGCGGTCGCATCCGGCGACGCCGCCGGCCTGACCCCGTTCGCGACCGTACGCGAGGACGAGGGGCTGACGGTGATCGCCCCGTCGGACGCGCTGGCCGCCGCCGGTCTCGACCCCGGCGCGCCCTTCGCCCGGATCACCCTGACCGTTCATTCCGACCTCGCCGCGGTGGGCCTGACGGCGGCGGTGGCGACCGCGCTCGCTCAGGCGGGACTGCCCGCCAACGTCGTTGCCGGCCACTTCCACGACCATATCTTCGTCCCCTGGCAGGCGCGCGTGGCGGCGCTCGAGGCGCTCAAAGCCCTCGCCGCGCTTTCGGCCGGGGCCCGCGCGTGATCGGCGCCGCGCTGTCCGGCTTCCAGCTGATGATGGGGCTCATCCTCGTCATCGGCCCGCAGAACGCCTTCGTGCTGCGCCAAGGCCTGAGGCGCGAGCATGTGGCGGCGGTCGTCGCCTTCTGCGCGCTGCCGGATGCGACGCTGATGGGCGTGGGCGTCGCCGGAATGGCCGGCGCGCAGGCGCTCTTCCCCTGGGCCGAGACGGCGATGCGCTGGGGCGGGGCGGCGTTCCTTCTGTGGTACGCGTTCCGCTCATTCCGCTCGGCCCTGACCGGATCGGGCGCCTTGCATCCGGGGGAAAGCGGTCGGGCGAAGCTCTCGGGCGTGCTGGCCGCGCTTGCTGCGGTGACCTGGGCCAATCCGCATGTCTGGCTCGATACCGTGGTCCTCTTCGGCTCGGTCGCCTCCCAGTACCCGGGCCGCGAGGTTGCGTTCTGGGCGGGCGCATCCATCGCCTCGACCCTCTTCTTCGCGCTTCTCGGCTTCGGCGCGCGCCTTCTCGCCCCTGTCTTCGCCCGCCCCGCGGCCTGGCGGGTGCTCGACGGATTTGTCGGCGCGATGATGCTGGCGGTGGCCGCGCAGGTGGTCCTGGGCTAAGCCGCGCCCGTCGCCCGCGCCACCCTTGCGCCACTTCGGCTACAGCGGCCAGAACACTGGAATCAGCAGGCAGGCGACGATCGCCGTGATGATGTCGAGCGGCACCCCGATGCGCACATAGTCCGAGAACTTGTAGCCGCCCGGCCCGTAGACCATCATGTGCGTCTGATACCCGATGGGCGTCGCGAAGGCGACCGAGGCGGAAAACATCACCGCCACAGCGAAGGCGCGCGGGTCGTAGCCGAGCGAACGGCCGAGCTCGATGGCGATGGGCGTCAGGATCACCGCCACGGCGTTGTTGGACAGGAATTCGGTCAGCACCAGGCCCAGCACATAGACCGCCGCGATCGCCGCCCAGGGCGGCAGATCGGCAAGCCAGGGCGCCACCGATTTCACGATCAGGTCCACCGCGCCCGACTGGTCCAGCGCCTCGCCCACCGCGAGCATGCCGAAGATCATCGCCAGAAGCCGGCCTTCGATGAACTCGAAGGCCTCGTCGGCGTCGATGCAGCGCAGGACGAGGATGATCACCACGCCGATGAAAGACAAAACCAGGATCGGCGCGACATTCAGCGCCGACAGAAGAACGACGCCGGCGAGCACGCCCATCGCGACCGGGGCCTGCCCGCGCCGGTAGGGGCGCGCCTTGGGCTGGGTGATGTCGACCAGCTCCTGATCCTCGGCCAGCCGCCCGATATCCTCGGCGGTGCCCTCCAGAAGCAGCGTGTCACCGACCGACACCACCAGGTCGTCCAGCTTCCGCCCGATATTCTCGTTCCGCCGGTGCGCGGCCAGCACGTAGACGCCGTAGCGGCGGCGCAGGCGCAACTCCAGAAGCGACCGCCCGATCATCCGGCAGCCCGGCGTGATCAACACCTCGACCGTCTCGGTGGCCACCGATGACAGCTTGTCGGCCTGCCGCAGGTCCTTCGACGCCTGCAGGCCCAGAAGCTCGGCCACTTCGGTACGAAGCACCACCCGGTCGCCCGCCTCCAACACCACCGGCCCCAGGTCGCGGCGCAGCGACGCGTCGCCCCGCAGCACGTCGATGACGCGCACGCCCTCGGGCTTGAAGATATCGACCTCGAGCACCCGCTTGCCGATCAGGCCCGAGCCTTCGGGGATTGCGACTTCGGTAAAGAACTTCATCTTGCGGCGGTCAGACAGAAGGGCCCCGAGCGAGGCGCGATCTGGCAGCAGGTAAGGCCCCGCGAGCCACATGAAGAGCGCGCCGACCAGCGTGACGGCCAGCCCGAGGGGCGCGATCTCGAAGATCGGGAAGTGCTCCAGCCCCTCCTTCTTCGCCACCCCGTCCACCAGGATGTTGGTCGATGTGCCGATCAGCGTGATCATGCCGCCGAGCACGGTGAAGATCGACAAGGGCAGCAAGAGCTTCGAGGCAGCGATGCCGAGCTTGCGCGACAGCTGCATGACGACAGGGATCATCACCGCGACGACCGGCGTGTTGTTCATGAAGGCGGAGGCGCCCGAGACCGACGCAAACAGCCCCGCCACGGTCGCCCTGGGGTGCGTTTCCGCCCGCCGCTCGAAAAGCCGCGTCACCCATTCCAGGGCCCCGGTGCGGATCAGGCCGCCCATGATCAGGAACATGAAGGCGATGGTCCAGGGCGCGGAGTTCGACAGGACCTTGGTCGCGTTCTCGATGGGCAGGACGCCGACCATGATGAAGAAGGCCGCAGTGCCCATCGCCACGACCTCGGGCGGATAGTCCTCGCGGATGAACAGGATGAACATCCCCGCGACGACCGCGATGGCGAACAGCGCCTCGCCGTTCGGCGACAGGAAGGCGGTGAGGTCGAACATGGGGATGTTCCTATGTGGCGGCGGCTTCGCGGACAGTCGCGGCGCCGTCCGTGGCACGCCGTGGTGACACGAGGAATAGCCCGGCCAGCATCAGCGCAAGCGCCAGCCAGACCCAGCCCGAGAACCGTTCGCCCAGAAGCAGCATCGCCCAGAGGACGCCCGAGCCGGTCACGATATAGGCCGTCTGCCCGGCGAACACCGCGCCGGCCGCCGCAGCCAGCCAGACATAGCCGGCATAAAGGCAGGCATGCAGCGCCGAGCTGGCGACAAGCGCCCATTCGGCGCGGCTGAACGGGGGGGCGGGCAGGAACCACTGGCCGGTGGCGATGACGACCGGCAGCGCCATCGCGGCACCTGCAAGCGAGGCCAGGAACATCGCCGCCACCGGATCGGCGCCGCCGGTACCGACACGGGCGACGTAGTTGCCCTCGATCGCGTAGAAGAGCGGCCCCACTAGCGCCACCGGCAGCCAGGCCAGCGCCGCGCGGTCCGGCAGCGCGCCCTCGGGCAGCGCGATCACTGCCACACCGGCCAGACCGCAGAGCAGTCCCGCCAGGCGGAGCCAGCTGAAGCGGTCGACACCGAGCGTCAGCGCGATCGGGAAGGCAATCAGCGGGACCGCCGAAATCAGGATCGACATGATTCCGGCCGGCAGTTCCCGCACGGCCAGGTAGAAGGTGGTGTTCGGGATCAGCGTGCCGATCACCGCGACGATCACCGCAAAGCGGACCAGCTGCCCGCTCAGCGCGATGGGCCGTCCCCGGACAAGCGCCACCGTACCAAGAACGACCGTGCCGATCACGAGCTGCCAGAAGATCAGGCCGAAGACCCCCTGCCCGTCGCCCGTCGCGATCTTGCCGAGCGGCTGGGTCAACCCCCAGCCGATGCCGAGCCCGACGACAGCCAGCCTGAAGCTCGTGCGGGGGGTCATGGCACCGCCTCGGCGAGCCGCCCGCCAAGCCTGACCGGCGCAATGCGCGTGGCCAGGCCGGTCCGGTCGTCGGTTTCGACATAGGTGCCGCACAGCGTCGCCGGACCCTCGGCAGGGGTGAAACGGTCCCTCGCCATGCCGGTGACGAAGCGGCGCATGGGCTCGAGCTTCTGCATCCCGATGACCGAATCGAAGTCGCCGCACATGCCGGCGTCGGTCTGGAGCGCGGTGCCCTTCGGCAGGATCTGTGCGTCGGCCGTCGGGACATGGGTATGCGTGCCGACCACAAGACTGGCGCGCCCGTCGCACCAGTGCCCGAGCCCCATCTTCTCGGACGTCGCCTCGCCATGCGCGTCGACGATTGCCGCCTGCACCGCGGCGCCCAGCCGGTGCGTGTTCAGCACCAGGTCGATGGCGGAGAACGGATCGTCGAAGGGCCGCTTCATGAAGACCTGGCCCAGCACCTGCGCTACCAGCACCTTGCGCCCGCCCGGCGCCTCGAAGATCCGCGCGCCGCGGCCGGGCGCGGTTTTCGCGTAGTTCAGCGGGCGGATGATGCGCGGTTCGGTCTCGATGAAGGACAGCATCTCTTTCTGGTCGAAGGCATGGTCGCCCAGCGTCAGCGCATCCGCCCCCGCGTCGAGCAGCGTGCGCGCGTGTTCGGGCGAAATGCCGGCCCCCGCGGTCGCGTTCTCACCATTGACGACAACGAAATCGAGCCGCCAGTCCTCACGCAGCCCGCGCAGCCGGTCCGTCACCGCCGCCCGGCCGGCACGGCCCATGACGTCGCCCAGAAAGAGAAGTCTCATGCCGCCCTGCCTACGGTCGGGCGGGCGATCTGGCAAGCGGACCTTCGCCGCGGCGCCGCGAACGCACAAATTTCAACCAAGGGGCGCGATCACTTCGGCTTCCGTGACAATCAGGTCGAGCCGCGCGTCGAAGGCGTCGGTCGGTGCCTCGGCCACTTCCTGGGCGGCGAAGGCGAAGCCGATGGCCAACGTCGGGCCAAGTGCGCGGAGGCGGGCGAGGGTGCGGTCATAGAAGCCGCCGCCGTAGCCCAGGCGGAACCCGCGCCGGTCGAAGGCGAGCATCGGCACGATCAGCACCTCGGGCTCCAGCCAGTCGCCCGAAGCCGGTATCCGCGCACCGAAGGCCCCCTCCCGCATGGTGGCGGCGGGCGTCCATTCGCGGAAGCGCAGCGGAAGTGCCGTGCCCTCGATCACCGGCACCGCCACCCGCCCCCCCCGCGCCGCGTGCGCCGCCATTGCCGGCAGGCAGTCGATCTCGGTCCGCATCGGCATGTAGCCCGCAAGCACCTTGCCCGCATGTGGCGCGAGAGCCTCGGTCAGGCGGTCGGTATCGCCGGGGCCCCTGGCCCCGAAGGCCTCCTTGCGCCGGGCGAAAGCGGCCGCCCGCGCCTCGGCCTTGGCCGCCGCCGGCGACGTCACAGCAGGATCGCCGTGGCGAAGCCGAGGAAGGCCAGATAGCCCATCACGTCGGTCAGCGTGGTCACGAAGGTGCCCGAGGCCAGCGCCGGGTCGAGCCCGACGCGGTAGAGCAGCAGCGGCACTGCGACCCCGCCAAGCGCCGCGACGATCTGGTTCACCACCATCGCCAGCGCCAGCACCACGCCGATCAGCGGCTGGCCGGAGACAAGCGCTCCGCCAACCCCCAGGATCAGCGCCAGCACCAGCCCGTTCAGGAGCCCCGCCAGGATCTCGCGCCGGATGACGCGCGGGGCGTTCGTCGCAGTCAGGTCGCGGGTGGCCAGCGCGCGGACCGCCACCGCCAGCGACTGGGTGCCCGCGATCCCGCCCGTCGAGGCGACGATCGGCATCAGCGCGGCCAGCGCGACGATGGCGACGATGGTGCTTTCGAAATGCGCGATCACGGTCGCCGACAGCGAGGCGGTCAGCAGGTTCACCACCAGCCAGGGGATGCGGCTCCGGACGGTTTCGACCACCCCGTCCGAGATCGAGCTTTCCTCGCCCACGCCGGCGAGCTTCAGCACGTCGTCCTCGTGTTCCTCGTCGAGGACCGCCATCGCGTCGTCGATGGTGATCACGCCCACCAGCCGGTCGTGCTCGTCGACGACGGGCGCCGAGATCAGGTGGTACTGGTTGAAGACGTAGGCCACGTCGCCTTCCTCGTCCAGAACGCTGACGGTGCGGAAGCTGTCTTCGGTTATGCCGGCGAGCGCCACGTCGCGCTTTGACGACAGGACCTTGCCCAGCGTCACATAGCCTGTCGGGCGGTGCGCCGGATCGACCAGGATGACGTGGTAGAACTGGTCCGGCAACTCATCGGCGGCGCGCAGGAAGTCGATCGCCTCGCCCACCGTCCAGTTTTCGGGGGCGACCACCACCTCGCGCTGCATCAGCCGGCCGGCAGAGTGTTCGGGATAGGTCAGCGACCGTTCGACCGCCGCCCGGTCGGGTTCGGGCAGCGCGTCGAGGATCATCTCCTGCTGCGGTTCGCCCAGGTCCTCGATCAGGTCGACGACATCGTCGGATTCGAGTTCGCGGACGGCCTCGGTCAGAACCTCGTGCGGCAGGAAGCCGATGACCTCTTCGCGCACCCCGTCGTCAAGTTCCGACAGGATCTCGCCGTCGATACCCTTCGACCAGAGCCGCACCAGCCCTTCCCGGCCGGACGGGCCGAGCTGTTCCAGAAGGTCGGCGATATCGGCCGGGTGGAGCGGTTCGAGCAGCGCGTCGATGCGGCCGGCATCGCCCGCCCCGACCGCCTCGGCGATGGCCGACACGGTACGGCTGGCAAGGCCGAACTCGTCCTCGCCCCGGTCGCTGTCCCTGTCCTCGGCCTCGGCCATGCCATTCCCGGTCTTGCCGGACCCCGGAGCCCGGGACCGGTCGGGGCGGACCTTAGCGGAAGGCAGCGGCGAGAAACAGGGAGGCGAGGCGCGTGGCGGGCGGCGGTTCCCGGCGCCGTCACGCGGCGAATTTACGCCGCGTGCGCAACGTCCTAGACTGACCCGGCGCGAAGCGGGGAACCGCGCGGAAGACTGGGCGGGCGGCTTGGCGGATATCCTGATCGGACAGACACTTGCGTTCCGGGGCGATCCCCTTTCGGAAGGCCCGGGCGCGGCGGAACACAGCGCGCGTGGCGCCGTCCTTGTCGACGACGGACGGATCGCGGCGGTGGGCGACCCCGGCAGCCTGAAGGCGCGCGCCCCCGACGCGAAGGTCACCGACTATGGCGGGGCGCTGATCTCGGCCGGGTTCGTGGATGCCCACGCGCACTATCCCCAGACGGCAATCATCGCGAGTTGGGGCAAGCGGCTTATCGACTGGCTGAACGGCTACACCTTCCCCGAAGAGGCGCGCTTTTCCGACCCCGCCTATGCCGCAGACACGGCCGCGCGGTACCTCGACCTGATCCTGGCGAACGGCACCACCAGCGTGGCGAGCTATTGCACCATCCACCCCGAAAGCGTTGACGCCTTCTTTTCGGCCGCCCGGTCGCGGGGGATGCGCGTCTGGGCCGGCAAGACCTGCATGGACCGCAACGCCCCTGGCAATCTGCGCGACACCGCGCAGACGGCCTATGACCAGTCGAAGGCGCTGCTGTCGATGTGGCACGGGCAGGACCGGTTGTCCTATGTCATCACCCCGCGCTTCTCGCCCACCTCGACCCCTGGCCAGCTTGCGGCGCTCGGCGCGCTCTGGGCCGAGGCGCCGGGCTGCCTGATGCAGACGCATCTGAGCGAGCAGACCGACGAAATCGCCTGGGTCCGCGCGCTCTACCCCGAGTCCCGCGACTACCTCGATACCTACGAAAAGCACGGCCTCCTGGGCCCCGGCGCCGTCTTCGGCCACGCGATCCATCTTGAGCCGCGCGAAAAGGCCCGGCTGCGCGAGGCGGATGCGGGGCTTGTCCACTGCCCGACCTCGAACAGCTTCATCGGCTCGGGGCTTTTCGACATGGCCGGTCTCGCGGCGGCGGGCCACCGGATCGGGCTGGCCACCGATACCGGCGGGGGGTCGTCGTTTTCGATGCTGCGCACGATGGCCGCAGCCTACGAGATCGCGCAGCTTCGCGGCAGCGCTCTGCACCCTTCGGCCCTGTGGTGGCTGGCCACGCAGGGCTCGGCCCGGGCGCTCCGGGCCGAAGACCGGATCGGCAACCTCGCCCCCGGGATGGAGGCCGACATCGCCGTGATCGACCTCGCCTCGACCCCCGCCATCGCCCAGCGCGCCGCCCGCGCCGTGGATATCTGGGAGGCACTGTTTCCCACCATCATGATGGGCGACGACCGGGCAGTCAGGGCGGTGTGGGTCGGCGGGCGGCGGGTCTGAGCGGGCGCGCCGGTCCAGCCGGAGGCCTTCTCTGCGGGCCCGGCGGGCGCTGCCCGGGCGGCGCCCTCTGTCGCCGGGGTGGATAAGAGCGATTTATTCCGGCCGCGAACCGCTGCGGCGCGAATTTCCGACAAACCCCGCCCGATCCGGCGACAGCCCTCGCCGCCCATGGCAAACGGCCCTCCTCCGTGTTCTAATTCGCAGCCGGATATGCCGACCGGCCAATGCCCGGACCGTTCAAATCCGCCCGGGTTCTGTCCGCGCGACGGGGGGGGGGCGGCTTGGCCCGATAGCTGAACAAGGGGTGGGGTCCTGCGCCGACCAGTTCAGATCGCGTCCCGCCTCGCGGTGGCTGCTCTTCTGTCGCTCACCGTCCTGCTCGCCGGATGCAAGACCGCGAGCGAAAGGGCTGAGGAGCTTGTCACGAACGGTGCCGGGCTTGAACGGAGGGGCGCCTACGAGGCGGCCCGGCAGTCTTATTCCGATGCCCTGGCCGCCGACCCAGACAGCATCGCCGCACGGAAGGCCGTTGCGCGGCTCGACCTGGCGCGCGACCGCTATGACGCGGCGCTGAAGCAATACCGGGCGCTGCACGAGCGCCTGTCGGAGGATGTCGAGACCAACCTTGCCCTTGCCGAACTGGCGCTCCGTGACTTCGAGCCGGAGAGGGCGGCGGAATTCGTGGCCATTGCCGAGAAAGGCGCCCCCGATGATCCCCGCACGAAGGGCGACAGGGCGGCCGTCGATTTCTACGCCGCCGCCTCGTCCGGCGATCCTGTCGCGGTCGACAAGGCGGTGGCGGCCCTGCGCGCGGCAATCGACGCCGATCCGAAGGCCTTCGCCGCGCGGGTCGCGCTGGTGCAGTGGATGGCCAGGGGAACGGCCCCGCTCGACGGACTTCCGCTGATCGAAGCGGGATTGCGGATCGGCGAGCGGCGGCTCGACCTGCAGATGCTGAAGCTCTTCGTACTCCAGAAGGCTGGCGACGACCGCGCCGCGACGGCGCACCTGAAGGACATGTACAAGGAGTTTCCCGACAACTGGGACCTGCAGGCCTGGCTCGGGGATTACTACAGGTCCTATGGCGACACCGACGAAGCAGTCGCCTTCTTTCTGGATCGCGCCGCGCGCATGCCGGAAGCCGCCCCCGACGACGCGGCGTTGCGGGCGCTTTTGTCCGCGCGGTTGCCGCCGGCGACCGCCGCCGCCCGCATGGACGCCGTTGCGGAAGGCCTCGGGACCAGCCGGCGGGCAGCACGGTTCCGGGCCGGAGCCGCCCGGATCCGTTTCGATCTGGGCGACCGCGCGGCATCGCTTGCGGTCATGCTCGCGCTCACGGCCGAGGGCACGCCGCTTGCGCGGTCGCCGAATGAACTCGGCCTTGCCGCTGCGATGCTCGAAAGCTCCGGCCGCGCGGCCGAGGCCGAGCGGATGCTCGATCGCGTACTCGCAATCGACCCGACGGTGTGGTCGGCCGTCGCGGGCAAGGCGCGCGCCCTTGTCGGGCGAAAGGACCATGACGGCGCCATCGCGCTTCTGCGCCCTGCGGCGGCGGGCCAGCCGCCGAATCCTCAGGCGATGATCCTGCTTGCCGATGTCTATGTCGCGGCCGGGCTGCCGGAACTGGCGCAGGAGCAGCTGGGACGGGCCTATGCGGCGTCGGGCAAGGGCGTGGCGGAAACGTTGAAGTTCGCCACCCTTCTGCAGCAGAACGGCCACCGGGACGTCGCGCTTCGGGTGATCGGCGAAGCCCTCGAGGTGCATCCCGACGATCCCGACCTTGCGGCGGTCAGAGCGGCGCTGGGCACTGACGTCAGCCCCTGAGCCGCCGGTCGCCGCCGGGCGGGCGCTGCGCCGCCACCTGTGCTCTCCGCGTGGCGACCAGCATGGCCGCCACCATCGGCAGAAGGAACATCATCCGCGCGCCGTAGCGGTGGGCCGGTTCGGAGACCGCCCCGCAGAAGACCGCGTTCAGGATTATCCCCGCCAGAACGATCAGAACCGCCGCCCGCTGCGGCGGCGGCAGTCGGCGCGCCAGCAGGAATCCCACCAGGGCGATCGCCGAGGCGGCATAGACCACGCCATGCAGGGCATAAAGCGTCTGCCTGACGGGCGGGAACCCCGCAAGCAGCCGGCCGGACCCCGCGCCGGGCGGCAGGTAGGTCGTCAGATTGCCGACCGCCGCCGCCGTTTCCACGGTCGGCGCCGTCATTTCCACGCTGAAATAGGAAAGCTGCACCAGGACGTTGCGGGCGATCGCTCCCAGCACGCCGGCTGGATCGTCGGCCGTGACGTCGCGGGCGAAGCGGATCTGATCCGTCGCGACAGCGGTCGCAACCGCCGGGTCGAGCAGCTTGTACGAGCCGCGGTGCGCGGACTGCGCGAACAGGATGTTCGGCGCATCGAGCCGCGCCGGATCGTCGGACAGCCCGAGCGCGGCGAAAAGCGCGCAGGTCGGATAGGTATCGTCGGGGCAGCGGCGGGATAGGTAGGCCAGGCCGGGCCCGTCGTCGATCAGCCGCGCGGTCAGGAACGGCAGTTCCACCACCTGCCGGTGCAGGATGCGCTCGACCGCGGCGCGGAAGGCCAGCCGCTCGGCCACCCCCACCCCGACCAAGAGCCCCGCGATCACCAGACCGAAGGCCAGCCGCCGCCCATCCGCCAGCGGGCTGAGGAACAAGGCGACGGGGACAAGGGCGGCGACAAGCAGCAGGTGCGAGGGGTGAACGACGACCGAGAACAAGGCCAGAAGGACCGCCGCCGTCTTCTCGGCGAAACTGAGCCGCTGCGGCGCGGAGAAAAGCGCTGCCACAAGCAGGACAAGGCACGGGGCGAAGATATCGGGCATCACGAAGGCGACATAGAAGGGCAGCGACCCGAGGCAGCCGAACAGGCAGCCGGTCGCCGCCGTCCGGGCGGTTCGCGACGGCGGGTCTCCGGCGCGCGCGACGCTTCGCGCGAAAATCCACGCCGAAAGGCCGATGGCGGCGAGGTTCGCCGCGACGATGCCGGGCAGGCCGGCCGAGGCGAAGATCACCGCCACGAAAAGCGCGAAGACGAACGAGCGGTTCCCGCTGACGGTGTCGTCCTTCGCGGGTGGCTTTGGCGTGGGATCGGCGGAAGCCTCTGCGTCGGCTACGACGGGCGCTTCCGGGGCGGCGGCCGGGACCGGGTCGGAAACGGCGGCGGGCGGGGCAAGTCCGATGAACCGCGCCCCTTGGTCGAGATAGCTGGCCGAATCGAAATAGAGAAGCGGCCTGCCGTTCATCGCGACAACCGACAATGCCAGCGCCAGGGCGGCCGCCGCGGTCAGGGTTGTCGACAGAGCGATCTTCACCTTCGGCCTGCTTGTTGTCCGGGCCCCCGCCAGATCGGGCGCCGCCTTCGACCATCGCCGCAAGCCGGTCGCGCGGGAAGGCCCCTTGTTGCGATTTCAAGGGGAACGCCGGCCGGAAAGGTTCGGCAAGCCTTCCCGCCGGAGTACCTCGCACCCGGCCGCGACCGTTTCGTACCGGCGCCGTGTCGGCCTTCCGAAGGGGAACCGTTTCACCGGCGGGGCAAATCCAACGAACAATGTAGGCCCGCTTCGCGGATGGTGTATGGCTTGGGGTACCCGAACCGCTCGCCGCATGTGCCGACTGGCATCCGGAGGCCGGTCGGGAAAGGTGGTCGGGTCCCGGCCCCGGGATGCGCGGATCGGTTCCGGTCGGCGCGCTTCGGCTTCGGGTGGTGTCTTGGGAACGTATTTTTATGCGCGTATTGGTGACGGGAAGTTCCGGTCTTGTCGGCGCGGCTTTGGCCGGGGCGCTTGAGCGCGCCGGGATAGGCGTGACGCGCTTCGATTGCCGTGACGGCGACGGAGCGGCCGATATCCGCGACCCCGACCGGCTGGCCGGCGCCATAGCCGGCTGCGACGGCGTGTTCCACCTGGCGGCCGTGTCCCGCGTGGCCTGGGGCGAGGCCACACCCGGCCTGTGCCGGACCATCAACGTCGCCGCGACCCGCAACGTGCTTTCGGCCGCTGTTCAGGACCGGGCGAGGCCCTGGCTCGTCTTCGCCAGTTCGCGCGAGGTTTACGGCAGTCTGACCGAGGGCCCGGCGACCGAAGAGACGCCGTTCGCCCCCCTCAACATCTATGGCGAAACCAAGGTCGCGGGCGAACAGGATGTCGTGGCGGCGGCGGAATACGGGGTGCGGGCGGCGATCGTCCGGCTGTCTAACGTCTATGGCGGGCTGAACGACCATCCCGACCGGGCGGTCCCGTCCTTGCTTTGGGCCGCCATGCAGGGCAAGCCCCTGACCATCTCCGGCGCCGAGACCTTCTTCGACTTCGTCCACGTCGACGACTGCGTGACAGGGCTGATCGCGGCGATGAACCGGCTCGTCACGCGGAAACCCGGCGGTCCCGTCCATCTTGTCTCCGGGAAAGCGACAAGTCTTCTCGAACTGGCGGAGCAGGCACGCTCGGTGGCGGGGTCCGCATCGGCAATTATCGTGAACCCGGCCCGCCCCTTCGACGTTCCCGGCTTTGTCGGCGATCCCGAAAGGGCAGCGGAGCTGCTGAACTGGCGGGCGGACATCGGCCTTCGCGAAGGCCTCGAGCGGCTCTTTGCCGACCTTCGCCGGCGCGGGCGGCCGATGGACCCCGTGGCCATGCCGCCTGAACAGATGACGGGCCGCGACTATCCGGCGATGCGCATGGCAAGGGCCGCCGGCGGCGCGCACTAAGGGCGATCTCACAGCCGGGGAAACGGGCGTTGGCCACAGCGATATTCGACATTCCCCTGGCGGAAGCGCACCGCGACCGGGTCTGCGCCGAAGGCTATGGAAAGGCGCAGTTCATCCTGCGGGAAGGGCCGCGCCCGGTCGGAACCGTGACCGTCCCGGTCGTGGGCGGCCGGGTTTCTGGCTGGTCCGTGCTCCGCGCGATCCGCGACGAGACGGTGGCCCTGGCGGCCGCCGAACGGTCGGACCCGCGATCGGCGAAGCCGGGCCGGGCCCGGACCACGGGAACCGCGGCCATCTGCACGCGCGAGCGGCCGGACGACCTGCGCCGCTGTCTGGCCGCGCTTGTCGGGGCGAATGCGGGTGCAGAGATCCTCGTGGTCGACAACGCGCCCGCCACCGGGGCGACACGCGACGTCGCAGCCGGGTTTCCGCAGGTCCGCTATGTGATGGAGCCGGCCAAGGGCCTCGACAACGCCCGCAACCGCGCCCTTCAGGAAGCCAGGACCGAAGTCGTGGCCTTCATCGACGACGACGCCGTGGCGGACCGGTACTGGTTGCAGGCGATCCTGCGGCCGTTCGACCGGGCCGACGTGGCGGTGGTCACCGGACTGACCCTTCCTTACGAGCTTGAGAACGACGCGCAGGAAGAGTTCGAAGAATTCGCGGGCTTTTCGCGGCGTGGGTTCAGACGGCGCGAGTTCCGGCTTCCCCATACCAACCCGCTCCACACCGGGCCGGTCGGGGCCGGCGCCAACATGGCCGTCCGCCGGTCGGTCATCGCCGAGATCGGTCCCTTCGATCCCGCGCTCGACGCCGGAACGCCGACGCTGTCGGGGGGCGATCACGAGTTCTTCTCGCGGGTGCTCAGGGCCGGGCACAGCATCGTCTACGAACCCGCCGCGATGAACCGGCACCGGCATCGGAGGACCCGCAAGGACATGATCGACGCCGTCCGGGGCTACGGCACCGGAACCTATGCCCTTTTTACGCGGACGCTGCTGGAAGAGCGCGATCCGGGCGTCCTGCGCATGGCGCTCGGCTGGTTCTACCACGACCAGTTCCCCGATCTCCTGCGCGGCCTGACCCGCTCCGGGGCGGGCCGGCCGCTCGACGTGGTGCTTGCGGAATTGCGGGGCTGCCTTGCCGGTCCGCGCGCCTATCACAGGGCGCGCCGCATCGCGAGGGGCGCCAAGCTTGGCTGAACCCGCGCCCCTGCCCCTTTCGGTGGTGATCCCGACCCGCGACCGCCGGGCCCGGCGGGTCGCGACGCTCAATGCGCTCGCCCTGCAAAGCCTTGCCGCCGACCGGTTCGAGGTGATCGTGGCGATCGACGCGGGAACGGACGACACCGCCAGCGTGCTCGACGCGACGCCCTGGCCGTTCCGCCTTCGCCACGTTCTGTCCGCTTCCCGCGGCGCGGCCGCCGCCCGCAACACCGGCGCCGCGATCGCAACCGGTGAGCGGCTGGTGTTTCTCGACGACGACATCACCGTCGACCCCGGCTTCCTGTCCGCTCACCTCGCTGCGGCCGCCGAGGTGCCTGGCGCAGCGATCGTGGGCAATTCGGTTCCCATTGGTCTGGCGCGGGACTGGTTCGGGCAGTCGGTCGCCGCCTGGTGGAACGGCCGCTTCGGCGCCATGGCCGCGCCGGACTACCGCTTCGGCCATACCGACGTGATGAGCGGCAATCTCTCGGTTCCACGCGAGGTCTTCGCCCGGCTCGGCGGGTTCGACGCATCGCTTCAGTGCCGCGAGGACTACGAATTCGGATACCGGCTGGTCAGGGCCGACGTGCCGATCCGCTACTGCGCCGGGGCGCGCGGCCTGCACTCTGACGCCAGCGACCCGCGCCGGAACCTTCGCCGCGCCGAGGCCGAAGGCAAGGCCGACCTGCAGATCGCCCGCAAATATGCCGACCTTTTCGCCTGGCTCCGCGCCGCGAACATGACGGCGGATACGCGCGGGGCAGGCGCCTTGCGTCTTCTGACCTTCAGGATGCCGGGGTTCGCTCGCCTTCTTCTTTCGTTCGCTTTGCGCCTGCAGGCGATGACCGGGTTCCTCGGTCTGAAACGGGCCTGGTCGCGACTGAACGGGATGGCGCGCGCGCTCTCCTATCATCTTGGCGTCGCAGGCGAGGCCGGCACCCCTGCCCCGCTCTTCGCGCTGCGCGACAAAGCCCGCCGTTCCGCCCCCCCCGAATGGCTCGACCTGGACCTCGCCAATGCTGCCAGGTCCTTGCGCCGAAAAGTCTCCGCGACGCGCCCAGACGCGCTTCTGCTCTGGCGGAACGGAACCGTCATCGATGAAATCTGGGCCGAGCCGGGCCGCGAACGCCTGGAGCCCCGGCACCTCGACGCCTGCCTTGCCCGCATCGCGCGGGACTGGGCCGTCCAGGACGAAGCAGCCGCACTGCTGCCGCCGCTTCCCGCCACCGCGCCCGACTGGGTGCGGGAACCAAGACGATGCCCCGAACTCACCTCCCGCCTGGCCGAGCTCGATCTTGACGACTGGTCGCTGACTGCCCGCGACGACATCTGCTTTCCCGTCCGCATCCTGGTGCGCAAGGGGCGCACCCCGCTCGGCTGGATCTGGTCGGACGTGCCGGGCGATGTCGCCTCGTTCTGGAAGACCCTCCGCGATCAGGTCGCCGACAACTGGGGCATCGCCCTTCGCCTGGTCAGGCTGGCCCGGCTGACAACCCCCGAAGCCAGCCGACCGCCGATCAGCGTCGTGGTCTGCACCCGTGACCGGACGGACAACCTGCGCCGCTGTCTCGAAGCGCTCTGCCGGCAGGATTACCCCGACTACGAAATCGTCATCGTCGACAACGCCCCCGCGACGACGGCCACGGCGGAGCTGATCGCGATGATGCCGGATGTCCGCTATGTGCGCGAGGACCGGCCCGGACTGGACTGGGCGCGCAACTGCGGCGCGGCCGAGGCAAGGCACCCGATCCTGGCCTATACCGACGACGACACCTTCGCCGACCGCCACTGGCTGACCGGGATCGCCGAGGCCTTCGCCGACCCGGGCATCGACTTCGTGACCGGCCTCGTCGTGCCGATGAAACTCGACACTTTTGCCCGGCTCTACTTCGAGGATATCTACGGGGGCATGGGAAAGGGTTTCGACCCCGTGATGCGCGATCCGGCCGGGATGCGGCCCGATGAACTTCTCTGGGCAAATGCGCTGGGGGTCGGCGCCAACATGGCGTTCCGCAAGCGGGTCTTCGACCGCGCCGGCCGGTTCGACCCCGCGCTCGACGTGGGGACGGCGACGCGGGGGGGCGGCGATATCGAGATGTTCCACCGCGCCCTCGCGGCAGGCTGCCGGCACCTCTACCAGCCCAGCGCCTTCGTCTGGCACGAACACCGGGCCGACTTCGACGGGCTCGGCAGGCAACTGGCCGACAACGGGTCGGGCTTCGCGTCCTATCTGCTGGCGGCCTGGCGCAACAGGACGGTGCCGCGCACGGCGATCCTCCGCTTCGCCCTGCGGGCATGGATTTTCGACTGGCTGATCCGCCGCTGGCTGCGCCCCGGCCGGCACCGCCGCGACTTCGTGCTGGCGGAAATCCGGGGCATGCTGCGCGGGCCGAAACTCTGGCGCGCGGCGCAGGCCCGGGCCCGCGAACTGGCTGCGTCCGGCCCGGGGCCGACATGACCGCTTCCCCGCGCCGATCCTTCCTGCACCTGCGCGACACGGTGGCGGTGCTCGTCTGGCGCGACCAGAAGTCGCGCTACAAGAGCACGGCCATGGGCATCGTCTGGGCGGTGGCCGGCCCGCTTCTCTTCCTGATGACCTTCTATGTCCTCTTCAAGGTCGTCCTGCCCCTCGAAATCCCCAACTACGCCGCGCATCTCTTCATCGGGATCGTCGTCTGGACATGGTTCCAGGGGGCGACATCGGAAGCGGTGACCAGCATCGTCAGCAACCCGGGGCTGGTCGCGCAGCCGGGCTTTCCGGTGGCGGCCCTGCCATTCGCGGTGACCACTTCGCACCTCGTCACGATGCTCCTGACGCTGCCGATCCTGATGGCGATCCTGCTTTCCGGCGGCAGCGCAATGGGCTCTTCGCTGCTGGCGCTGCCGGTCGTCACGGCGGGTCTCTTCGTGTTCGTGCTGGCGGTGGGCTACCTCGTCGCCGCGCTGAACGTCGCCTTCCGCGACATGCAGTACATCGTGCCGATCCTGCTGCAGCTCGGCTACTTCACCACCCCGATCTTCTACGACGCGCGGACCCTGCCGGACACGACGCACCTCATCCTGTCCTTCAACCCGATGATGCAGTTCGTCGAGGCCTACAGGGCGGTGCTGATGCGCGCGGAATGGCCCTACTGGCCGGGCCTCATCGTGACGATCGCCGCTTCGGCCCTGCTTTTGGGCGCGACCCGCGAAGTCTTTCGCCGGGCCAGCTTTCGTTTCCTCGAGGAACTCTGATGCGGCACGCGCTGATCGCCGACCGCATCGGAAAAAGCTTCCGCCACCGCGACATGGCGAAAGCCCCGACCTTCCGTGCCTGGATCGAAGGCGGGCTAAGCGGCCGGTCGCCTGCGGACCGGCACTGGGCGCTGCGGGATGTGAGCCTAACCTTGGCGCCGGGCGAGATGCTGGGGGTGATCGGCAGGAACGGGTCGGGCAAGTCCACGCTCCTGCGGCTTCTGGCCGGGGTGATGCGGCCCGACGAGGGCGCGGTCACGGCGTCCGCCCCGGTGCGCGGGCTGCTGGAACTGAACTCCGGCATGCATCCAGATCTGACCGGCCGCGAGAACATCGTGATCAACGGGGTGATCGGCGGGCTTCTGAGGAAGGAAGTTCATGAACGGATGGATGACATCATCCGCTTCGCCGAGCTTGAAGACAGCATCGACCAGCCGGTCAGGACCTACAGCAGCGGCATGAAGCTGCGGCTGGGCTTCGCCGCGTCAGTCCATGCCGATCCGCGGATCCTGCTGATCGACGAAGTGCTCGCAGTGGGCGACCTGGCGTTCCAGCAGAAGTGCCTGGCCCGCATCGGCGAATTCCGGCGCAACGGCTGCGCGATCGTCCTGATCAGCCACGACATGTCGCAGGTTCGCGATCATTGCGACCGGGCGATCTGGCTGGATAGCGGGCACCTTCGCGCGGAAGGCAAACCGGAAGCAGTGGTCGAAGCCTACGAGGCAATGTCGCGGGAAAAGATCGCCGCGCAGCAGGCCGAAGCCGCAGCGACGGCAGAGGGGCCGCACCGTTTCGGATCGAAGGCCGCCGCCATCTCCGACGTCCGGATCACCGACGAGGACGGCCGGGCGGTTCTTTGCATCTCCGTCGGCGGGGCGCTTTCGGTGCGGTTCAGCGTGGCGGCCGACACACCGCAGACGGCGCATGTGAGCCTCAGCATCGCGGATGCCTCGGGGCGCCTTTGCTTCGACGCCAACAGCGCAACCGATGCCATAGACCTGCCGCCGTTCTCGGGCGTGCGCGGCATCGCGATCGGGCTCCGGCGGCTCGATCTGGCGCCCGGGAAATACTTTGTGTCGGTCGGTCTCTGGCGGCCCGATTGGTCAGAGGCCTACGACGTGCACCTCGATGCCTGCGCCTTCGAGGTGACCGGCGGGCCCGCCCTTCTGGGCGTCCTCTCGCCGCCGAGGGTCTGGCGGATCGACCCCTGACCGGGCCTGCGCCGCCGCCCGCCGGCACGCCCCGCCGTCTCAGGGCAAGCTGTCCAGGAAGGCGAAGGGACGCCGCCCATCCTCGACAAGGTCCGCCAGTCTGGGCCGCAGCCCCCGGTCGGCCAGATAGGACCAGATCTTGCGCCGGTGGATCATCACCACGTCTCGCGACAGGAACCACAGCGGGTTGAGCGCGTAGGACTGGAACAGCAGGGCGGCCGCCCGCCCGTACAGGCGCTTGGCCAGGAAGGCGTCCAGAAGCCAGCCGTTCATCACCGTCCGCGCATTCCGGAGATGCGACCGTGCGATTTCCGGATGTGCCCGCGCGACTTCCCCGATCACATGGAGGATGCCGCGAAGCTGAGCGTCCGGGCTGCTCCGCGACATGCTTCGGTCGGAGACGCGATAGGCGACAAGTTCCCTTGGCACCAGCAGCGGCGTTGCCCCCGCCGCGAGGGCCAGGACCAGTTTCCAGTCCTCGGCACCCTGGGCGTTTTCTTCGCGCATCGCGGGATCGAATCCGCCGGCCGCCACGACCGCTTCGCGCCGGAACAGCGACGCGCTGCCGTTGGCGACGCTGTTGACCTCGATCAGCCCGATCAGGTCATGCCGGGGATGCCTGGGCCAGCGCAGACTCGGGATCAGCCGCGACTCATCGTCGATCCGGTGTGAGTAGGCAAAGGCGAAGGGCGCGCGCGGTTCCTGCCGGAGCGCGCCGAGGCAGGCCGAAAGGAACTCCGGGTGCCAGAGATCGTCGGCGTCCAGGAAGGCCACGAACTCCCCGCGTGCCTCCGCCAGTCCCCGGTTCCTGGCCCCGGCAAGCCCCCGGTTTTCCTGGGCGATCACGCGGATGCGCCCGTCCGCCTCGGCCAGGGGGCGCAATGCCCCCGGCAGATCGTCGGTCGATCCGTCATCGACGACCAGGATTTCGATGTCCGTGAACGCCTGAGCGCAGACCGAGGCGAGCGTCTGGCCGATACACCAAGCGGAATTGTAGGCCGGCACCACCACCGAGACCGCCGGCACCTGTGGCGCGAAGGGTCCCGGCCCGGCCGCGGTGTCGCGATCCGCCATCATCCGCGGACCTTCCCGCCCGGCTGCGGAAGCACGGGATCAACGGAAGGCCCTGACATTCGCGTTCGCATGTCTAGGCCGCCTCGACCGCTGCGGCGAAGGCCTCAAGCGACATTCCACCCCTGACCTCGATCCGAGGCACCTTCATGATCTTGTCGCCCGGGCGGTACCTTCGGCTTTCCGTTGTGAACCCCGCCAGATAGCCCTCATCCAGCAAGGCCCGCCCCACGGCTTCGTCCCCGATGCCATAGGGATAGGCGAAGGTCGCGCTGCCGACGCCAAGCCTTTCCCGCAGCGCGTCGTGCGACCGCTGCGCTTCGTCCTTCAGCTCGTCCAGGGTAAGCGCCGTCATCGGCCGGTGCGAAACCCCGTGGCTGGAAAGCCCCAGGCCCGCGTCGCGCACAAGCGCCAGTTCCTCCCAGGTCATCAGCGGCGCGGGCGGGCCGAAAAGGGTGTCCCATGCGGCGGCTCCTCCGACATGGCCGGTGGGCACGAAGATCGTCGCGGTCATCTCCAGGCGCTTCAGCACCGGAACCGCATGGGCAAGGTTGTCGCGATAGGCGTCATCGAAAGACACCACCACGGGCCGCTCGGGCAAAGGTGCTCCCTGCCAGATCGCGGATGCGAAATCCTCGGCGGTGATCGCCGCGTAGCCCTCGGAACGAAGCCATTCCATCTGCGCCCCGAACGCCGCCGGCGTGGTGGCATAGCGTCCGAGCGCGGGCAGCGGATCCTCGGCGATGCGGTGGTACATCAGGATCGGCACGCCCGGCGCGGTCCGCCGGAAGCGCGCCGGCACCCGGCCGCCCCAGTCGAAATGCGCAAGGATGTGTTCGGGCAGGGTATCGGCCACCGGGAGAGGGACGGCGGTGACCGGCCCCCATGCGGCGGCGCTGTCGCGGCGGCGGAAGACGGAGATCCGGTAAAGCGGCGAGGCGCGTTCCTCGACCAGTTCAAGGCCCTTCGCCCGGCCGAAAATCGCGCCGATCGACACCGCCCCGAACCGGTGCGGCCAGTCGAATCCCTTGCCGCCGCCGTCGCCCCGGAGGTTCGCGTGGGCCATCACCAGTCGGCCCTCGGGCGCCAGCGCGTCGGCGATGCGGTCGGCCAGCAGCGCCAGCTCATCGGCGTCGTCGACGTAGTAGAGGACTTCGCAGCACAGGATCAGGTCCATCCCGCCGGGCAAGGGATCGCGGATCATGTCGAGCACGCCGAACGAAACATTCGTCAGCCCCCCGCACCGCTCGCCCGCCCGCGAGACAGCCGTAGGCGAAATGTCGGTGGCCAGAAGCTGCCCGACGCGCCCCGCCAGACGCCGCGTGAAGTGACCCTCCGCGCAGGCCAGTTCCAGCGCGCGCCGGGGCCGGCCCGCGACGGCATCGAGCGTCTGTTCGTATTTCAGCGTTTCGTATGGGTTGTCATAAGTCCAGGGGTCTTCCGTCGCGAAGATGTCCTCCCAGTACTGCCCTGACCCCCGCTCAGGCGATCCTTCCGGCGCGGCTTCGGGGGCATCGGCGCGGAACTCGTCCAGCAGGCCGGCGATCCTGTCGGCGCCGACGCCCTTTGCTGCCGCGATGGAAAAGCGACCAAGGACGTGCCGATCTCGCTCCACGATCCCGATCAGGCGTTCGGCGCATTCGGGAAGCACCACGCCGGTCGCCGGCAGGTCCAACCCCAGCTGCCTGACCGAAACGGCGCCGATATCGCAGTCTCCGCCCGCCTCGGCCGCGATGCGCAGGTCGAGTTCACGCAGCGCCAGGCGCGCGAAGTCCGGCATGGCGATCCGCCCGCCGATCCATTCCAACACCCCCTGCGCGGCGACCCGCAGGCCGGGCCAGACCGCGGCCCAGTCAGGCCGGGCATCGCCCGATCCCAGGGGTATCCCATCGAGAAGCGAGTCGGCGGCGGACGCGGCATCGAAGCTCGGGTCGGGGTCGAATGGGCAGGAGGCGAGCAGCGCCACCGCGTCCCTTCGCGCGCCGACACATTGCCCAGCGACCGTCAGGGCCATCGCGGCTTCGGCATGGGCCAGCCCCGCCCCGCCCTTGCGGCGGATCAACGCCAGCGCGGAAGTGAGGAAATCACCCAACTCTCTTCCCCTCAGGCCCGAACCGACCCGGACCCCGGCGATGATATCGGGCACCCGGCGGAACACGGCCCCGGTTCCGGCGATGCGCTGCCAGAATTCCCAATCCTCACAGGTCGGCCATGAAGGATCGAAGGCGCCGGCCGCTTCGATCACAGGCCGGCGAAGAAGTGCGGCGTGCAGCGGCATGGCGCAGCGTCCGGCGAAGGCGGCGGCGGGGTCGAGCGAAAGATCGGCGCGCCGGCGCGGTCCGGTCCGGCCGCCCGACGAGACGAGCCGCCAGTCGCAATAGACAACGTCGGCGTGTCGGTGCCGCAGCGACGCCGCGTGTAGGGCCGCCAGATGGCCCGGATCGAGTCCTTCGCCCGCGTCGAGGAAAAGCACCCGGTCGCCCCGGCCCAGCGCCAACCCCGAGTTGCGGGCGGAAGCCATCCCCTGACGGGGCTGGCGATGCACGGCGATCCGCCCGTCCCGCCTCGCCTGCACTTCGGCGACTGCGGCCGTATCGTCCTGCGAGCCGTCATCGACGACAACGCAAGTCCAGTCCGCGAAGCTCTGCGCGCCAAGCGAGTCAAGCGTCGCGGCGATGCACGGCGCCGCATCGCTGACGGGAACGATCACCAGGACAGCCGCATTTCGCGCGGACGCTGCCATCTCCCGCTTCATTGCCCCCAGACACCACCGGCACCAGTAGGGCCCCTTCGCTGCGGACACGCAACCCCGAAGCTGGCCGGGCGTGCCCGGCGACCCCGGGCGTCATTCCGATCGGGATCGCCCGCAAGACCCCGAACCCGGCGGCGGGAAGTCAGAATGCGGATTGAATTCAGTGCCTTGCCCCCGAATTCCATCGCACGCCCGCGCCGCCCCTGCGATCTCCGCGCCCGCCTGCCAGCCCGGGCGGGAACCGCCGCCGAAGGGTAAACGATGCGCGCGGACGCTTCCCATAAGCCGCCGTCCATCAACAAAGCGCCCTGTTATCTGACAAGCGGCCCCGGAAGCTGTAGCTTGGCGCGGCTGGATCGGGGTGGAAGAGATGTCGTTGATTATAGTAACCGGCAGCGCCGGGCTGGTCGGTTCCGAATCCGCAAGGCTTTTCCATGCGCGGGGCTGGGATGTCGTCGGCATCGACAACGACATGCGCAGCCGCTTCTTCGGCGCCGAAGCCAGCACGCTCGCCAACCGCGACAAATTGGAACGCGACCTGAAGGGCTACGTGCATTCCACCCTCGACATCCGCGACGCGGCGGCGGTCGAGGCGCTCTTCGCCCGCTACGGCAGCGCCATCGGCGCGGTGATCCATGCGGCCGCGCAGCCCTCGCATGACTGGGCGGCGCGCGATCCGCAGATGGACTTCGCGGTCAACGCGCTCGGCACCCTGAACATGCTCGAAGCGGCGCGCAAACACGCGCCGAACGCGCCATTCGTCTTCACCAGCACCAACAAGGTCTATGGCGACACGCCGAACCGGCTACCGCTCGAGGAAACCGAAACCCGCTGGGTGGTGCGCGCCGACCACCCCTTCGCCCGCCTCGGCATCGACGAATCGATGAGCGTCGACCAGACGTTGCACAGCGTCTTCGGCGCCTCGAAGACGGCGGCCGACATCATGGTGCAGGAATACGGCCGCTACTTCGGCATGCCGACGGCCGCATTCCGGGGCGGCTGCCTGACCGGCCCGGCCCATGCCGGCGCGGAACTCCACGGCTTTCTGGCCTACCTCGTCCGCGCCGTGGTCGAAGGGCTGCCCTACCGCATCTTCGGCCACAAGGCCAAGCAGGTGCGCGACAACCTCCACGCCCGCGACCTGGTCGAGGCCTTCTGGGAGTTCGTTGCCGCCCCGAGGGCGGGCGAGGCATATAATATCGGCGGAGGCGTCTGGTCGAACTGCTCGATGATCGAAGCCATCAGATCGGCGGAAACCTATGTGGGCCGGGAACTCGACTGGACCTACCTCGATGACGCGCGGATCGGCGACCACATCTTCTGGATCAGCGACGTGTCGAAGTTCCGCTCGCACTACCCCGGCTGGAGCGTGCGGCACGACGTCGGCGCGATCATCCGCGAAATCGCTGATGCCTGCCTTGAACGTCAGTAAACCCTCCGGTCCTGTCGCCGCGTCGCACCTTCTGTCGCGGCACGGCCTTGCCGTGCAGTTCGTCCTTTACCTCTTCGTGGGCGGCGTGTCCTTTCTGGCCGACCTCGCCGTGTTCCTGACGCTCCTGCCGTTGGGCTATGCGGTGGCGCTGGTCCCGGGCTTCGTCGTGGGCACGCTGACCAACTACGTCCTGTCGCGGCTGATCGCGTTCCAGGGCGGCCGTCACACGGTCGCCTCGGAAATCGCGATGCTCGTGACCGTCGCGGCAACGGGCGCTGCTCTGACCCTGATCCTAGTCATGGGGATGGTCGAACTCGGGATGGGTGTCGTGGCGGCCAAGATCGTCGCGACGCCGATGGTGCTTTTGTGGAACTTCCTCGGGCGGCGGTACCTGGTGTTCCGGCCGGATATCCCCGAAGGCATCTGCCGCCTGATCCGTGCCGATCGCGGCGCGCCGGCCAAGGAAAGTCGCGGGAATGTCTGACCACCGCCTGACCTGCCTGCCCGTCCGCATCGAATGGAGCGGGACGCTGGCGAACCGCGAGGCCTTCCGCGACCGCTACCGCGTCGAGCGCGACCCGATCGGCGAGGAACGCCTGCTGTGGCGCGCGCAATCGGTCCGCCACCTTGTCCATCTGACGCCTGGCCAGACGATCCTGCACTTCGGCAGTGGCGATCTGGCCTTCACCCGCAAGCTGGCCGAGGTGACGCGCAACGAAAACCCCATCGTCGCCGCGTCCTTCCTCGATGCCCCGCCGGCCGGCGAGGCCCCTGCGCTTCCCCCTTCGGTGACGCAACTGCGCATCGCGAAAGCCGGCGCCGAACTGGAGGGCAACGGCTTCGATTGCATCACCGGCCTCGACATGCTCGATTCCGGCGATGTGGCCGCGACGCTCGACACGCTGCACAAGCTGCTGGTCCCCGGCGGGCAGATCGTATTCTTCGAAAGCAACCCCTGGAACCCCTGGCTGCGGTTGCGGCGCCTGGTCAACGCGCTCCTCCGCCGCAGCGACAGCCGCGGTCTGCTCAGCCGGCCGGTGCTTTACGAGCTTTTCTCGGAAGTCGGCTTCATCCGCGTCTTCGCCGTCTTTACCGACTTCGTCTACGCGCCGCTGACCCGCTGGCTCATCCGGGCGCTGCGGAACCTCTCCATCGTGGCCGAGAACACGCCGGGGCTGCGCACCTTCGCCGGCGCGATCCTGATTCATGCGCAAAAGCCGCCCCGCCGCCAGATGCCGGCCAGCCCGATGCTCTGCAACCACCCCGCGCTTCGTGGCAAGGTCTCGGTCGTCGTTCCCTGCCACAACGAGGAAATGAACATCGGCCCGCTGATCGACCGCATGATCGAGCTTTACGGCGACTACATCCACGAAATCATCCCGGTCGATGACAACAGCCGCGACGGCACGGCAGAGGTCATCGCCCGCTACGCCGCGCGCGACCCGCGCATCCGGCCGGTGTATCGTACCCCGCCGAACGGCGTCGGCCGCGCCATCGCCGACGGCTACCGCGCCGCCACCGGCCAATGGATCCTGTCGATGGACTGCGACTTCCAGCACCTCCTGCCCGAGGTCCGCGATCTTTTCGACGCCGCGGCAGGCGGCGCGAAGGTCGCCGTCGGCAGCCGGTTCTCGCGCCACAGCATCCTGCTGAACTATCCGATCATGAAAATCGTCTCGAACCGGGCGTTCCACCTGCTGGCGGTCCTCCTCATGGGACGGCATTTCCGCGACGTGACCAACAACCTAAAGCTCATCCACCGCGAGGTCGCCGACCGGCTGGTCCTGACCTCGCCCGGCTTCTCGATCAACGCGGAAACCGGCCTGCAGCCGATGCTGATGGGCTACAAGATCGCCGAGGTGCCGATTTCCTGGATCAACCGGTCCTTCGACATGGGCACTTCGACCTTCAAGCTGGTGAAGGTCGGGCGCGGCTATGTGGGCGTCCTGATCGACACCCTGCGCGCGCTCTGGTTCCGGTCCGGCCCATATGCCTCGATCCGCGGGATCGCCAAGGACCGGGAGACGGGCGGATGACCCGCGAAGAAAAGGCGCGATCCGCGGTCTTCATCGTCACCGGCATCCTGTTCGGGATGCTGATCCTCAGCATCGTCGCCTGGGTCCCGAACATCGGGATGCACGAAGACTACTACATGGTCCCGGCGATGACCGGGAACGAGCCCGACCTTCTGTCCTGGCTCTGGTCGCAGAACAACGAACACCGGCTTCCGGTCCAAAGGCTGATGTACCTCTGCCTGCTGTGGCTGACCGGGGATTTCCGATCTGGCATGGTGCTGAGCCAGCTTCTGATGGTCTGGCTCACGCTCCTTCTCGCCCGGGCGATGGCTACGGCGCGCGGCGGCGGGATGCGGCTTTCGGACGTGCTCTTCCCGCTCGCGCTTCTCAACCTGGGGCACTGGGAAAACCTGCTCTGGGGATGGCAGATCCAGTTCGTCTGGTCGGTTTTTCTGTCCGGCCTTCTGTTCTTTGTGATCCTCCGGCAGAGGCCGCACATTTCCCTGCGTGACAGCCTCGTCGCGGCGGCAAGCCTGTTCCTGCTTCCCCTCTCGGGCGCGAACGGCATCGCCACCGCCTGCGCGATGGTGCCCTGGGCCGTCGCCTCGGGGCTCTACCAGTTCCGTGACGGCGGGCCTGACGGGACCGCGGCGGGGCGCGCGATGATCGCCGGCGCGATCCTCGCCATATTTTCCTCCGCCGCCTACTTCATCGGCTATGTCAGGCCCTGGTGGTCGCCCCCACCGGCCGACTGGCCGCAGTTCGTGCATGCCGCCAACGCCTATTTCGCGATGGGCTTCGGCGCGGGGTCGCGCTTCTTCCAGCGGCCGCTCGCCGTGCTGATGGTGCTTGTCTGCGTCGCGGGGGGCCTCGCCGCGCTCCTGCGCTTCGCCCGGACCTGGCGGGCTGGGGGCGGGCAGGCCCTCGGCCTGGCGTCCTTCATCGGTGCCGGTGTCGCCCTGGGCGTCGTCATCGCCGTCTCGCGCGGCGCCTACCCCTACCGGATGCCCGACCGCTACGCGCTCTTCTCTGTCATGCCGCTGCTCGGCGCCATCGCCGCGCTCGCGCTCTACACCCCGCCGTCGCTCCGGCGGCAGGCCGCGAACGTCGCCGCGATCCTCTTTCTGGTGCTCCTTCCCTGGAACATGCAGGCCGGGTTCGACTGGCGAGACTGGTGGGTGCAGGGCATGCGGAACGTCGAGGCCGACATCGCCGCCGATCTCCCGGTGGCCGACATCGCGCAGCGCAACTATGGCTTCCTGCTTCACAGCGGCGAAGACACGCTTGCTGCCGCGATCGCCCAGCTGCGCGACGCGGCGATCGGCCCCTTCGCGCGGCTGAGCGCCGGGCCCTGAGCGCGCCGGCGGGCGGCCGGCGCCGCATCCGCAAGCTATTCATTGACTTTGAAATCGCCTCCCTTTCAACTCGCGCGCAGCAGCCGTGCGCGAAAGACAACGGCTGACCAGAAACGTCCTGTCTGAAACGTCACATGCGGCCGAGGCCGCTGAGTTTGGGAGGAAGTTGAATGTCCGGAGAGCTTGAGGAACTGAGCGAGGTCGTACGGTCCCGCCGCGACGCGCTGAAGGTGATGGGCGCCACGGCGGTGGCCGGTGCGCTCTTCGCCTCGGCCGGGTTCGACCCGGCGATGGCGCAGGAACTGAAGGCTTCGGCCAGCCCGCTGAAGGCCGCGATGGGCAATGCCGGCCTGCAGGCCACATGGTGCGCGCAGGGCAAGACGGCGGCCGAGGCCTGGGCGGCGCTGATGAACGTCGAGGTCACCTGGTTCGACGGCGAGCTTTCGGCGACCAAGCAGCGCGCGACGGTCGACAACCTGGCGACGCAGAAGTGGGACTTCGTCGCGCTCCAGACATTCGGCATCGGCACCCTGAACGACCCGATCGGCAAGGTCATCGAGGCCGGTACCCCGGTCATCGCGATGGATACGATGATGGCGCCCGAAGGCCAGCTGGCGCTGCACACCTTCATCGCGCCCGACAACGTCATGATGGGATCGGTCACCGCCAACGCGCTGCTCTCGGCGATCGGCGGCGAGGGGCAGGTCGTGATGACGCAGGGCGCGCTCGGCCATACCGGCGCGCAGGGACGCGCGAAGGGTTTCCTGGAGGTCCTGAAAAACTATCCCAAGGTCGAACTGGTCGACGACCAGCCCGCCGACTGGGACGTGACCAAGGTGGCGCGAATCTGGGATTCGCTGCTGACCAAGTTCCCGGACCTGAAGGGCGGCTTCTTCCACAACGACGACATGGCGCTGGCCGCCTACAACGTCATCAAGGCCAAGGGCCGCGAAGGCGGGATCAAGCTCTCGGGCATCGACGCGATGCCGCCGGCGGTGAACGCGGTTCTGGAAGGCACGCTGGTCGCGACGGTCCGCAACCCGTCCTGCCGCATCCACGGCTGGTCGGTCGCGGCGGGCGTGGCGGCGGCGGTCGGCGGCGAGCGTCCGCCGGAAGTACCGGCGAACATTCTGGCGGACGGTCCGGTCATCACCCAGGATACTGCCGCCGGGCATCTCTGGCTGCAGAAGAACTTCCTGATCTGACCCGCTGACCCGCGTGCAGCAGGATATGTCACCAGTTGCCGGGGGCGCGGATGCGCTCCCGGTTCCGGTTCCGGTTCAGACGCCGCTTCTGGAAATGAAGGGCGTGACCAAGACGTTCGGCGGCATCGCGGCGCTGAAGGACGTCGACTTCACCATCCGCGAAGGTGAGATCCACGGCCTTGTCGGCGAAAACGGCGCGGGCAAATCGACGCTGATGAAGATCATCGCCGGGGTCCATGCGGGCTTCGACGGCGAGATGCTGGTGGCGGGCCGCCCGGTGCATTTCCGCTCGGCGCGCGACGCGCTCGCCGCCGGGATCGGCATGGTCCACCAGGAGTTGTCGATCATCCCCGACCTGACGGTGGCCGAGAACGTCTTCCTGGGCCACCAGCCGGTCGTGGCGGGGGGGATCGTGGACTGGCGCCGGATGAACCATCAGGCGCGGACCCAGATCGCCAGCCTTGGGCTAGACATCGATCCCACGAAGCGGATCGGGTCGCTGCCCGTCGGCCTTCAGCAACTCGTCGAACTGTCGCGCGTCCTCTTCTCCGGCGCCCGCCTCATCATCCTGGACGAGCCGACCTCGGCCCTGTCGCCACCCGAAGTGGCGCGCCTTTTCGCGGCACTCCGGCGGCTGAAGGCCGAAGGCCGCAGCATCGTCTTCATTTCCCACTTCCTCGACGACGTCCTCGAAATCTCGGACCGGGTGACGGTGTTCCGCAACGGCAAGCGCGTCACCACCGAAACGGCGGCCCGGCTGACCAAGGATTCCGTCATCTCGCACATGATCGGGCGCGGCTCGGCCGAGATGCACATGGGCGAGCACGCCGACCTGACCGGGGACGACGCCCGGCCTGTGGTGATGCAGGTCGAAGGGATCGGCGACGGCCGGACGTTGCATGACGTGTCGCTGACGCTGCGCAGGGGCGAAATCACCGGCGTCTACGGCTTCATGGGCTGCGGCCAGATCGAACTGTCGCGGGCGCTCTTCGGCAAGGGCAGGCTCAAGGCCGGGCGGATGACGCTCGACGGCAAGCCAGTCCGCTTCGGGACGACCGCGGCGGCGCGCGCGGCGGGCATCGCCTATCTGCCGGAGAACCGCCGGATGATGCTCTTCCGGACCGAACCGGTGTTCAAGAACGTCTCCATCGCCATCCTCGACCGGATCGGCCGCATCTTCCTGCGCCCCGCCACCGAACGCGGCATCGCGGCGGGCCATGCCAGAGACCTGCAGATCCGGCCGCCCTCTACCGACATCCTTTTGGGCAACCTCTCGGGCGGCAACCAGCAGAAGGTGGCGCTGGCCAAGTGGCTGACGCATCTGCCCAAGGTGCTGATCCTGTCGGAACCGACGCGCGGCATGGATGTGGGCGCCAAGGAAGACGTGATCCGCATCGTCAAGGCGCTGCGCGACAAGGGCGTGGCGATCCTCGTCCTGTCCACCGAACCCGAGACGATCCTGACGCTCGCTGACCGGGTGACGGTGATGAAGAAGGGCGTCGTGGCGAAGGAATTCGACCGCGGCCTAATTGAAAAGGCCGACCTTCTGGCGGCCGCGTGAAACGGGACGGGGGAAAGCGGGAATGACGGACGCGGCAGAGGTGAAGGGCGGGGGTGGCGTGAAGCGCTTCCTGGCCGAACAGATGCGCAACATCGCGCCGGTCTTCACGCTGCTGGCGCTGATCGTCTTCTTCGCAACGCAAAGCCCGGTCTTCTTCACCGTGGCGAACGGGCTGAACATCCTGGCCAACGCCTCGATCACCGGGATCATCGCGGTGGGGCTCACCTTCGTCATCCTGACGGCCGAGATCGACCTGTCGGTCGCGGCCATCGCCAACGCCATCGGCATCGCCATGGCCTTCTTCACGGCCCAGCCCGACTACGTGAACATCGCCACCATCGCCCTGCCCGGCGGCATCGCCATCATCCTGACCCTGCTCGCGGCCTTCGGGCTCGGCTCGATCACCGCCTTCGGGGTGACGGTGATCGGCATCCCCTCGTTCATCATGACGCTCGCCATGATGCAGATCGCCAACGGCATGTCGGCGCTCCTGGTGCGCGGCCAGATCGCCTATACCTTCCCCGACCTGATCACCACACTCGGCTCGGGCTCGGTCTTCGGCCTGCGCTGGTCGATCATCGTGTGCATGATCTTCCTGCTCGTCGCGCACCTCGTGCTGACCTACACGCGCTTCGGACGCTACGTCTACATGGTCGGCGGCAACCGCGAGGCGGCCGAGTATTCCGGCGTGAACGTGCGGCTGATCATCGCGTCCGTCATGGTCATTTCGGCAATGTGTTCGGGGATCGCGGGGATGCTCGGGGTCGCCTACTTCGGCTCGGCCCAGCAGAACGGCTTCGACGATTTCCTCTTGACCGCCATCGCCGCGGTGGTGGTCGGCGGCACCAGCCTCTTCGGCGGCCGCGGCGGGATCGGCAACACCATCATCGGCCTGCTGGTCCTTGGCGTGCTGAACAACGGCCTCGACCTGATCAGCATCGACAGCTTCCTGAAGATCCTGATCCGCGGCCTGATCCTGCTCGCCGCGCTGATCATCAACGTCTACGCCCAGAAGCTGAAGGAAAGCGCGGGGTAAGCCCCGCCGAGCGAGCACCCATGATGAAGAAAATCCTGAACGCCCCCGCCGACTATGTCGACGAGATGCTGGCGGGCCTCTGCCTGGCGCATCCCGAGTATTACGCCCAGCCCGAACCGCGGGTCATCACCCGCGCCGCCGGCGCCAGAAAGGGCAAGGTCGGCATCGTCACCGGCGGCGGATCGGGGCACCTGCCGGTCTTCACCGGCTACGTGGGCCGGGGCCTTCTGGACGCCGCCGCGATCGGCGACGTCTTCGCCTCGCCCTCGTCCGACCAGATGGCCGCCGCCATGCGCCACGCGGACGGCGGGGCGGGTGTGCTCAGGCTCTACGGCAACTACGGCGGCGACGTCATGAACTTCGACATGGCGGGCGAGATGCTGGAGATGGAGGACATCGCCTCGACCACCGTTCTGCTGGCCGACGACGTCGTCTCGGCCCCCTTCGCCGAACGGGCCAAACGGCGCGGCGTCGCGGGCATGGTCTACGCCTTCAAGATCGCGGGCGCGCGCGCTGAAGAAATGGCGGATCTGCCCGAAGTCACCCGCGTGGCACAGAAAGCCGCCGACCACTGCTTCTCGATCGGCATGGCGCTGACCCCCTGCACGGTGCCCATGGCCGGCAAGCCCACCTTCGACATCCCCGAAGGCCAGATGGAAATGGGCATGGGCATCCACGGCGAACCCGGCATCTACAAATCGCCCGTCAGGACCGCCAACGAGATCGTGGACGAAATGATGTCCCGCCTCGCCGCCGACCGGCCCTTCGGCGGGCGCATGTCGATCCTTGTAAACTCGCTCGGCGCCACCCCGCCCGAGGAACTCTACATCATGTACGCCCGCGCCGCCGAGATCCTGAAAGGCAGTGGCGCCGAAATCGTCATGCCGCTCGTGGGGCGCTTCGCCACCTCGATGGAGATGACAGGGGCCACGATCACCGTCTGCCACCTCGACGCCGAGCTCGAGGCGCTCCTGAAAGCCCCCTGCGATTGTGCCTTCTGGCGGGTCTGAGCGGATGGAGACGTTCACCACCGCCGACCTGCGCACCGCCGCCGCCCGCATCGCCACCCGCACCGCCGACGCTGCGGCCGAACTGAACGCCGCCGACGGCCAGCTTGGCGACGGTGACCTCGGGATCACCGTGTCGAAGGGCTGGGCCGAGATCGCGTCCCTCGCCCCCGCGATGCCCGAGGACGTGGGCATGGCCTTCCTCGACTGCGCCAAGGCCTTCCAGAAGGTCTCGTCCTCGTCCTACGGCACCCTCACCGCCACCGCCTTCATGGCCGCCGCCAAGGCCTGCAAGGGCCGGACCGACGTGCCCTGGGCCGAAGTCCCCACCCTGATCGCCGCCGCCCGCGATGCGATGATGGCGCGCGGCAAGGGGGCGCTGGGCGACAAGACCGTCCTCGACGGGCTCGACGCCATCGCCACGGCCACCACGGGACAGGCCCGCCCGGACAAACTGCTTGCCGCCGCCGACCTGGCTATAACTGCCACGCTCGACAGCTTCCGCCACCGCGAAAACCGCCTCGGCCGCGCCCGCATGTTCGGCGAGAAAAGCCGGGGCCTCGACGATCCCGGCATGCTCGCCCTCCGCCGCATCCTCGACGGGCTCGCGGCCTGATCCCCGCCATGACGGACACCGCCTACGCCCCCCTCACCCCCGTCACGCTTTCCGCCCGCCTCAGCAAGGTCGCCCTGATCCGCGACCGGCTGGGCGACCCGGCCGACTGGTCGGTGCGCGAAGTGGGCGACGGCAACCTCAACCTCGTCTTCATCGTCGAAGGCCCGGCGGGCTCGGTCGTCGTCAAGCAGGCCCTGCCCTACGTCCGTCTTGTCGGCGAAAGCTGGCCCCTGCCACTCAACCGGTCTTTCTTTGAATACCACGCCCTCACCCGGCAAGAATCGCGCGATCCCGGATCCGTGCCACAGGTGTTCCACTTCAACGAGAGCCAGGCGATCATCGCCATGGAGTACCTCGCCCCCCACGTCATCCTGCGCACGGGCCTGATCGACGGGCACCGCTACCCCGGTGTCGGGCAGCGCCTCGGCCGCTTCTGCGCCCGGACCCTCTTCCGCGGGTCCGACCTGTCGATGACGGCGGCCGCGCGCAAGGCCGACCTCGCGCTCTTCGCAGGCAACGTGGCGCTCTGCGACATCACCGAAAACCTCGTCTTCACCGATCCCTATTTCGACGCCCCCCTGAACCGCCATACCCCGGGGCTCGACGCCGCCGTCGCGACCCTGCGCACCGACCTTGCGCTCAAGATCGCGGCGCAGCACCTGAAGATGGCCTTCGCGAACAAGGCCGAGACGATGCTGCACGGCGACCTGCACACCGGGTCGGTGATGGTCTCTGACAGCGACGTGCGCGTCATCGACCCGGAATTCGCCACCTACGGACCGATGGGCTTCGACGTCGGCATGCTGATCTCGAACTTCCTGATGGCCGCCCTGTCGCAGCCCGGCCACGCCGACCGCCCAGGCGCGCGCGACGATCATTCGGCATGGATTCTCGGCGAATCCTGCGCGCTCTGGGACGCCTTCGCCGACGAATTCACCCGCCTCTGGCGGACCGAACGGACGGGGATGCTCTACCCCGCATCGCTCTACGAGGACCAGGGGCACGCCCTTGCCGCCGAGGCCGCGCTGGCGGATCGCCTTTCCGCGATCTGGCAGGACGCGATGGGCTTCTGCGGCGTGGAAATCCACCGGCGCATCCTTGGGCTCGCGCATAATGCGGATTTCGAACGCATCGCAGATCCCGCAAGGCGCGCGACCTGCGAAAGGCGGGCTCTGTCCCTGGGCCGCCTGCTGGTTCTCACCCGAAGCTCGCTCGCCGGCATGCAGCAGGTCGAGGCCCTTGCGCGCACGCACCTTTCTGCGGACATCTCCGGCGCCTGAAGGCCCGCCAGCGCGCCGCAGCGGGTTCGCGACAGACCGCAGTCGGGGCGCCGATCCCGCGCCCGGGCCCGGTGGCGAGCCGCGCCGGGCGGAAGCCCGCCTGAGGGGATTTGACGCGACCGCCTCACGGCCCTTTCCAATGCCGATTTGTTTCCTATGATCGCGCCGACTTCGGATGTGATGAGTGCATGGACCCGGAAAGCCAGAACCTTGTCGGCTACGCCTGGGGCAGGCCGCTTGCCATATGGCTGGTGGTCTCGATGGGGCTCATCGTTGTCCTCAGCCTCGGCCAGGGCGCTGCCTCGGTCTGGATCGTCGCGCTGCTCTGGTCGGTCCTGACCTTCGCGGCTCTCCTCGGCCTCGCCGACGGCCCGTCCCGCGCCTACATCGCCGCGAGCCTCGAAAAACCCGGCCTGGCGCGCGGCTACGCGATTTCGACGCGTGCGCGGCTGGAAGGGCTCTGGACCCGCTACTGCGACAGCGCCGAAGGTTCGCTGAGCCTCAGGCGGTCCTTCGCGCAGGCGCTCACCTGGCGGCTCTACGACGCCGCACTGCTGGTCGCGGTGGTCTATCCGACCCTCGTCGTTGTCGGCTGGTGGATCGTCACCGGCCATAGCGCGCGCCTCGGCGATGCCGAAACCCTTCCGGAATCGCCCTTCTGGCCCGACCGCGCGATTTCGCTTCTCGGGATGCTCGGCTTCGCGATCTCGATCCCGCTTTCCTGGCAGGTCAGAAGCTCGCCCAACCCGCGCGTCGCGACTTTCGGGCGCTGGCTACCGGTCTATGGCGCCACGCTGGCCACCGCCGGGGTGCTCTCGGCCTTCAACGCGCTCGCCGCGGGCCTCGGCCTCGCCATCGGCTTCGTCGGCGGCGCGGCCATCGCCGGGGCGGGGTCGGTTGTCGTCGTGGGGGCGGCGGCGGTCGTCGGCGCGGCGGCGGTCGCGATCGCCACGGCCAGCAAGATGAGCGGCGCGGGACTGACCCCCATCGGCATCTCGATCGCGCTGGTGGTGACGATGGCGGTCATCCTCGACACGCTCGACGGGCAGCGGCGCCAGCGGACGGCGCGAGCGCTGGTCACGCTCGCCATGCCCATGGGCTGGTTCGCCGCTCTGACGCTGATCCCCTGGCCCGAAATGGGGGCACGGGCACGCGGGCTGTTCCTCTTCCTCGCGGTCTTTCCGCTGGTGAACGCGCTTTTCAGCGTGCTGTCCTACGCGGCGATCCTGGCGCTCGCGCGGCAGGGGCTGCTGCGCGGCCGGATCGCCGTCAACGGCATCGCCGGACTCCTTGTCGGGCTGGCCCTCTCGGCGCTGCTAGGCCTTGGCCTCGCGGTGACGGTCTCGGCGCTCGACGAATTCTCGGGCAGCGACGCCTTCCGCCTGTCGTCGGTCTTCGCCGGAATCGCGCTGCGCCCTGACCTGCAGCTCTGGCTGCTGCTGACCCTCCTCACCCCCATCGCGCCCGCAGCGCTGCACGCCGCGATCGCGCTCCTAGGCGCGACCGAACTGGTGCCGGGACCGGTCCGCCGGGGCCTCGCCTCCGTCATCCGCGATGCCGGACGCGACGAAGCGCGGGGCGGGATTTCGGCCACCCTCTCGCCCTTCATCCTCGGCACGTTCTGGCTGCTGCCGTTCCTCGCCATCGGCGCGGCGGGCTGGGCCATCGCGGCCATCGGCGGGCGGGCTATCGAAACCGCCCTCTGGGCCTACGTCTTCGCGCTCCGCGATGCGGCCTTCGCCCTTACGGTGTTCTGAGCGCCGCCGGCCGGCACCCGCCCCTACGCCAACTCCGCGAGCCGCGCCGCGAGCCGGCGCTGCGCCGCCGCCAGACTCGCTTCGTCGGCGGTGACCAGCGCACCCGACCGCACCACCCCCCGGCCGTTCACGAACAGGTCGCGCACCCTCCGGGGCCCCGCCAGCATTAGCGCCGCAACCGGGTCCCAGGCGCCCGCCGACCCGATCCCGCCCATGTCCCAGACTGCCAAGTCCGCGCAGGCCCCGGGCTCGATCCGCCCGCAGTCGTCGCGCCCCAGCACCTCCGCCCCGCCCCGTGTCGCGATTTCCAGGGCCTCGCGCGCCGCCATCGCATCCGCCCCGCGCGCCACCCGCTGCAGAAGCATCGCCATCCGCGCCTCGGCCAGCATGTCTCCGGTGTCGTTCGAGGCCGACCCGTCCACCCCCAGCCCCACCCGCACCCCCGCATCGCGCATCGCCCTGACCGGCGCGATCCCCGACCCGAGCCGGCAGTTGGAACAGGGGCAATGCGCCACCCCGGTCCGCGTCCGGGCAAAAAGCCCGATCTCGGCCATATCGAGCTTCACGCAATGCGCATGCCAGACATCCGGCCCGGTCCAGCCCAAGTCTTCCGCGTACTGCCCGGGCCGACAGCTGAAGCGGGCCAGTGAAAACGCCACGTCCTCGTCGTTCTCGGCCAGATGCGTGTGCAGCATCACCCCCTTGTCGCGGGCCAGAAGTGCTGCATCGCGCATCAGCTCCCGGCTGACCGAAAACGGCGAACAGGGCGCCACCGCGACACGCAACATCGCCCCCGGGGCGGGGTCGTGGAAACGGTCGATGACACGGATGCAGTCGTCGAGGATCGCGCTTTCACGCTCGACCAGCACATCCGGCGGCAGACCGCCCGCGCTTTCCCCGATCGACATCGCCCCCCGCGTGGCGTGAAACCGCAGCCCGATCTCGGCCGCCGCCTCGATCGTGTCGTCGAGCCGCGCGCCGTTGGGGAAAAGGTAAAGGTGATCCGAGGTCAGACTGCACCCGCTCAGCGCCAGCTCGGCCAGCCCCGCCATCGCGGAAACCCGCATCTCCTCGGGCCCGAAGCGCGCCCAGATCGGATAAAGCGTCTTGAGCCAGCCGAACAGCAGCGCATCCTGCCCGCCCGGCACCGCGCGGGTCAGCGTCTGGTAGAGGTGATGGTGGGTGTTGACCAGGCCGGGGGTCACCACGCACCCGGCGGCGCTGACAACCTCGCCCGTGGTGGCAAGCCCCGGCCCCACCGCCGCGACCCGCCCGCCCGCGATCAGCACGTCGGCGCCCTTCAGCTCGCGCCACGCGCTGTCCATCGTCACCACCACGTCGGCGCCCCGGATCAGCGTTTCGCGCATGCCATTCCCCGTTGTCGTGGCCGGACCGCCCCGGACCGCCCCGGGCCGCACCCCTACCCGTCCAGGACCGCCATCGCCGCACCGTGTACCTCGCGGTTGGCCGCCGCCAGCACACGGCCCCCGCCATGCACCGGCCTGCCCGTCCAGTCGGTGACGATACCCCCCGCCGCTTCGATCACCGCGATCGGGGCCATCACGTCATAGGCCTGCAGCCCCGCCTCGACCACCAGGTCGATCTGCCCGGCGGCGATCAGCGCATAGGCGTAGCAGTCGGTGCCGTAGCGGGTCAGCTTCACCTGCGCCGAAAGGCGGCGGAAGGCCGCGCCCTCTTCGGCCGTGCCCACTTCGGGGAAGGTCGTGAACAGGATCGCTTCGGAAAGCGCCCTTGGCGCGCGCGTGCCCAGCGCCGCCCGGCCCATCGGCCCGACAACCTCGGCCAGCCCCAGCCCGCCCAGGAACCGCTCGCCGATATAGGGCTGGTCGATCACCCCCAGAATCGGCCCGCCCGCATCGGCCACCGCGATCAGCACCCCCCAGGTCGGCGTGCCCGAAAGATAGCCGCGCGTCCCGTCGATGGGGTCGAGCACCCAGGTCAGGCCCGAGGTGCCGGGCTTCGGCCCGTACTCCTCGCCAAGGATCGCATCGTCCGGGCGAAGCTCGGCCAGAAGCGCGCGCATCCGCGCCTCCGACGCCCGGTCGGCCACTGTCACCGGGTCGAAGCGGTGGGTTTCCTTGGTCTCGGCGCCCAGGTCGCGGCTGCGGAAATGCGCCAGCGTCTCGATCCGCGCGGCATCGGCCAGCGCATGCGCCGTGGAAAGTAGCGAACGGCGCAGGGTCTCGTCGGGCACAGGCATCGGGCTCTCCGCCGCGCAGCGGTAGCCCCCGACCCCGCCGCGGTCAAGCCGCTCAGGCGGCCTCGGACAGCACCTTCGCCAGTTCGAACAGCCGCCGGCGCTGCGCTTCCGGAATGGCGTAGTAGGTCCGCACCAGCAAAAGCGCCTCCTTGTCGGCCATGATGTCCGAGGCGCCCTCGTCCCGCGACGGCGCTTCGGCATCGAGCCCTTCGAAGAAGAACGCGATCTGGACGCCCAGCGCCTCGGAAATCTCCCACAGCCGCGAAGCCGAGACGCGGTTCATGCCCGTCTCGTATTTCTGGATCTGCTGGAACTTGATCCCGACCTTGTCGGCCAACTGCTGCTGCGTCATGCCAACCATCCAGCGGCGGTGACGGATCCGTTTCCCGACATGTGCGTCAACATGGTGCTTCATCGGCTGTCTCCCTCACCCTTGTTCATTCTATAAGCAAGTTTCATGCCATGTCGCACTCCCGGCAGAAAATTTTTCTCAGGGCGCGCGGGCCGGAAACGTGCGGAAAGCGGCGGGCCCGGAATTCGGCACGATCGCTCCGCGCCTGCGCCGATCCCGGAGCTGTCCAACACGCAATGAAATTACCGGGCGGGCGTTGCAAAATGCAATTGCGATCCGCGCCGCCAGGCCGGAGAATGCCGCGGCGCCCCAACCTGGACCGGAGGATACCAGTGCGTGCGGTCATCGTTCTCGAGAAGGGGTCAGCGCCCGTGCTGGCCGAGATACCCGTTCCCGACCCTGCGCCGGGTGAGGTCCGCCTGCGCATCCGCGCCTGCGGGCTGAACTTCGCCGACCTCCTGACGATGCGGGGCGCGTATCAGGAACGTCCGCCCTTCCCGCTGGTGCCGGGGATGGAGGTTTCCGGCGAGGTCGATGCCTGGGGGTCCGGGGTCGATGGCTGGGTACCGGGCGACCGGGTCGCGGCCGTCGCCACCTCCGGCGGGCTGGCCGAATTCGGCTGCTTTCCCGCCGCCCGCCTCGTCCGCCTGCCCGCCGGGATGGACTTCGAAACCGCCGCCGCTTTCCAGATCGCCTATGGCACCAGCCACCTCGCGCTCGCCCGCCGGGCGGGCCTCTCCCCGGGGGAAACCCTGCTGGTCACCGGGGCGGCGGGCGGCGCCGGGCTGGCGGCGGTCGAGATCGGCCGGCTGACGGGCGCCCGCGTCATCGCGGTGGCGCGGGGCGCGGCGAAGCTGTCCGCAGCCCGCCAGGCCGGGGCCGACGCCTGCCTGGACAGCGACGAGCCTGACCTCGCCGGCCGCATCCGCGCGCTCGGCGGGGCCGATGTCGCCTACGAAACGGTCGGCGGCGCGCTGTTCCGGGCGGCGCTCAGTTCGCTCCGGCCCGAGGGGCGGCTTCTGGTCATCGGCTTCGCCAGCGGCACGGTGCCCGAAATCCCCGCCAACCACCTCCTGGTGAAGAACGTCTCGGTGATCGGCTTCTGGTGGGGCGGCTACCAGTCCTTCGCCCCCGCTGCGGTGGCCGACAGCCTCGCCACCCTCTTCGCCTGGCACGCTGGGGGGAGGCTGTCCCCCCATATCGGCCACCGCCTGCCCCTCGACCGCGCCGCCGAAGGCTTCGCGCTGCTCCGCGAACGGGCGGCGACCGGAAAGGTGGTGGTGACGATCTGAAATGCGGCGCGAGGCCACGAGCGGCTCAGGCGGGGAAGATCGTGAGGTATTCCGTTTGGCGATGACCCGGTTCAACAGTCGAGCACTTTCTCAGTGCGGCGCCTGCAAGCCCTTACGTTTGCGCGCCTGCTTGAACGGTCGTGACCAACACGAATCGCTTGTCCACTTTCTCCGCGCGACAGTGGGCGGCGCCCGGCCGCGGGGGGGGCGCGCACCGAGGGTGTCGGTCCGCGCTTTTGGGGCTTCCAACCCCGCCGGCATTCCCGCAGACCGGCGTTGCGGTGGCGCCCGCCCCCGAACGCACATGGGGAGGGGCGGTCGGGCGCCGCCCGGGTGGCTCTCGCGGCTGTTCCGGGCAAGGGGGACGGTGGGGGCGGGGCAGGAAGCAGACAAACAGCCGCAACTTGTCCCTGCCGGATACACGCCCGGCGCGGGTCGCCACCGGACGCCCCGCCAGACCTTCAGTTCGCCATGTAGGCGCAGCGGATCTGGGCGCGGATCGCCTGGATCACCGGGCCCTTCTGGACGCCCGCGTCGTAAAGGCAGACATGCAGGCTGCCCAGCGCCGGCAGCGCGTTGCCCGCCTCGATCACCTCGGCCCCCATCGGGATCGCCCCGCGCATCCGCGCCGAGATCGCGAGGTCCGCCGCGACCGTCGCTTCGATCACCTGCTCGCACTCGCCCTCGAACCCCATTTCCCAGGGGATGCCGGCCGCGTCCAGTGCCGCCTGCGCCACCGGCCGGAAGAAGCAGGTGTCCTTGAAGCCCAGCCGCAGCGGCCGGCGCTGCCATGCCGTGCCGTCCGGCGCGCCGACCCAGACAAGCTCGCGCGTGGCAAGGATTTCGCCCCCTGCCTTCGGCGCATCCTCGGTGGTCAGGATCATGTCGTATTCGCCCTGCGCGAAACCCTCATGCAGAAGCTTCGTGAAGGACGACATCAGGTTCACCCGAACCCGCGGATATTCCTGCGCGATGGCCTTCAGCACGCCCGGCATCTGCGGATAGACGATGTCATGCGGCACCCCCAGCCGCACCTCACCCTCGAACCCCTTGTCGGTCAGCCGCGCCAGCGCCTCGTCGTTCAGCGCGATCATCCGGCGCGCGTAGCTCAAGAGCTGCTCGCCCTCGGGCGTCAGCTGCAGCTTGCGCGCGGCCCGGCTGAAGAAGTCGCGCCCCAGCCCCTCTTCCAGCCGCTTCAGCTGCATCGACACCGCCGATTGCGTCAGGTTCAAGAGGCCCGCCGCGCGGGTCACCCCGCCGGTATCGGCGACGGTGACGAAGGCGCGCAGCGCGGTCAGGTCGAGGTTCCGGGGCATCATCACCATCCTTTATGGCAAGCAGCACATTCTTTCGTTTCCCTTGATACATCATCGGGCCCATATGTATCAACAGAATTCATCACCGAATTCGCCCACATCAAGAATCGAGAGGTCATCATGGACCGCACCCTGTTCGCCCGCCACGTTTCCCGCCACCCCGGCCCGCTGGCCCGGCTCTGGACGGCGCTCGCCGTCGCCCGCCAACGGCACCGGCTCGCCGCGCTCGACGACCACCTTCTGCGGGACATCGGCATCGACCGCGCCACCGCTGCGGCCGAAGCGGCGCGGCCGGTCTGGGACGTGCCGGTTCACTGGCTCCGCTGAACCCCGGCGCGCCAGAAGCCGGCCCCCCGCTCCGGTTTCCGGTCGCGCGAAGCGCCCGAATGCGGCTGCGGCCGGGGGCCCGGCCGGGTCCTGCGGCGTTGCCGGAGGGAAACTGAGGCCCCGTACCGGGTCCCGAATGCGCATGAACCCTTGAATTCGCCACGGCTTCCCCCACATTCATCGCGCAGGCCCGCGCCCGGAAGGGCTGCCGGGCCAAGGGAAACGCTTGGTGGAGGGAACCATGGCTGACTATCGGACGAATGTGGGCGCCGGGCTCGGCACGCGCGTCGCCGCGATTGACGAGGGCCTGCGCGCCCACATGAACAAGGTCTACGGGCTGATGTCCGCAGGCATGCTGGTGACGGGCGCCGTCGCCTGGGCGGTGGGTTCCAGCCCGGCGCTGCTGGCGATCTTCCGCGATCCGGTCACGCTGCAGCCGAACATCCTGGGCTGGATCGTGATGTTCGCGCCGCTGATCATGGCCTTCGCCTTCGGCGCGGCGATCAACCGGCTGTCGGTCGCCGGCGCGCAGCTCATGTTCTATGCCTTCGCGGCGGTGATGGGCCTGTCGATCAGCTGGATCTTCGCCGTCTTCACCGGCATCTCGATCGCCCAGACCTTCCTCGTCACCGCCATCGCCTTCGCCGGCCTCTCGCTCTGGGGCTACACCACGAAGCGCGACCTGACGGGCATGGGCACCTTCCTGATGATGGGCCTGATCGGCCTTCTGGTGGCGATGGTGATCAACCTCTTCCTGCAGTCGCCTGCGGTGATGTTCGCCGTCTCGGCCATCGGCGTGCTGATCTTCGCCGGCCTCACCGCCTTCGACACGCAGAACATCAAGGCCTCCTACATCGCCCATGCCCAGCACGCCGACCAGGAATGGCTGGACAAGTCGGGGATCATGGGGGCGCTGAACCTCTACATGAACTTCATCAACCTGTTCATGTTCCTGCTGCAGTTCCTCGGCAACCGCGAGTGACGCGGCCGCGCTGATCCGAACGTCAGGGCCGGGCCGGGCGCCCGGCCTTTTCGTTCCGGGCCGGCCCGGTCAGAGGGGCCGGCGAGGGCGGCCGGTCAGAGCGTCCGGTCCATCCGGACGACCGGGAAGCCGATGCCGGGCAAGAGCGGCACGACGACTTCGCCTTCCGGCCGGAACCCCAACGCCACGTAGAAGGGCACCGCCGTCCTTGTGGCGTGGCAGCCGATGCGGCCGAAACCCGCCTTCCGCGCATCGGCGAAGACATGGCCCATGACCGTGCGCGCGATCCCGCGCCGGGTCATCCGCCAGTCGGTGAACAGGTGGCGCACCTCGGCCGCCTTTGCCCCCGGGCGCCCGCTCCAGCCGCCCGCCCCCCGGATCGCGCCATCCGCATCCTCGGCCACGAAGTAGCGCCCCGAGCCGATCAGCCCCGGCTGCGCGCGCGCCAGGACCGGGATCGCGGTGACCCGCAGCGAGGGCGGATAGTCCTTCGCCAGAAGCCTCGGATAGCTCGCCGCGCAGAGCGCGTCGAGTTCGGCCAGGTCGGGCAGGGCGGCGCGGCGGACCGTGAGGGTCTCCATGATCGCCGAGCCTAGCGCGGGGCGGCGGATTCTTCATCACTGATCTGCGGCGGGCGTGGAGTCGCGGGCCGCCGCCGGCGCGGAAAAGAAAAGGGGCCGCGCCCTGCGGCACGGCCCCCCAAACCGCGGATGGGCGGGACCTACTTGATCTTGCCTTCCTTGTATTCCACATGCTCCCGCTTCACGGGATCGTATTTCTTCACCACCATCTTCTCGGTCATGGTGCGGGCGTTCTTCTTGGTCACATAGAAGTGCCCGGTGCCCGCCGTCGAGTTCAGGCGGATCTTGATCGTCGTCGGCTTGGCCATGTCTCACTCCGTCGCGCGGCGGGGTCGTCGGCCCGGACGCGGGAAAATCCTTGAAGCCCGCCTTTTAGCGGGGCCCGCCCCCGAGTCAAGCCGATATCGGGGCGGCACCCGGGCGGGTGCTGTTGCGGACGCGGGGACGACCTCCGGCCGGCCCATGTCACGGTACAGCGTTCTGCATCCAAGCTGACTCGCTCTTCAACCAACCCGCGCGACGGAGGGCGGCGCCCGACTGCGGCGAGGTGCACCGACGGCTTTGGTCCGCGCCTTATGGTGCCTCCAACCCCGCCGGTGTTCCCGCCGACCGCCGTTGCGGTGGCGCCCGCCCGTCCGGGGTGATGAGCGCCCGGACAACATGCCAGTGGCATGTCTTCAGCGAAGAACGCCCGGCCCGTGGCCGGCCCGGGAGGCGGGCGCCGCCCGGGCGGCGTCGCGGCTGTTCCGGGCAAGGGGGGGAGGGTGATGAGGGCGGCGCGGATAAGAAGAGGCAAGCCACTTTAACGCAGAATTCACTGTCTCGCTCCAGGATCGGCCGCGCGCCTGTGCTTCCCCGCTTCCGTCACGCTGAAGAAGCGCCGGGACCGGCCCTTCATTGCCTGCCGGATCGGGCGCCAAGCCCCCGTGACGTGGCAAAGCACCCTGCCCAAAACGGGCAGGGTGCTTGCCGGACCCATCGGCCCGGTGAAGGGAGTCTCGCCGGGATCGGTTACCCTGCGGTTAACACGGCCCCGCCCGGCCCTTCAGGCCTCGGGCGGTGCGATCCCGGCGGCGCTGTGGATCGCGGCACGGATATCGCGCGAAAGCTCGAGCCCCTGCGCAAGCTGCGCCAGGAAGGCGCGCTCGGCGGGGCTGTCGCCCTTCGCCACCGTCAGCGCGGCGCCGTAGACCTGCGCCTTCAGCGCCCCGCCCGTCGCCGCCACCAGCGCCGCGAGGTCGACGGGTGCGGCGAGTTCCGCCTTCACGAAGGCGATCTCCTCGGGTGTGGCGTCCTTCAGGTGGTCCATGATCACCGCCTGCTCCTCCGCGTCGACCTCACCGTCGGCTTTGGCGCCCTGGATCATCGCGCGGATCATCAGCTTGGCGGTCTCTTCGGCGGTGGCGGTGGCGGCGGCCCCGCCGGGCATCGCGTCCAGGGTAGAGCCGAGCGCCCCGGTCCCGGCCGCGACGGCCCCCTTCGCGGTGCCCAGAAGCGAGCCCATGCCCGCCTCGGCCGCCCCGGTGGCACGCGCGGCCTGGTCGCCCATCTGGTCGACCATCTTCCTGACGCCCTCACGGCCGCCGGGAAGGCCGATCTTCTCGGCCATCTCGCCCATCCGGTCGGCGATGCCGCCCGGCGCGCCGGCATTGCGGAGCATGTCCTGCATGCCCGGCATGCCCCCCGCCTTGCGGAACTTGTCGACGCCCCGCGCCGCGGCGAAGCCGATGGCGAGCGTGGCGAGCGTTCTCATGAAACTCATGGCGGACCCCCTGGTGATGCGACCGGACCGAGCATAGCCGATGCCACATGACAGGGATAGGAAGCCGCGCGGACGACCGGCGGCGGATTGCCGCAGAGGCGGGGTGCGGGAGTCGGGGTGCGGGCGTCGGGGGCGTCGGGCGCGCGATGTGCGGGCGGCCTGTAAGCCGGATTCTGTGACGGGCCAGACCTTGATCCGGCCCGCCGATGACCATTCCTCTGGCCCCGCCGTTGCCGGCGGGATCGAGCTGCCAACCCGGGATCCGGGGCCGAAGCTGCCCTGCGGCGGTATCCCTGACCTGCGCCCGGGACCGGTCCCGCGATGGACCCCCTATTCGGCATTGCTCCCGGTGGGGCTTGCCGTGCCGGTCCGGTTGCCCGTCCCGCGGTGGGCTCTTGCCCCACCGTTTCACCCTTGCCCCGGACCTGGGTCCGGGGCGGTCTCGTTCTCTGTGGCGCTTTCCCTGGGGTTGCCCCCGCCGGGCGTTACCCGGCACCGTCGCTTCGTGGAGTCCGGACTTTCCTCGCCCGCCCCCGGTCGCCCGGGAAACGCGCGCGGTCATCCGGCCGCCCGCACCCGTGCGGGGTTACGCCGGCGCGGCCCGCCCGTCAACCGGGAAGCGCCGGGCGAGATCGCTGGCCAGCGCCCGGTCAACAGCGTCCTCCGGCCCCTCCGCCCAAGGGCGGAAACGCATCCGGAACGCCGCCAGCAGAACCCCGGGAGGGGCCACGGGGTAGCCGAAGGCGCGGGCCGAGGCGGCAAAGGGCGCCTCCGCGTCCCCGCCCGGTGCGGGCCAGACCGAAAGCCCCGACAGCGCCAGCCGCCGCCAGTCGAAGCGCGGCCCGGGGTCGCGCTTGCGCGCCGGCGCCATGTCGGAATGCGCGATGACGCGTCCGGGCGGGACCCGGTGGCGCGCCACGATCCCGGCCAGAAGCCGCTCCAGCGCCGCCATCTGCGGTTCGGGGAAAGGCCGGTCCCCGGGGTTGGCAAGCTCAATCCCGATCGAGCGGGAATTGACGTCCGACACCCCGCCCCAGGCCCCCGCCCCGGCGTGCCAGGCGCGCAGGCCCTCGTCCACCAGCGGCTCGGCCGCGCCGGTTTCCGCAATCAGCCAGTGCGCCGACACCTCCGCTGCCGGATCGCACAGCCGCGCCCGCGCCTCGGCGAGGCTCGCCATGCCGGTGTAGTGGATCACGATCAGGTCGGGCGTGGCGCCGCCCCGGCGCGGTCCGCAATTGGGCGAGGGGAACCCCTCTCCCATCCCCCGGTCAGCCGCCTTGTCCCGGCAGCGCGGCCGCCGCGCCCGGCAAGGGCAGCGGCGCACCCGCCCCCTTCGCCGCCTGGAAGGGCGTCGGGTCCCAGGTGCAGGCGAAGCCGTCGCCGTCGGGGTCGAGGTTCTTGGGGTCGCGCCTCGGCCCGCCGGAGCGCAGGAAGGCCTCCTGCGCCAGCGTCGGCGTGTCGTAGCGGCCGCAGGCGCGGTCGTGGTTGGCCAGCACCAGGCCGGAGCGGGGCCAGATCGCCTGCCCGAGCCGGTTCGGCGCGCCGATGGCATAGTCGATGGCGGGCGAGGGGGCGGCCGATCCGCTGCGTTCGGGCAGCGCGCCGGGGGCGATCTGCTGGTACTGGGCGCGGTTCTCGGCCATCCGCTGCTTGTCGGATTCGATCGTCTCGCGCGAGGCCACGGCCGAGAAATCCTGCTCGTCGGAAATCGCCGCGTGCGAGGCGGACGCTCCCGCGCCGACGGCCGCCGACGAGGCGGTGGTGCTTTCCGCCGGGTAGACCGGCGCCGGGGCCACGGCCGACAACGGCGCTCCCACAGCCGGTTGCGGTGCGGGCTGCGCCCCGGCTGCGGCATAGGGGGCGGCAGGAGCGGACCCGATCGGCCCCGCGGTGATCGGGCCCGAGGTGATGGGTGCCGAAGGGCCGTAGCTGTTCACCGGCCCCGGCCCGGGCGGCAGAAGCGCCCCGCCCGCCGCGCCGCCGACCTCATAGGGGGCGGGGGCGCAGGCCGAAAGGGTCAGGGCAAGAACGGCGATGGAGCGGCGCATGGCACATCCGGTTGATCGGGGCGGCAGGGCCATTACCACCATTTCGCGGGCTTCTCAACGAAGCCTGCCGCTTTTTCCAGCACGAAGGCGTGGTTCAGCAGGTCACCCTCCTCCCACGGCCGCCCGATCAGCTGCAGCCCGAGCGGCAGCCCCTGCCGGTCCAGGCCCGCCGGAACCGCGATGCCCGGCAGCCCGGCCAGGTTCACCGTCACCGTGAAGACGTCGTTGAGGTACATCTCCACCGGGTCGGCATCGGCCTTTTCGCCCAGCCCGAAGGCGGCCGAGGGCGTGGCGGGCGTCAGGATCGCGTCCACGCCCTCGGCGAAGACCGTCTCGAAATCGCGCCTGATCAGCGCGCGGACCTTGCGGGCGCGGTTGTAAAAGGCGTCGTAGAACCCCGCGCTCAGCACATAGGTGCCGATCATCACCCGCCTCTGCACCTCGCGCCCGAAGCCCTCGGCGCGGGTCTTTTCGTACATCTCGGTGATCCCGTCGCCCTGGGCAAGCTTGGCACGGTGCCCGTAGCGCACCCCGTCATAGCGCGCGAGGTTCGACGAGGCCTCGGCCGGGGCCACGACGTAATAGGCGGGCAGCGCGTATCTGGTGTGCGGCAGCGAGATGTCGCGGATCACCGCGCCCGCGTCGCGCATCATCGCGATCCCGTTCTGCCACAGCGCCTCGATTTCCCCCGGCATCCCGTCCATCCGGTATTCCTTCGGGATGCCGATCACCTTGCCGCGGATGTCACCGGTCAGCGCCGCCTCGAAGTCAGGCACCGGCAGATCGGCGCTGGTGGAATCCTTTGGGTCGTGCCCGGCCATGGCGCGCAGCATGATCGCCGCGTCGCGCACCGTCTTCGTCATCGGCCCCGCCTGGTCGAGCGACGAGGCGAAGGCGACGATCCCCCAGCGGCTGACGCGCCCGTAGGTGGGCTTGATCCCGACGATCCCGGTGAAGGCCGCCGGCTGCCGGATCGACCCGCCGGTATCGGTGCCGGTCGCCGCCAGGCACAGATCCGCCGCCACCGCCGCCGCCGACCCTCCCGAAGACCCGCCCGGGGTCAGCGCCGCGCCATCGTTGCCGCGCCGCCAGGGGTTCACCGCGTTGCCGTAGCACGAGGTTTCGTTCGACGAGCCCATCGCGAACTCGTCCATGTTGAGCTTGCCCAGCATCACCGCACCCGCCCCGAAAAGCTGGCCGGTGACGGTGGATTCGTATTCCGGGCGGAAGCCCTTGAGGATGTTCGACCCGGCCTGGCTCGGCACGCCCTTCGTGCAGAACAAATCCTTGATGCCGAGCGGAATGCCGCAGAGGTCGGGCGCATTCCCGGCCTTCAGCCGCGCGTCGGCCGCCCGCGCCTGCGCCAGCGCGATGTCGGGCGTCTTGTGGACGAAGGCATTGAGATCGTCGCCCGCGTCCATCGCCGCCATGCAGGACATCGCCAGATCGACGGCGCTGGCTTCGCCCTTGCGCAGCGCCGCGCGCGCGTCCGCGATTGTCAGCGTGTTCAGCGTGTTCAGCGTGTTCAGCGTGTTCAGCGTCATTCCACCACCTTCGGCACCGCGAAGAACCCTTCGCGCGCGTCCGGGGCGTTCGACAGCACCTTCTCCGGGAAGCCCCCGTCCGTCACCGCATCCGCCCGCCGCTTCAGCCGCATCGGCGTGACCGAAACCATCGGCTCGACCCCCTCCACGTCCACCTCGTTCAGCTGCTCCATGAAGCCGAGGATTCCTGACAGCTCGCGGGCGAGCGCCGGCAGGTCCTCGTCCTTCACCGCGATGCGGGCAAGGTGGGCGACACGGGCGGCGGTCTTGACGTCGATCGACATGGGCTTCTGGTCCCGGGGGCGGTCGCGGAAATCGCGCCGGATGTACAGCCCGCGTCGCACGCCCGCAAGGGCGCGGGAATCGCCACCCGGAACGATCGCCTCTGCCCGCCACCTCCCCCGCACTCCGCCGGACGAAGCGCCCTCGCCTCTCCCCGGAACGGGGGGAGAGTCAGGGCGAGGGCGCCCGGCCCCCTCTCGCATCCGGCCCGAGGAAAAGCCTTCCCCTCCCCCGGCACGGGGGAGGGAGAGGGTGGGGGGGCCTGTCGCCGCGCCCCGCGCCCCGCCGGAAATCCGCCCGCGGCGGCCCCCGCGCCTCACCGCCCGGGCGATCCGCACCGACAGGGCGAAGCCCCCCAGCACCACCGCCAGGATCGCCGCGTTGGCCACCAGCCCCACCCCGATCTGCGCCGCGAGCGGCGCGAGCCCCGGGGTCATCACCAGCGGAATGATCGCCGCGACGAAGACCACCCCGGCGCCCAGCGGCACCACCGTGCCGGTCACGGCGCGGGTGTTCCGCGCGGTCAGGACCAGCGCCACCGGAAGCCCCCAGCGGAAAATCTCCGCCAGCTGATGCGCCGGCAGCTCCGTGATCGTCTTGCGATGCCCCCCAACCCCCCTCAGCTTGCCGAACCGGCCGCCGGGCGCAAGTCCGCTTCGTGGCGGACCAGAACCCGGATCATCCACCAAAGCATCGCGGCGTTCAGCAGATGCCACAGGAAATGTGTGCCCATGGGCCAGACCCCGCAAAGCGGCCCGTCGAGCGACCGCAGCACGATCGAGACAACCAGCATCCCCGCCCCGGCGGCCAGCCCGCGCGCCGTCGCCGGAAGCCTCCGGCCCAGGGCCGCCGCATAGCCGAGGATCGCCAGCGGCACCGGCAGATACCCCGCCGACACGCCGACCACCGGCACCTCCGCCAGCGCCCAGGCCAGCGCGGCGTGAACCGGCAGATAGAGGGCCGTCACTGCGGCGGCGGCGGCAGGCCGGACGCCCACCAGCCGCCGGTTCACGGCCCAGACATAGGCCAGGATGAAGGCCCCGATCGGGGCCACATCCGCTACCGCCGCCCAACCCACCGCGAGCGTATGAAAAAGCCCCGACCCCACCCCGATCGCCGCCAGCAGCCCCGCTAAGGCCCGCGCCACCGGCACCCCCCGTGCCGCGCGCCAGGCGAATGCCGCCGCGATCAGGAACGCCAGGTTCGTCGCGGCGTTCAGCGGCTCCGCCCAAAGCCCCGGCCCCGTCCGCTCGCAATAACCGTCGATGGCGGCGGACCAGTCCACTTGGGTCAGCCCCGGTCCGTGCTAGGATGACGGGGAAACCGCATCCGAAGGACCACCGCAGAATGCAACTCACCTGGCTCGGCCATTCCGGCTTCCGTCTCGAAATCGAAGGCGCCACCATCCTGATCGACCCCTGGCTGACCGGCAACCCGCTCTTCGCCGGCCACGACCGCGCCGCCGCTATCCGGGGCGCCACCCATATCCTTGTCACCCACGGCCACGGCGACCACACCGGCGACACCGCCGTCATCGCCCGCGAACTCGGCATCCCGGTCGCCGGCATCTACGACCTCGTGACCCACCTGCAGGCCACCGAGAAGATCGACGGGATCGGCTTCAACAAGGGCGGCACCGTCAACCTCGACGGCGCCCGCGTCACCATGGTCAACGCCGCCCATTCCTCGTCGATGGCCGGCCCCTCGGGCCCCGTCTACGCCGGCCACGAGTCAGGCTACATGATCGCCGGCGAAGGCCACACGATCTATGTCTCGGGCGATACCGACATCATGGCGGACATGGCCTGGATGGGGGAACTCCACAACCCCGACACCGGCATCCTCTCGGCCGGCGGCCACTTCACGATGGACATGGAACGCGCCGCCTGGGCCGCCCGCAAATACTTCCGCTTCAGAACCGTGATCCCCTGCCACTACCGCACCTTCCCGCTGCTCGAACAGTCGGCGAAGGCCTTGGCCGAGGGCCTGCCGGGGGTCAGGGTGATCGAGCCCGACGTGATGGTCCCGATCACCCTCTGACCCCCCGCCGCCTGTCCGTCCCGCCGCGGCGGTCAGTACGGCCAGCGCATGCCCCGCATCTCGGCCAGCGACGGCGCGCGGGGGGGGCGCGGAGGCAGGCCGATGTCGTCGCGCATATGGTCCGACAGGCGGTCGAGATGCGCCAGCTCGCGCGCCGCGCCGGGGCCCAGCAGCGCCTCGCGAAGCACGGCCACGACCGTCGCGCCCATGCCGAATTCCCGGGCAAGCGCGCGAAGGTTCTGACGAAGCCCCAGTTCGGGGCGAAGATCGACTGCGTTCATGATGTTCCGGCCGCGGCGTTCCGCCGTCGGCCCCTTCTGTTGATCGTGAAGAGATGGTGGAGGCCCCTCCGGACGGGGTCCGGCAGGGCGGCGCGGCGAGTGTCGGCTCGGGCTTTGTTGCCCGGAGACGCGGCGGCTAGGTCAGCCCCGGGTTCCCCAGGCGGCGCGTTGGCACGCGGTCACGGCTCCGGCCGGAAGAACGGGACGGGCTGCATATGCAATGATCATCGGTCGCCCTCCTTTTCCGGCTGCTGGAGCGGTCAGGCGCCCATAGGGCAAGACCCGATTCGGCGCAATCCGGCCCGCCGCGCGCACCCCCTTCGGCAGCCGACTGTGCCCCGGGCGCAACGCTTCCCCGGGGTCAACCGCGCCGCCCCGCGAAGAACTCCCGCAGCAACCGCTCCGCCGCCCCGGCCCCGATCCCGTCCACCACCTCGGGCGCGTGGTGGCACTGCGGATGCGCGAAAACCCGCGCGCCATGCGCCACCCCGCCCGACTTCGGATCGGCCGCGCCATAGACGAGCCGCACGATGCGCGCGTAAGAGATCGCGGCGGCGCACATCGCACAGGGCTCCAGCGTCACGTAAAGCGCATGCCCCGGCAGCCGCTCGGACCCGGCGGCGGCGCAGGCGGCGCGCAGCGCCAGCACCTCGGCATGCGCCGTCGGGTCGGCAAGCTCGCGCGTCCGGTTCCCGGCGCGCGCCACGACCCGCCCGTCCGGCGCCACCACGACCGCGCCGACCGGCACCTCGCCGCGCCCGGCCGCTTCCCGCGCCTCGGCCAGGGCGGCATCCATATGGGGGGCGAAGGGTTGCATCGGCCGCGATGATCCGGTTGCCGCGCCGCCGTTGCAAGCGGCATTCCCCAAGCCGCTTTCCCTTGGGCGGGATCGGGGATAGGTATCGCGCCCGCGCGCCCCGCAACCGGCGGGCCGGAGCCGGAGAGGGCGAGGGAACCGCGATGACCGACGACACCCCCGACCCCAAGGATCCCAAGGCCCCGAAGCCCCCCGCCGCCGAGCGCATCGCCAAGGCGATGGCCCGCGCCGGCGTTGCCTCGCGCCGCGATGCCGAACGGCTCATCCTCGCCGGCCGCGTCACGGTGAACGGCGCCGTGGTGACCTCGCCCGCCCTCGATGTCCTGCCCGCCGACAAGGTCACCCTCGATGGGACGCCCATCGACGCGCCGCAGCGCACCCGGCTCTGGCTCTACTACAAGCCGCTCGGCCTCGTGACCTCCGAGAAGGACGAAAAGGGCCGCCAGACGGTCTTCGAAAGCCTGCCCGACGGCATGCCCCGGGTGATGAGCGTCGGCCGGCTCGACCTCAACTCCGAAGGCCTCCTGCTGCTCACCAATGACGGCGCGCTGAAGCGGCGGCTGGAACTGCCGGAAACCGGCTGGCTGCGGAAGTACCGCGTCCGGGTGAACGGCCGGCCGACCGACGAGATGATGAAACCCCTGCGCGACGGCGTGACGGTGACGGGCGCGGACGGCAAGGCCGAGGCCTTCCTGCCGATGGACATCACCATCGACCGCCAGCAGGGTGCCAACGCCTGGCTGACCCTCGGGCTGCGCGAGGGAAAGAACCGCGAGATCCGCCGCGCCATGACCGAGATCGGGCTGGTGGTGAACCGCCTGATCCGGGTGGGCTACGGCCCCTTCCGGCTGAGCGACATGAACCCCGGCGACGTGACCGAGGTGAAAGCGAAGACGATGCGCGAACAGCTTGGCGGACTGCTCGGCGATGCGGCCGGCGGCGAGCCGTCCGGCACCGCCAAACCGGCGCGCCGCAAGCCCGCCGGCGCGGATCGGCGCGGCCCGCCGGGCGAAGGCGGGCGGCAGGAAC
>JBJXFU010000157.1:0-19516 GCA_046155885.1 Paracoccaceae bacterium
GATCCGTGTCCCGGTCATCGGGTCTATCCCGCGCAGAACACGCGCCTCAAGCATCGCCCTTGTCACGGCGCCTTCGTGGCGTTGTGGGCCGTGCCCCTGCGTTGACAGGTCGGCGAACCGTCGGGACACATAGGTGACAACAGTCGCCCGACGCATGCCGAGCATCCCGTCGTAACGCGCGGCAGCCGTGCGCAAAGCAACGATGGCATCCCGTGGCCGGAGCCGCGCCACGCCGATTCCCAGACGCGACGCGACGGTGGTCAAGGCGGTGGCCCCAAGTGTCGCCGACGCATCAAGGTACGCCACTTGCCGGTTGGCGCTCAGTAGGGACTCTTCCGGGACAAGCCCCAGACGGTGTTCCAGGTCAAGCAGGCGCAAGTCGGCTTGGCGCGCGTCGAAGTAGTCGACAAACGCCTCGGCCATGCTGCGTGCGGTTTCGGCATCAAGGTTGATGATCGTGTCGATGGTCCTGATCAGCCCCTCGCGCATTGCAAGGAGTTCGGCCTCTTCTTCGGGCGTGATGACTCCGAAGAGCCGCCGATACCCGAGCCAGGAGAACCGGATTGTGGAGTAGAGCGTCTCGACCCCACCCGCTGCCGCTTCAGCCGCCGCATCAGCCAAACCTGCGCCTTGCGCATCGGCGATCCGGTTCGAAAGGCCTTCCGAAAGCGTAACTTCGGTCAGCAGGATTGCTCCGTCCAGGATTGCAGGTTCGGCCGTGCATCGACAGTTGTAGCCATGGCCGGGGTGCCCGTCCCTGAAGCGGTCATCCCAAGAGAAGAGCCTGTCATCCCGTTCGGCATGCGTCGTTCGGACCTTGGGATCATCGACGCTGCGCCAGATGTAGTGGGTCACTCCCAGGTCACGTTGACGCCGTTCGTTGATCTCGGTCAGGAAACGCCGCGCTAGCCAATCCGACAATGTAGCGAGGTCTGCTTCGTAAACAGATGGGTCGCCAGCTGCCAGGATCGCGGAAGCCTGACCGGAATGTGTCGCCCGCGCCTGACCAATTTCGGCCTCGATGTCTTCTGCGGCTGGGTCGGCCTCAATGCCAGCCCGCCAAAGGGCTGCTGCAAGGCCGGACCAGTTTTCGGCAGCAAGTTCGCGCAGGCGCTGCTCAAAGGCATCCACGCTGGCCGGGTCAGGCAACGACTGCTTCAGCTCCAGCGGCCGTTCAACCGGAAGCAGGCTCAGGATGATGCTTGCCTGACCGCCATGACGGATGAACTGGCTGAAACTGGCGAACGAACTCATGGCTTCCCTTTCGAGGTACAGGAAACCTACATCGGTTCGGGTTAGAAATCGCTGACCGCCCGTTCGGCGCCAGAGAAGGTTCGACCGGAGTCGCGTTGGCGGAGCCGAAGGGATTCGAACCCTCGAGACGGTTTAGCCGTCTGCACCCTTAGCAGGGGTGTGCCTTCGACCGCTCGGCCACAGCTCCGCCGACCCGTCTAGCAGGCGCGGGCAAAAGACAACAAGGCCAAAACGGGCGGGTATTGTGGATTTTCCCGTTCGGTACGGGGCATGTGGCGGCGCAGGGTCGGCGCAGGGTCGGCGCCGGGGCGGGCCCTCCGCAAGCAGGGTCGGCGTGGCGCGCGTCCGCCGGAACCGCCGCGCCGCGGGCGCCGGTTCCGCCCTCGGCGCGAGGGGCCGGGAGACCGGACGCGAGGGGCCGGGGCACTGGAGACCTGACGCGAGAGGCCCGGCGCGAGAGGCCCGGCGCGCGAGGCCGGTCATGGGGGACGGGGCGCGACGGGAGGGGCGCGGGAAACCCGGCCTGAGGGGCCCGGGCGAGACCGCCCGGCCCGAGGTGCCGCGCGGCAGGAGAGCTTCGCCCGCACGGCTCGGGACGGCTACCCGAGGACGAGGACCAGGCCCACCGCCAGCACGCCAACGATGAAGAGCGCGGGAAGGATCCATGCGCGAGGGCGCGGACGGTCATCGGGGGCCGCGACCCCATCCTCCCAGTACCGGCCATGCAGGACCGAGTCTGGCGGCGGTTCTGCCTCTTGCCGCCGCCAGTCGGCAAGCGCTGCCTCTCCGGCCTCGTGATGGCCGGGATCGCGCGGCGTCCGCATCGCTGGCATGGCTGGTCCTTTCGCGTTTCCGGCACCGATCCTCGCGGAGAGCGATTGCGATCGGGTTACCGGGCGACAGGGGCCGCAAGGGCCGCAGGCCTGCCGGCGATCGCGCGCGCCAGGTCCGGCAGAGTCCGCAAAGGGTCATCCGGGGCGCCGGCGTGGCCCCGTCCAGCCCCTTCCGCAAGGAAGACGGCGATCCCCCCGGCCTGCCGCCGCCAGAAGCGCGGCCTTCCTCCGCCGCGCGGTCAGGCGTTGAAGAGAAAGTGCAGCACGTCCCCGTCCTGCACTTCGTAGGTCTTCCCCTCGACCCGGAAGCGCCCGGCCTCCTTGGCGCCCGCCTCGCCGTTGCCCGCGACGTAGTCGTCATAGGCGACGGTCTCGGCCCGGATGAAGCCGCGCTCGAAATCCCCGTGAATCACGCCGGCCGCCTGCGGGGCGAGCGTGCCCGCCGGGATCGTCCAGGCCCGCGCCTCCTTCGGCCCCGCGGTGAAATAGGTCCTGAGGCCCAAAAGCGCGTAAGCGGCCCGGATCAGCCGGTCGAGGCCTGCCTCGTGCAGCCCCATCTCCTCCAGGAACATCGCCGCATCACCCACCGGCATCTGCGCCAGTTCCTCCTCGATCTTCGCCGAGATGACCACCGAGGCCCCCCCCTCGGCCGCCGCCCGCCCGGCGACCGCCGCCGAAAGCGAGTTGCCCGAGGCGGCCGAGGCCTCCTCGACATTGCAGACGAAAAGCACGGGCTTCGCTGTCAGAAGCTGGAGCATCCCCCAAGCTTTGCGGTCGTCTTCGGCCACCGTGACCGTTCGCGCCGCGCGGCCCTCCGCCAGCACAGCTTCCGCCGCCTTCAGCAGCCGCTCCTGCTGCGCCGCTTCCTTGTCGCCCCCCTTCGCCTTCTTCGATACCCCCGTCAGCCGCCGCCCGACCGATTCCAGATCGGCGATCATCAGCTCGGTCTCGATCGTGTCGATGTCCGACAGGGGGTCGATCCGCCCCTCAACATGGGTCACGTCCCCATCCTCGAAGCACCGCACCACATGCGCGATCGCGTCCACTTCGCGGATGTTGGCGAGGAACTGGTTGCCCAGCCCCTCGCCCTTCGACGCGCCCCTGACCAGCCCCGCGATGTCGACAAAGGTGATCCGGGTGGGCACGATCTGCTTCGACTGCGCGATGGCGGCCAGCTTTTCCAGCCGTTCGTCCGGCACCGCGACCTCGCCCACGTTCGGCTCGATGGTGCAGAAGGGAAAGTTCGCGGCCTGCGCGGCAGCGGTGCGGGTCAGCGCGTTGAAAAGCGTCGACTTGCCGACATTCGGCAGCCCGACGATACCCATCCTGAATCCCATTGCGCCCTCTCGTCCGGATCGGCCCGCTGATAGTGCCCCCGCCCGGCCCCCGCAAGCGCCCCCCACCCGCGGGCACCGCAGGCGCGGATTGCCTTTCGCCTGCAATTGCCGCAGATGAATCGGCAAAACCCGGGGGCAGCGATGACCAGAATCGACACCACCTTCGCCGCCCTGCGGGCCGCGAACCGCAAGGCCTTCGTCGCCTACATCATGGCGGGCGACCCCGATTACGCGACCTCGCTTTCCCTGATGAAGGGCCTGCCCGGGGCCGGGGTGGACATCATCGAACTCGGCATGCCCTTCACCGACCCGATGGCGGATGGCCCGGTGATCCAGCTCGCGGGCCAACGGGCGCTGGAAGCCGGTCAGACCCTGCAAAGGACGCTCGACATGGCGGCCGCGTTCCGCAAGGGCGACCGGACCACCCCGATCGTGATGATGGGCTACTACAACCCGATCTATGCGCACGGGGTCGGCCGCTTCCTGTCCGATGCGACGGCCGCCGGGGTGGACGGGCTGATCGTGGTGGACCTGCCGCCCGAGGAAGATGCCGAGCTGTGCATCCCCGCGCAGGCGGCGGGCCTGAACTTCGTCCGCCTCGCCACGCCCACCACCGATGACCGGCGGCTGCCGAAAGTGCTGACCAACACCTCGGGCTTCGTCTATTACGTCTCGATCACCGGCATCACCGGCGCCGGCGCGGCCGAGGCGGGCGAGGTCGGCCCGGAAGTCGCCCGGATCAAACGCGCCACCGACCTGCCGCTGGTCGTCGGCTTCGGCATCCGCACGCCCGAGGTGGCGCGCGCCATCGCCAGCGTGGCGGACGGCTGCGTGGTGGGCTCGGCCATCGTGAAGATGGTGGGGGACGGTCGCCCGGTGCCGGAGATCCTGGCTTTCGTGAAGGGACTGGCAGCGGGCGCGCACACCGCCTGAACGGCGGGGCGGTCGCGGTCCGGGGGCAGGGGCCTGGAACGCGTCGCGTCCAATCGGAAACCTGACGATAACGCGCCCCGGGCCTGATCCGGGGCCTCGCCGTCAGCCTGTGGCGCACGGGGTCCCGGGTCGGGCCCGGGACAGGTTATCCTTTGCCAAACCGAATCCGATTGGCAGCGGCATCCTCACCTTCCTGCCTCGTCCCGCATCCGGTCCATGATCCCGCGCAATTCGGCCAGAAGCGGCAGCACCGGCGCAAGCCGGTCGGACGGAAACCGCGTCGCCAGCGCCCGGATGTCCGGCGCCAGCCCCGCGATCGCCGCGTCGCGGAAACGCCGCCCCGCCTCGGTCAGCCAGACGCGCTTCGACCGTCCGTCCCCCGGATTGTCCCGCATCTCGACCAGCCCGTTGCGTTCAAGCACCGAAAGCGTGTGGGTCATCGTCGTCTTCGCGACCTGGAAGGCGCGCGCCAGGCCCAGCGGGGTCGCGCCATCGGCCACCCGGACAAGATGGTTGAGCACCGAGAAATGCGACACCAGGAACCCCTCGGGCAGCCGCGCCTCCAGAAGCGCGCGGCTCAACTGCCCGATGATCCCGATTTCGTTGAAAAAGCCGAACCAGAGCTTAGTGACGGCGTCTTCGTCAGGCATGGATGATCCGGGTCTGCAGCGGCCAGCGCGGGCTTTGGTCCACCTCCGCACCATAGCCTATCCGCCCCAGCATCTGCACGACCCCGCCCGCGGGCGCAAGCATCCGGTGCGCTTCGGCAAAGGGACCGGCCATTTCCGGGAACTCCTGCAAGGCCTGGCTCATCGGCTGGACGCCAAGCCCCAGACCCGTCAGCGCCAGGTTCAGCCGCACCCAGTCCGCCCCCGCTGCAAGCTGTTCTTCTCGGCTGTTGCCCGCCGTCACCAGCCAGACATGGCCCATCGCCGACAGCGATGTCGTCTCGATCATGTCGAGCGCCGAGCGGAAGGCGAACGACGCGTGGTCCCCGGCGGTGGCGCGGCTGAACAGCCCGGTCGCCCCCAGGATTTCGAAAAGCGGGCCGGAAAAGTCGATCCCGTCGGGGTTCGCATCGACCTCGTTCCGACCGATGCGGAACAACTCGATGCTTTCCCCAAGCGTGCGCGGCGTCATGAACTCGATCCGCAGCGCCTCGTGGGTCAGCCTGCGCAGCGCCCCGACCTGCGCCGTGTCGGTCGTGCCGCCGAAGACGCTGCCGCGCACCACGGCCGCCGACAGCGCCGCAAGCGTGCCCGCCGGAACCGGCCGTGCGGTATCGTAGGGCTCCTTGTTCGACCGCCGCGCCAGCACATGCGCGAACAGCGGGTCCGGCCCAACACCCGCATCCGGCGCAAAGACCGCCCGTGCGATCGGCCGCGCGTCAAGGCCCTCGGGCGAGGCGCCATCGGGGAAGGGCGTGAGGGTGACGCCAAGCCCCTTCTCGGCCGCCGCCATCCGCATCAGTTCCAGGAACGCGCCGAGCCCGATGGTGATCTGCCGGTTCATCGGGTCGGTCACCGGCAGAAGCCGGTCCCGGTCGGCGAAGAGCGTCACCTGCCCGGTCACCGAAAGATCGACCAGCCAGGGCTGCCGGTTATGCGGATTGGGCGCGAGCAGCGCATAGGACAAAGCCCATTCCCGTGCGTCGGCGGGGGTTCCGGCCTCGGCCCAGGGCAGGGTCGCGGTGCGCGGGCGCCGGGTGGCGACGGTCGCGGCACCGGCCGTGGCCGCAAGGATCGTCCCGCCGCCGAGGACAAGCAGCATGGCACGTCGGGAAAGGGGCATGTCGGGCTCCTATTGATGCGATATCGCACTACATAGTACGATATGGCACTACTTGCAAGCCCCCCGCTTTCGCCCCGGGCGCGTTGCAAGTCCCGGCGCGCTGCCGCAGGATCGGCACCGGGAAAGCGGGGGACGCCATGACCAAAAGCCGGATCGAGGCCTTCACTGATGGCGTGATCGCCATCATCATCACCATCATGGTGCTGGAGCTGAAGGTTCCGCACGAATACACGGCCGAGGCATTGTTGGGCCTTCTGCCGGTATTCCTGTCCTATGTGCTGTCGTTCGTGAACGTCGGGCTTTACTGGAACAACCACCACCACATGTTCCACTCGGTGAAGCGCGTCGGCGGCTGGGTGCTCTGGGCGAACCTGCACCTGCTCTTCTGGCTCTCGCTCCTGCCGTTCTCAACGGGCTTCATGCAGGAAAGCTACTTCCAGGTCTTCCCGGTCGCGCTCTACGCCTTCAACCTCACCATGTGTGCCGTCGGCTACACGCTTCTGGTCTGGTCGCTGGTCACCGAACACGGCGCGAATTCGGACTTCGCCCGGGCCCTCGGCACCGACAGGAAGGGAAAGATTTCGCTTGCCGCCTATCTGATCTCGATGCCGGCCGCCTTCGTCAGCGTCTGGATTTCGCTTGCCCTGATCGCCTTCGTCGCGATCATGTGGGTGGTCCCCGACCGCCGTTTCGCGAAAGCCGGCGCCAACGGCTGACGGCATGCGCGGGGCCCCCTGGCGATTGCATCCGCCCGCCGCCCGGGTAACGTGGCCCGCCAGGACGCGGAGGACCGGATGACGCCCATCGCCAGCATCGACGACCTGAAGCGGCTCTACCGGGCGCGCGTGCCGCGGATGTTCTACGACTACTGCGAATCCGGCAGCTACAGCGAACAGACCTTCCGCGACAACACCGCCGACTTCGCCGCGATCCGGCTGCGCCAGCGGGTGGCGGTGGACATGACCGGGCGGACGACGGAAAGCACGATGGCGGGCCAGCCCGTCGCCATGCCGGTGGCGCTGGCACCGGTCGGGTCCTGCGGGATGCAGCATGCCGATGGCGAAATTCTCGCCGCCCGCGCGGCCGAGGCCTTCGGGGTGCCCTTCACGCTGTCCACCATGTCGATCTGTTCCATCGAGGATGTGGCGGCGCGCACCTCGAAACCCTTCTGGTTCCAGCTTTACGTGATGCGCGACGAGGATTTCGTCGATGCGGTCATCGAACGCGCCCGCGCGGCGAAATGCTCGGCGCTGGTCCTGACGCTGGACCTGCAGATCCTCGGGCAGCGGCACAAGGATATCCGCAACGGCCTCTCCTCGCCGCCGAAGCTGACCATCCCGAACATGATCGACATGGCCCTTCACCCGCGCTGGTCGCTGGGCATGCTCGGCACCCCGCGCCGGCAGTTCCGGAACATCGTCGGCCACGTGAAGAACGTGCAGAAACTCTCGGACCTGACCGCCTGGGCCAACGAACAGTTCGACCCCAAGCTCGACTGGGGCAAGGTCACCCGCATCCGCGACCAGTGGGGCGGCAAGCTCATCCTGAAGGGCATCCTCGACCCCGAAGACGCCCGCATGGCCGCCGACACCGGGGCCGACGCGGTCGTCGTGTCGAACCATGGCGGGCGGCAGCTCGACGGCGCGCTGTCGACCGTCCGCATGCTGCCCGAGATCGTCAGGGCCGTCGGAGACCGCACCGAGGTCTGGCTCGACGGCGGCATCCGCACCGGGCAGGACATCCTCAAGGCGCTCGCCCTCGGCGCCAAGGGCACGATGATCGGCCGCAGCTATATCTACGGGCTCGGCGCGATGGGACAGGCCGGCGTGACCAAGGCGCTCGAACTTCTCCAGAAGGAGCTCGACGTCACCATGGCCCTCTGCGGCGAACGCAGCATCGGCCAGATGGGCGAGCGGAACCTCCTGATCCCGAAGGGCTTCTTCGACGCCTACGACTGACGGCCCAGCCGCTCGACGCGGAAGGAAAGCGGCACGACGGTCAGCATGAAGACGGCCACGACAAGGAACGCCACCCGCAGGTCGAAGAACCCCGAAACCTGGCCCATCAGGTTCGGCGCAAGGATCACCCCGCCCTGCGCGATCATCCAGACCCGGGATATCGCCGTCCCGGCCAAAGCCGGCGGTACCAGCCGCCCCATGATCGTGTTGACCGTCGGCACCAGCACCGAAACGCCCAGGCCGAAAAGCCCGACGCCAGCCACCGCGACCTCGCGCACCGGGGCCAGCGCGATCACCGCAAGGCCCAGGGCCGCCAGCGCCGAAGCCCAGCGGATCAGCCGCACATCGCCCAGCCGCGCCGTCAGCACCTGCCCGAAGACCCGCCCTATTCCCAGCGCCAGGCCGAACATCACCGGCCCGTAGCCGCCCTGCCCCGCGGCCGCGCCAAGCGTGCGTTCGATGTGCAGGGCCGACCAGGCGTCATTGGCGCTCTGGCAGACGAAGGTCAGAAAGAGGATCGCCGCGACGGTCAGGACGATCGGCCAGGGCAGCCGCGCCGTGGGATGGTCGCGGCGGTCGGGCCCGGGGGTCCAGCCGCGCCCCTCGTCCGAAAGCAGCGCCATGACCAGAAGCACCCCCGCCACCCAGGGCATCACCTCGGCCGCGCCAAGCCCCGAGGTCCGCGCCAGCGTCGTGCCGAAGGCGCCCGCCGCATAGGCGAAGGCGAACATCGCATGGCAGAGGTTCTGCAGATGCCGCCCGTGCCGGTTTTCCAGGACCGCGATCCGCATGTTGGCGGACATGTCGAAGAACGACACCGCCACGCCCAGGCCGAACATCGCGGCGGCGAAACCCAGGGGCGCGCCGGCCGCCAGCGGCAGTAGCGAGGCCCCGGCCATGACCGCCCCTGCCACCGGCAGATGCGGCCGGCCGAGGCGCGAGCCCGCGTGCGAGGCCAGGTACTGCGCCAGGATCGACCCGATGGGCAGGCACATCAGCGCCAGGCCCATCTGCGGGTCGGTGGCACCGATCGCCGCCTTGTAGCCCGGCACCAGCGCCGCGAAACTGCCGATCATGACGCCGATCGCGGCCAGCGCGACGATCTGGGCGCGGCAGAGCAGGGCGGTTGAAAGAAGGGGCATGCAAGCTCCGCAGCCGGAACGGACGGTTCGTACGGGATAGGCGGGCCGGGCGCGCGGTCCGCCTCCGCGCTATCATGCCGGCGGCCGCGCCCTCAAGGCTCGGCGGCCGGAAAAGTGCGGTCCTCAGCCACCCCTGCGCCGCAGCACGACCGCCAGAACCGGAATCGCCGCGACCAACCCCGCCACGCAGAGGAAGGCCGTCCGCAGGCCCGCCGCCTCGGAAATCGCCCCGATGGCCGCCGGCCCGACGAAGAACCCCGCGAAGCCGACGACCCAGGCGCGGGAAATGGCCAGTCCCTCAAGCCCGCGCGGCACCAGCCGGGCCAGAACCGCGTTTCCCGTCGGCACGATCACCGAAATGCCGAACCCGAACAGGGCCACCCCGGCGATGCCCACGGCCGGTGCCGGCGCCAGCGCCAGGATGACCAGCCCCGCCACGCTCGCGACCCCGGCCCAGAAGATCAGCCGCAGATCGCCGATCCGCGCGGTCGCGACCTGCCCGGACAACCGGCCCACGGCCATTGTCAGGCCGAGCATCGCGGGGCCGAACCCCCCGTGCCCGGCGGGCGCCCCCAGCGTGCGTTCGATGTGCAGGGCCGACCAGCCTTCGTTGGCGTTCTCGCTCAGGAAAGCAGCGAAGAGGATCGCCGAGACGATGGCGACGACCATCCACGGCATGCGCTCGCCGCCGCCCTGCGGCATGTCCGGTCCCGGCGCCCACCCCCGGCCCTCGTCCGACAGCGCGGCCAGGATGGCGATCGCCGCGACCAGCCACGGCAGCACGTCGACCGGCGTGGCGCCCGCCGACCGCGCCAGCGTCGTCACAAAAGCCGAAACGCCGAACGAAAGCGAAAACATGGCGTGGTTCAGGTTCTGAAGATGCAGCCCATGCCGCCGTTCCAGGACGGCGATCCGCATGTTGGTGCACATGTCGTAAAACGACATCGTCAGCCCGATTCCGAACATGGCCGCCCCGAACCACAGCACCGACCCCGCCAGCGACGGGCCCGCTGCGGCCAGCGCCAGCGCGATCCCGCCGGCGGGCAGAAGCCACCGCCCGGCCGGCCTGACGAAAGCCGGTGCGGCAAAGATGGATATCATCGCGCCCACCGCCGACATCATCAGCGCCGCGCCCATCGGCCCGTCCCCGGCCCCGATCCCCGCCTTGAGCGAAGGCACCATCGCGGCGAAACTGCCCCAGAACACGCCCACCGCCGACAGCGCCGCGATCTGCGCCCGGCAAACCAGCGCCGCCTTCCTGATCGACATGGATTGACGCCCCCGCGCCGTGCCGGCCGGCCTGGCCGTGGCGCTCGCGCGCCGGCTATCACGCCAGGGCGGCAGACCTCAAGCCGCCGCCGCTTTTCCCTTCCCTCGCCCGCGAATCGCGGCTATATGCGCCGCCTCATGGGCCTGCACCCTTGGAGGAGGCCCACCGCAAATGGAGACCATCATGGCTGGCGAGATCCCGAATCTCAGCGCCGTGGTACGGACGGGGACAGGCAAGGGGGCCGCCCGTCAAGCCCGGCGTGAGGGCTACGTACCCGGCATCGTCTATGGCGGCGGCACCGAGCCCCTGCCCATCAGCGTCGAATTCAACGCCCTTCTGAAGCGCCTGCGCATGGGCCGCTTCAAACAGACGCTGTTCAACCTCAGCGTCGAAGGCAAGGACGACGTCCACGTCATCTGCCGCAACGTCCAGCGCGACGTGGTGAAGGATACGCCCACCCACCTCGACCTGCTCCGGATCGGCGACGACACGCGGATCAACCTGTTCATCCATGTCACCTTCATCAACCACGACAAGGCGCCCGGCATCAAGCGCGGCGGCGCGTTGACGATCGTGCGCCCCGAGGTGGAACTGGAAGTGACGGCGGGCGACATCCCCGATCACATCACCGTCGACTTGGCCGGCCGCGATATCAACGACGTCATCCACATCAACGATGTCGACCTGCCGTCGGGCGCCACGCCGGTGATCAAGCGGAACTTCGTGATCGCCAACATCACCCCGCCGACGACCTTTGCCTCGGCCGACGAGGAAGAGGCCCCCGCCGCGGCCGCCGCACCGACCGCCTGACCGGCGCGACACGTCACAGCCCACACGCAAGGCGCGGGGAATGACACCCGCGCCTTTCGCTTGCCTGCGGCCGGTGGCCTCGGCGCCCCGCCTGCGCTATCTCTCTCGCGGCAATCCGCCGGGCGACCGGCGCCCCATCGGACCCTCGCGATGCGCCTTTTCGTGGGCCTCGGCAATCCCGGGGCGAAATACGCGGGCAACCGCCACAACATCGGCTTCATGGCGGCGGACCGCATCGCCGCCGACCACGGCTTTTCGCCCTGGCGCGCGAAGTTCCAGGGCGTCGTTGCCGAAGGCACCCTTTCGGGCGAGAAGGTCGTCCTGCTGAAGCCGGCGACCTTCATGAACCTCTCCGGCCAGTCGGTGGGCGAGGCGATGCGCTTTTTCAAGCTGACCCCCGCCGACATCACCGTCTTTCACGACGAACTCGACCTTGCCCCCGGCAAGGCGCGGGTGAAGACCGGCGGCGGCCACGCGGGGCACAACGGGCTGCGCTCGCTCCACCAGCATATCGGCGACGGCTACCACCGCGTCCGGCTCGGCATCGGGCACCCGGGCCACAAGGATGCCGTGTCGCCCTACGTGCTGTCGGATTTCGCCAAGGCCGAGCAGGGCTGGCTGGACGACCTGCTGCGCGGCATATCCGACGGCGCCCCGGCGCTTGCCGCCGGCGACGGGACACGCTTCATGAACGCCGTGGCGCTGCGTGTGGCGCCGCCGCAGCCGCCGAAACCCCGGCCCCCCGCAGTGCCCGCGCCCGCTCAGGCCGCCCCCGACCCGCCCGACGCCACGGTTCCGGGCGAACCCGGCCTTCTCCGCTCGCTTCTGGAAAGGTTCCGCCGATGACCCCGGACCCCTCGCTGAACGTCCTCGGACAGCCCCTCGAACCCTGTTCCGCCAGGCCCCTGACCGGCTTCTTCCGCGACGGCCACTGCAACACCTGCCGCGAGGACCGGGGCAGCCACACCGTCTGCGCCGTGATGACGGCCGAGTTCCTGGCCTATTCCAGGTATGTCGGCAACGACCTCACGACCCCGCGCCCCGAATTCGGCTTTCCCGGCCTGAAACCCGGCGACCGCTGGTGCCTCTGCGCCTCGCGTTTCCTGCAGGCGCATGACGAGGGCTGCGCCCCGCAGGTCCGCCTTGCCGCCACCCACCTGCGCGCCACCGACATCGTGCCGCTCGGGGTGCTCGAGGTCTACGGCGCAGACTGACGGGGCGGGCGGGCTGACGGGGCGGGCGGGCTGGCTGGGGCGGAAACGAAACGGGGGCCCCAAAGGGCCCCCGTCCCTGCCCTGTTCGGGCCGCTTCAGTCGTCGGAGCCGCCGTCGTGGCCGCCGTCGTGGCCGCCGCCATTGTCGCCGTCGTCGCCGCCATTGTCGTCGCCGTCGTCGTCATTGTCGTCGCCGTTGTCGTCGTTGGCGTCATCGCCCTGGTCTTCCGTCGCGTCGTCATCCGTAACACCGGTGCCGTCGTCCGACCCGGGAACCAGCACGACCGCCGGATCGTCCCCGCCAGCCCCGCCGGAATGATCGCCGCCTTCGGCGCTGGCGATGCCGGCGGCCGCGAACAGGGCCAGAATCGATGTGAGCAAGAGTTTCTGCATGGGTTCTTCTCCTTGGGATGTGGCGCCGTACGAAGTGGCGCCTTGTGCAACACGATCAACCTGGCCCGGGGCGCGACACTCTTCCATCAACGTCGTGCCTAGGTGGCGACACTGTGACCCAAGGCCCAGCCACCGCTGTCTGATTTCTGCCCTACACGTCTGAATTATAACGACTAAAGTAAGGGGAACGCCGCTCATCGGCGGCGAAGACCCGCCGTCCAACTTTGGTTTACAAATGGCTTGCCCGACCCGGCGCCGCCCATCCCGTCACCGAGCCGGCCGATGGTTCCCGACTCGCCCCGATCCGCCGCTCCGGGCACGCCGGGCGGGCGGCGGCGATGAACGCCAGGTCCTTCCCTCGAAATGTCGTTCCGGCGCGCTGCGGCCGGACCCCGGTCAGGGTGGCCGGCGTGTTCGCCCGGCCCGGCTCCGGCGCGGCGCCCTAGCCGCCTGCCCGCGCCGCCTGCGGCGGGGGGGACGGGCGATCCTCCATCAGGTCCTCGATGAACAGGCTCAAAAGCTGCGGCCGTCCGGTGACCCCGGCCTTTCGGTAGATGGCGTTGGTCTGCGCCTTCACCGTGCCCTCCGAGGTGCTGCGCAGCCCCGCGATCTCGGCCGTGCTCATCCCCTTGATCGCGAACAGCGCCACGTCCTGTTCGGCGGGTGTCAGCCCCCAGGTCGAGAACCGTTCCGCCAGCAGCTCCATGAATGCTCCCGACGCAAGGCGGAGCTTCTCTTCGGCGATGCGCTGCCGCCGGAAGGTCCGCACCAGCATCAGCGCGCCAAGGACGACCCCGACGACAAGGCCGACCGCCGCCGAAATTTCCAGAAGTTCATAGAGTTCCCAGTTGATCGGCCGGGTACGGATGTTGAAGAAGGTCAGGACGATGTCCGACAGGAAGAAAAGCGCGCAGCCGATCTGCACAAGAAGAATGATCGCCGCATAAACCCGGTCGCTCAACTCATCGGCTCCTGCCCTTCAGGCCCGGATTCGTGCCCGGCCCCCTCGTTCCTGCCACTCAGCCGTCGTCCGACCCGCCGCCGCCCGACGACCCGCTGCCCCCGGACGACCCGCTCCCCGAACCGCTGCCCGACGACCCGCTCCCCGAACCGCTGCCCGACGAACCGCTCCCCGAACCACTGCCGGATGACCCCGACCCCGAATTGCTGCCGGACCTGCCGCTGTTCGGGTTGAAGAGGGTCGGTGCGATCGTTTCGTCCGAGTCGATGTCTTCGGAGTAATCCCTCAGGATTTCCCCGGTCCGCAGGTTGACGATGATTTCCCGCCAGGCATCTGGGCTTGTCGCGAAAAAACGCACGCGGCCGAGAAGCGTGTAGCTCACTTCGACATCGTGGAAACCCAGGGCGTGAAGCTGCGCCACCAGGCCGTCCTCGAACGCCCCCGCGAACGCCGGAGCGCCCGCCATCGCCACAATTGCCGAAACTGTCAGAAGAAGTTTCCGCATGTCCCGTTCCGCCACCCCTGGGGCGTGAATCCGGGGCATCGGTCTGATGCCCCGGGTCCACGCGATGATCGCAGGATCGCGTGCGGCGATCCAGCGGAACCTGTCAGCCGCCGCTTCCCGAACCGCTGTTGCCGGACCCGCCGCTTCCCGAACCGCCGCTTCCCGAACCGCTGTTGCCCGAACCGCCGCCGCCGTGGTGGCCGCTGTCGTCGAAGCCGGCATGGTGGCCGTTGTCGTCGAAGCTGTCGTCGGTGCCGTTCCGCCGGCCGCGCAGGAAGTCGCGGTCGCCGAAGGAAATTTCGACGCCCGCGGCGATGCTGATGCTTCCGCTTTCGGTCTCGTCTTTCAGGATGGCACCCGTCGCACGGTCATAGATGATCTCGCGGACCACACCGCCATTCGCGGCTTCGGCCTTGATCTGCGTAGGCCCCACCTTGATCTCGATCGCGGTGAAGCCCTGGCCCTGCAGGTTGGCGACGATGGCGTCGGTGGCCGCGTCGGCGAAGGCCATGGTGGCCGCGACAAGCGCGGCGGCGGTGGTGATGAGAAGTCTTTTCATAGCGTGTGATCCTTGATTTCCGAACCCCTCGGGGTTCCGTTCCGGTTGCCATCTTGCCGCCCGGCACCATGCCGGACTGGCCCTGTTCCCCGGCCGGTCGCCTTCGGGCGCAGTCCTGCCCGCATTCCGGTGACCGGCACAATCGACGCCGGGTTTAGGCGAAGCCTTCGCGCAGTCGCGGCCGCGCCTAAACCGGGGTTTATGTTCCGAAGGGTGCCTTCGGGGGTGCGGCCCGCGAACCGCCGCCGGTGGCTGGAACCGCCGGCGGCCCGCAGGCCGCGTCGGATCAGCCGTGGTTCGGGCCATCATCCGCCCCGTGGCCCCCGCGGCCACGATCGTCGCCCGCCGGATCGTCGGCGCCGCGCCCGCGGCGGGCCTCGATGATCAGCGTCGCGGCGCCCTGCTTCTGGACCGCCGCCTTGCTGTCCGCAAAGGCGGGGACGGAAGCCGACACGCCCGATGCGGCGAGAACGGCGAGGATCAGCGCGGGAATGGTGAGTTTCATGGTCTTCTCCCTTGGGGTGCGGGGACCGGCGGCGCCGGAAACCCTGGTGACCGCCCAACCATCGGGCGGCACCGGGACCAGGCCCCCATTGTCGCCGGGACGCCATCCGACAGCGGTTTAGGCCGCGGCGCATCAACCGCCCGGCCGGTCCCGCTCAACCCCGGGTTTATCGCCGGTTTAGGGTGGATTTCCGAAGTGCCGCCAAGACCCGGCGGAAAGCTCAGGTCCTGACCTCGACGCCCAGGTGCTTGGCCACCGTGAAGATGTCCTTGTCGCCCCGCCCGCACATGTTCATGACGATGATGTGGTCCTTCGGCAGGCCCGGCGCGATCTTCATCACATGCGCCAGCGCGTGGCTCGGCTCCAGCGCCGGGATGATTCCCTCCAGCCGGCAGGAAAGCTGGAACGCCTCCAGCGCCTCGGCATCGGTGATGCTGACATATTCGGCCCGCCCCGCGTCATGCAGCCAGGCATGCTCCGGCCCGATCCCCGGATAGTCAAGACCGGCAGAGATCGAGAATCCCTCCAGGATCTGCCCGTCCGCGTCCTGCAAAAGGTACGTCCGGTTGCCGTGCAGCACCCCCGGCCGCCCCCCGGTGAGCGAGGCGCAGTGCTGCATCCGGTCATCGACGCCCTTGCCTCCGGCCTCGACCCCGATGATCCGCACCGACTTGTCATCCAGGAACGGATAGAACAGCCCCATCGCGTTCGACCCGCCCCCGATGGCCGCAATCACCGTGTCGGGCAGGCGGCCTCCGCCCTCCTGTTCGGCCAGCTGCCAGCGGACTTCCTTGCCGATCACCGACTGGAAGTCGCGCACCATCGCCGGATAGGGGTGCGGGCCTGCCACCGTGCCGATGCAGTAGAAGGTGTCGCGCACGTTCGTCACCCAGTCGCGCAGCGCGTCGTTCATCGCGTCCTTCAGCGTGCCCCTGCCCGAGGTGACGGGGTGCACCTCGGCCCCCAGCAACTTCATCCGGAAGACGTTCGGCGCCTGCCGCTCGACATCGTGCGCGCCCATGTAGACCACGCATTTCAGCCCGAACTTGGCGCAGACCGTGGCCGTCGCCACCCCGTGCTGCCCCGCCCCGGTTTCGGCGATGATCCGCGTCTTGCCCATGCGGCGCGCCAGGATGATCTGGCCCAGCACGTTGTTGATCTTGTGCGCGCCGGTGTGGTTCAGCTCGTCGCGCTTCATGTAGACCTTGGCGCCGCCCAGGTGGTCGGTGATCCGCTCGGCGAAGTACAGGGGCGAGGGGCGGCCGACGTAGTGCTTCCAGAGCCACTCCATCTCGGCCCAGAAGGTCGGGTCGGTCTTGGCCTTCTCGTATTCGCGCTCCAGATCGAGGATCAGCGGCATCAGCGTCTCGCTGACGAACCGCCCGCCGAAGATGCCGAAACGGCCCTCCTCGTCGGGGCCGGACATGAAGCTGTTGATCAGGTCTTCGGGCATGGTCGTGATCTCGAAAACAGGGATGAAGGTTGTCAGGGCTCTAAGAGTTTCTTGCGCGGAATACCTGAATAGACGCTATCAATGTGCTCGAACAGCGCATCGTCGACGTTCTGCCAAAGCGGGTCGAGGACAACTCGTACACCCTCGCGCCGGGCCAGCTTTGCGGCGGGCACAAAATCCGAGTCCCCTGTGATCAGTACGATTGTGTCAATCTGTCGCTTGATGCTCAAAGACGCGATGTCCACCCCGATCCTCATGTCGACGCCCTTCTGGGTGAGCGCGGGTGCGAAGTCATCGTCGATCAGTTCAGGGACAGTCCGTTTTCCCGAAAGGAGGGCATTCTGAGCATCCGCAGAAAGCACCCAACTCCTTTCGGGCGCCTTCCTGACCTCGCCAAGGCGAACGGCCACGTTTGGCCACCTTCTCAACAGCTCAAAGAGTTTTGTCCGAAACTCGTACTGGTTGGTTTTCTGGTAGTCGACCGCTTTTCGGCTCACCGGCAGGTGGCCACGCTCGCCATAAGGGCGCGCATCGTAGTAGAATGTGCGATATAGCAGCGACCATTTGTTCTTGGCGGAGACAACTTCATTGATCCGATCAAGGTGGTTCGACACCATCCAACCGATGCGCTTTACGACGAGTTCCGGGTCGGCGCATTCAGCTTTCGGGATCAACATGGGCAGTCACTCGAGAAGGAATCCACCGTCGATCAGGACTGCAACACGCGACATGCGGCGCTCCGGAAACAGAAAGCCCCGGGTCTCGGCCTCGCCATGATTTCCAGTTTCCTGGGGCGATAGCGTACTACCTCGGGGCGGATGCGTCCAAGATGTGTTCGCTTGCAGCGAATGTCAAGTTGACTTCACTGGCCGTCCGCCGCCGCCAGAAACGCCCGGATCAACCCTTCGTCCTTCACCCCCGGCCCCGCCTCGACCCCCGAGGACACGTCCACCTGCCGCGCCCCGGTCAGCCGGATGGCCTCGGCCACGTTCCCCGGCGTCAGCCCGCCCGCCAGCATCCAGGGCTTCGCCCAGCGCCGCCCGGCGATCAGCCGCCAGTCGAAGGCCACGCCGTTCCCCCCCGGCAGCACCGCCCCCTTCGGCGGCTTCGCATCGACCATGATCTGGTCGGCCACCGCCTCATATCCCGCGATCGCCCCCAGATCGCCCGCGTCCGACACGCCCACCACCTTCATCACCGGCAGGCCGTAGCGCGCCTGCAATTCCACCACACGCGCCGGCGGCTCATGGCCGTGAAGCTGCAACATGTCGACCGGCACTTCGGACAGGATCGCGTCCATCAGGGCATCGTCCGCGTCCACCGTCAGCGCCACCTTGCACAGGCCTTCGGGCGCGGCGATTGCCAGCGCCCGCGCTTCATCCACCGTCACGAAACGCGGTGAGCGCGGAAAGAAGTTCAGCCCCACATAGGCCGCCCCCGCCCCGGCCGCCGCCGCCACGTGGCGCGCCTCGCGCAGCCCGCAGATCTTCACCCGGGTTCCCATGACGCCCGCCCCTATCGCGCCGGCGCCTTGCCCTCAAGCAATGCCAGCACCTCGTCCTTGTGGACGGGGTCCTTTTCGCGCAACCGGCTTACCTCGCGCTCCAGCTCGGTCGCCTGCCGCCGGTGCCGCGCCGCGGCCGACCGGTGCTTGCCCTCGCGCGCCCATTCCCAGGCGAAGCCGACCGCAAGCCCCGCGACGATGCCCCCGAAGATGACAAGGAAAAGCGGCAGCTGCACAGAGGGGTTCCGGCCCAGGAACAGACCCATGTCCTCGGGCAGGAGTGTCAGCGACACGGGCTGGCGGTTGGCGAAGCCCAGCGTCAGCAGAACCAGCGCGAGAACCGCGAGGAAAAGATAGCGGAGAAAGCGCAGCATCCGGCCCGCCGTCAGCCGCCGCCGTTCAGCCGGTCGCGCAGAAGCTTGCCGGTCTTGAAGAACGGCACATGCTTCTGGTCCACGTCGACCGACTCGCCGGTGCGCGGGTTGCGACCGGTGCGGGCGTCGCGCTTCTTCACCGAAAACGCCCCGAAGCCGCGAAGCTCGACACGGTCGCCCCGCGCCATCGCCTCGATGATCTCTTCGAAAATCGTGTTCACGATGCGCTCGACATCGCGCTGGAACAGATGCGGATTCTCTTCGGCGACCTTCTGGATCAGTTCGGAACGGATCATCGCAAACCCCCCGTGCGACCGGCAGCGGCAGACCGGCCCAATGGCATTTTTCCGGGGACTATACGGGCAAACCGCCGGGGCGGGAACAGAAATTCCGTTGACAAGAAAGGGGTTGAGCGCACTTGCCCGCAGGTTAGTGGGCCTTCTTCGGCACCGGAAGCCGGTGACACGCCGCGGCGCCGCCCGGTTCCGCCTTCGGGCCGGCCGCCGCCGGGGGGCCGATTCGCCCCGCGGCAGACGCGAACGGCCCCGCCACGGGGGGGGGGCGGGGCCGTCCATTCCGTCCCTCCGTCCGGCTCAGCGGTCGGCGGTGGTCTTCAGCGCCGCGCCCAGGATGTCGCCCAAGGATGCGCCGGAATCCGACGATCCGTACTGCTCGACCGCTTCCTTCTCTTCGGCGATCTCGCGCGCCTTGATCGACAGGC
>JBJXFU010000160.1:0-2835 GCA_046155885.1 Paracoccaceae bacterium
TGTCTATGGCGTGGCCCCGACGGCACCGGGTCAAAGCAGAGCGACAGGATTTTTTCATCGCTCCCGATCAAGAAAATCAAGGGGGCAACCGCCCCCATCCTTCAACCCCTGGGTCAGGCAACCACCCCTCGCGCGACAGCGCCTTATCCGGACCGCGATACAGGGCACGGGGGTCCAAGGGGGCTCTGCCCCCCTTGCGCGGCCCAAGGGCAAAGCCCGCGGGAGCGCCCCTTTGCAACGGACGGATCGGAGGCGATGATCCGACGCGAGAGGCGAGACAGAACCAGCCCATTGCGCAATCCGAAGCAATTCGCACAAGCGACGGCGAGCGCCGCGAATTGCCGTCATCGACGAAGGCCTCGATCCAGCGGCCTTGTCTGTGATGGTGACAAACGCGCCTGCATACCCATGGCCCCCCGGCTTCGAGCTGGCATGCCTGCGCCATGCCCGTCCCAAAGGCCGGTCCGCCGTCGCCCCGGATAAACCGCGCACCCTCCGCCCGACAGGTCAGCCTGCCGCGCCCCTACATTTTGCCCGATTTCCATGCAATCCCCGCCCATTCCTTCGGCAAAAGGCGAAAGTGCTTCGCCCCGGCAACAAAACGTTCTGCTTGCCATGTGGGCGGCGGGCGGGCTTCATGTTCAGCAGGGAGCGGGCGGAACAGCCCGGGGGCAAGAGGGCCGCTTTACGCCGCATCGGGCGGGCCTCGGACTGCGCCTCGAACGCAAAGAAGGCGGCAGGATTGCACATGTCCGAGATCGCGTTTCTGCTCAACGGAACGCCAATCACCGTGTCGGACGCGCCGCCGACGCGGACCCTGCTCGACTGGCTGCGCGAGACGCGCGGCCTGACCGGCACCAAGGAAGGCTGCAACGAGGGCGATTGTGGTGCCTGTACCGTCATGGTCACCGACGCCGACGGCGTCGCCCGCGCGCTGAACGCCTGCATCCTATTCCTGCCCCAGATCGCCGGCCTTGCCGTGCGCACGGTCGAAGGGCTGGCCGCCACCGACGGCACCCTCCACCCGGTTCAGCAAGCGATGATCGACCACCACGGCGCGCAATGCGGCTTCTGCACGCCGGGGTTCGTGATGTCGATGGCGGCCGCTCACGCCAACGGTCGCACCGACCATGACGACCAGCTTGCCGGCAACCTCTGCCGCTGCACCGGCTATGCCCCGATCATCCGCGCGGCCGAGGCTGCCGAGAGCAGTCCTCGCCCCGACTGGCTGGCAAAAGATCAAGCATTCAGCTTTGCGCAAGTATCCTCGGGGGGAGCCGAAGGCGGGGGGCAGACAGCCCCCCAGCAAGGTTTCCGCCCGACCACCAGCGACGAACTCGCGCACTGGTACGCCCAAAACCCCGATGCGACCCTGATCGCCGGGGCCACCGATGTCGGCCTCTGGGTCACCAAGCAACTTCGCGACCTGTCCACCATAGCCTTCCTGAACGGCATCACCGATCTCGCCCGGATCGAGGCCACCCCCGACACCATCCGCATCGGCGCGGGCGTCACCCTTTCGGCCTTGTGGGAGGCGATGAAGGCCCCCCATCCGTCCTTCGCCGAAATGCTGCGCCGCTATGCCAGCGTCCAGGTCCGCAACGCCGCCACCATCGGCGGCAACATCGCCAACGGCTCACCCATCGGCGACGGCCCCCCCGCACTGATCGCGATGGGGGCCACCTTGCACCTGCGCCAGGGCAACACCCGCCGCGACCTGCCGCTCGAGGACTTCTTCCTCGAGTACCGCAAGCAGGACCGCCTCCCCGGCGAGTTTGTCGAGGCCGTCACCGTCCCCGCCACGGCCCCCGCCTTGCGCTGCTACAAGATCTCCAAACGCTTCGACCAGGACATCTCGGCCATTTGCGGCTGCTTCAACGTGATCGTCGAAAGTGGCACCGTCACTGCCGCCCGCATCGCTTTCGGCGGCATGGCGGGCATTCCAAAGCGGGCCAGGGCGGTGGAAGCCGCCGTCCTTGGCCAACCCTGGACGATGGCCACCATCACCGCCGCCATGCCCACCTTCGCGCAGGACTTCACGCCGATGACCGACATGCGCGCGAGCGCCGCCTACCGCCTGACCACGGCGCAGAACCTGCTGACCCGGTACCTCCACGACCTCGCCGGGCAATCCGTCTCGGTGCTGGAGGTCACGCCATGAGCATGGGCAAGTCGCTTCCCCACGACGCGGCCCCCCTGCATGTCACGGGAACTGCACGCTACGTCGATGACATCCCGCTGCCCGACCGTGCCCTGCATCTGGCCTTCGGGCTGGCCACCATCGCGCACGGCACCATCATCGCCATGGACCTCTCCGCCGTCCGCGCGGCCCCCGGCGTCCACATGGTTTTCTCGGCCGAAGACTTCACCGAGATGCCCGACTGCAGCCCCTCGGCCCATGACGAGCCGCTGCTGGCCACCGGCCGCGTCCACCACATCGGCCAGGCCGTCTTTCTTGTCGTCGCCGACAGCCACTTGGCCGCCCGCAAGGCCGCCCGCCTCGGCAAGATCACCTATGCCCCGCTCCTTGCCCTCCTGACCGTGGACGACGCCCTCGCCGCGAACAGCCGCTTCGAATCCGGTCCGGTCGTCTGGCAACGCGGCGATGCCGCCGCCGCCATCGCCGCCGCGCCGAAAACCATCGAAGGCAGCTTCGAGGTCGGCGGGCAGGAACACTTCTACCTCGAGGGCCAGGTCGCCGCCGCCATCCCGGGCGAAGGGGGCGACCTTCTGATCCATTCCTCGACCCAGCACCCGACCGAAGTGCAGCACAAAGTCGCCCATGCCCTGCACCTGCCGATGAGCCAGGTCAGGGTCGAAACCCGCCGCATGGGC
>JBJXFU010000165.1:0-44228 GCA_046155885.1 Paracoccaceae bacterium
CCGAGCTTCCGATCAGGGCAGCCATCCTGAACCGCTTCACCGCCCTCGGGACACCGCTCACGCAGCGCGCAGGATAGGTCTGTCCAGCGTAAGGGAAACTCCGGACTTCAGGCAATTCGCGCAGCAAGGCCGTGGCACACATCCACTTCAACTACGAACGCAGCTCCCCAGCCGACAGATCTTCAAGCAGAACCGTGCCGCCGCTCTCGCCGAGTGGCGCCAACTCCTTGCGACCTGACGCCCATTGTGTTTGGGCAAACGGAGAAAGGTTCGCATCCATCTGCCAGCACCTTCGCGAGCGTTGGCGGCAGTTTCTTCGTCGCCGGCAAGGGAAAATGCGCATGACGCATCTGGCGATGGATCAATTCCGAGAACTGGTGTCATCGACCCGAACACGACGCCCCGTTCCGGGCCACGGTCAGCGCATGGGCCAAGTGTCGCCCAGCCGATAGCCGCGGGGCCAGGGGTCGGCCGGGTCGCACAGCAGCTGCCGGGTTTCGGTAATCCAGGACCGGCCGGAGATTGACGGCAGGATTGCCGGCGTGCCGGCAAGGTCGGTCGTTCCCTCGATCCGGCAAAAGAACGAACTTCCGAGGATTGAAATGCCGTTGAAATCTTCACCCTCTGCAAGCTCGCCCCGGGCGTGAAGAACCGCCATCCGCGCCGAGCACCCGGTCCCAGTCGGCGACCGGTCGAGCTTGCCAGGCTCGATCGCCACGGTGTTGCGGCCGGTCTTGGTGCCGTCGATGACAGAAAGGGGTCGGGTGAACTGGCAAAACGAGATGTGTCGCCAGTCCTGCACGGGATGGGCGAAGCCAATCTGCTCGTTCGAGGCGCGAGTGATGCGAATCCCCGCCTCCGCCAGGTCGCGCGCCTCGGACGGGTCGAGCGAAAAGCCGCAGGCTGCCGCGTCGACGAGCACGAAGCTGTCGCCGCCATAGGCCGTGTCCACGGTCAACGTCCCGAGTCCCGACACTTCCAGCGCAACGCCGAGATTGGCCGCGAAGCTTGGGACATTGCGCACGCGGACCCGTTCCGCCTTGCCGCCGCGACACTCCGCGACCACCTCTACCAGTCCGCCCGGAGCCTCCATCGCGAATCGGGTCTCCGGCTCGGTCATCGGCACGATGCCGGTATCGAGCAAGACCGTGGCGACGCAGATCGAATTGGAGCCGGACATTGGCGGAGTGTGCACCGGTTCCATGATGATGAACCCCGTCACCGCGCGCGGATCCTTTGGCGGAACCAGCAGGTTCACGTGCCGGAATACTCCGCCTCGCGGTTCGTTCAGGACGAAGTCGCGCAGCCGGTTGTCGGCGGCGATCCAGCGCGCCTGATCCCAGATCGTATCCCCTGGCGGCGGGGCGACGCCTCCGACGATGACGTCACCGACCTCACCCTCGGCATGGCAACCGACGACATGAATCACGCCTGTCGTGCGCATCAGACCTCCAGCACAGGCGCTCCAAGCGCGGCGAGGATCGGCTCCACCCCCAGACCCGGCCTGTCGGCGGCACGCATCGCCCCGTTCACCCGTTTAGGCGCGCCCGTGGCAATGTCCTTTGTGCCGTAGGAGTTGAAGTCGGTTGCAGAGAAGCAGAACTCCTCCGGCGTCGACTGCGCCAGATGCGCGATCGTCGCGGTAACGATGTCGCCGCCCCAGGTGTCCTCGATCGTCATCGGGATGCCGGCCGCGATGCACAGGTCGCGCATCTGCTTCGCCTTGGTCAGCCCGCCGACCTTGGAAACCTTGAGGTTGATCACGTCCATCGCATTGTCCGCGATTCCCCGCGCCAGGTCGCCGACCCCGCCGATCACTTCGTCGAGCACGAAGGGCAGAGATGTCCGGCGGCGGGTGGCGAGGCATTCCTCGTAGGTCGGCGAGGGCTGTTCGATATAGACGTCCACGTCGCGTACGGCGTTCACCACACGGGCGGCCTCGTGCATGGTCCAGCCGGTATTGGCGTCGGCCACCAGCACGTCACCGGGTTGCAGAACGGCACGCGCGGCGCGGATGCGGGCGATGTCGCTGTCGGCGTCAGCGCCGACTTTGAGCTGAAACTTGGTGTAGCCTTCCCCCCGGTAGCCCGCGACGTTCGCCGCCATCGAATCGGGTGCGATCTGCGATATGGCGCGGTAAAGCTTCACATCTTCCTGCGCCTTGCCGCCGAGAAGCTGGTAGCAGGGCAGGCCGGTGACCTTGCCGAGGATGTCCCAGCAGGCGACGTCGATCGCGGCCTTAACGTAGGGATGCCCGCGCAGGACCGCGTCCATGTGGCGGTTCAGGACCATCAGGTCGCGCGGGTCCATGCCGATGACTTTCGGCGCGATCTCGGCCAGCCCGGAGCGCACGCCGAGCGCATAGGCGGGCAGGTAGGCCGATCCGAGCGGGCAGCACTCGCCCCAGCCGGTTATCCCGGCGTCCGTCAGCACCTCGACGACGGTGGCGTCGAAGACCTCCACGAAGTTGCCGTTCGACCAGCTGTAGCGGCCTTCCTTCAGCGGCAGGTCCACCTGGTAGGCGCGTAGGGCGGTGATTTTCATGGGTCGTCTCCTACTGCACCTGGAAGCCTTGCGCGAAAGGGTCGCGGTCGTCGATGAAGATCGTGTTCAGACCGGTCACCCGCGCCCAGCCGGCGACGGAGGGGATGATGGCGGGCCGGTCGCCCACGGTGGCGCGGCCTTCGATCCGGCCGCGGAACATCGAGCCGATGATGCTCTCGTGCACGAAGTCCTCGCCCTGGGAGAGCCGCCCCTTGGCCGCCCACTGCGCCATGCGCGCGGAGGTGCCGGTGCCGCAGGGCGAGCGGTCGATGGCCTTGTCGCCGTAGAACACGGCATTGCGGGCGGTGGCCTCGGGTTGGGTGGGACGGCCGGTCCAGAGAATGTGAGAGAGGCCGCGGATGTCGGGCTTCTCCAGGTGCTGGAACGTGTACTTCGCGTTCAGCGCCCGGCGCAGCAGCGGAGACCAGCGCAGGAGGTCGCCGGCAGTGTGCTCGCTCATGTCCCGGAAGGCGGGTTGGGGGTCGACGATGGCGTAGAAGTTGCCGCCGTAGGCGACGTCGACGGTCACTTCGCCCAGCCCCTCCACCTCCGCCGTCAGCCCTTCGGCGTGGAGGTAGGCGGGTACGTTGGTGAGCGTCACCTCCTCGACATGGGCGCCCTCCTGCCGGTACTCGGCCACCACGAGCCCTGCCGGCGTGTCGAGCCGAAGGACCCCGGGTGTGCACGGGGTGACGAGCCCGTATTCGATCGCCGTGGTGACGGTCCCGATCGTGCCATGCCCGCACATCGGCAGGCAGCCCGAGGTCTCGATGAAGAGGATCGCCACGTCGCAATCCTCGCGCGTCGGCGGGTAGAGGATCGCGCCCGACATCATGTCGTGCCCGCGCGGTTCAAACATCAAGCCGCGGCGGATCCAGTCGAACTCGGCGAGGAAATGCGCACGCCGGTCGAGCACTGTCGCGCCATTGAGCTGCGGCCCGCCGCCAGCGACCACACGGACGGGGTTACCGCAGGTGTGACCGTCGATGCAAAAGAAGGTATGGCGCGCCATGTCGGTCCGGTACGATCCTCAGGCGGCCAGCTTCGGCAGTGACGGACGGCAGGCGATCCGCTCGCGGATCAGCGCCTCGACGCGAACCCGGTGCTCCCCCGCGAGCGGCAAGCGCGGCGCGCGCACCCGCTCGTTCGAGCCTATCACGATGGTCTCGGCAAGCTTGATCTGCTGGACAAGGAAGGTCGAGACGTCGAGGTCCAGAAGCGGACGCATCCAGCGATAGATCGCGCGCGCCTCCTCGATCCGGCCGGACCGGACCAGATCCCAAATCGCCTGGTTCTCCGCCGGGAACGCGATGGACACTCCCGAGATCCATCCATCGCATCCCATCAAAAGGGCCTCGAGCCCGAGATTGTCCACCCCGGTCAGCACCTTGAAGCGGTGGCCGACGGTGTTGAATATCTCGGTGCAGCGGCGAATGTCGTCCGAGCTTTCCTTGATCGCTACCATCAGCGGATTCTCCGCGAGTTCGACCATCATCTCGGGTGTCACGTCCACCCGGTAACCGACGCGGTTCGAGTAGATCATCACCGGCAATCCACCGGCCCCGGCGATGGCGTTCAGGTTGGCGATCGTCTCGTTCCGGTTGGTGTGGTAGACCGGCGAGGGCACGATCATCAGCCCGTCCGCCCCCGCCTTCGCCGCCCGTGCCGCCAATGCGCAGGCCTCCCGCGTACCGGGCTCCGACACGGTCAGCAGCGCCGGTTTGCGCCCGGCTACGGACTTGGCGATGCGCAGAACCTCGATACGCTCGTCGTGGCTCAGCATGTTGCCTTCGCCCAGCGTGCCGCAGGTGATCAGCCCGGCATTTCCAGCCTCGACCTGCAAGGCGAAGCAGCGTTCCATCTCGGCGCCGTCCAGCGCGCCGTCGGCCGTGAACTTGGTGGTCACGGCCGGCATCATGCCCGTCCACATCGTCGGGAACCTCCTTGGTGTTCTAGTGCGCGGTTTTCAGGAAAGCCGCGGTCTCTGGTTTTTCCGGGTGTTCGAATATCTGCGCGGGTGTCCCGATCTCGTGGACGACCCCTTCGCGAAAGAAGGCAACGCGATCCGACACTTCGCGCGCGAAACGCATCTCGTGTGTGACGCAGATCATCGTCATGCCCTCGGAGGCTAGCAGCCGCAACGTGTCCAGCACCTCACCCACCAGTTGCGGGTCGAGCGCCGACGTCACCTCGTCGAACAGCATGTAGTCGGGCGACATCGCCAGCGCCCGCGCGATGGCCATTCGCTGCTGCTGCCCGCCGGACAGGCGCGAAGGGTAGACCTTGAGCTTTTCGGCAAGGCCCACATGTGAAAGCTGCCTGACAGCGATCTCCTCGGCCTTTGCCCGGTCCATCCCCAATACCTTGCGCGGCGCAAGCGTCACGTTCTCAAGCACCGTCAGATGCGGGAAGGCGTTGAACTGCTGGAACACGATGCCGATTTTGCGGCGCAACCTGTTCAGGTCGGTCCCGGCGGCGTGAACCACGGTGCCATCCACAAGGATGCGGCCCCGCTGGATCGGTTCCAGCCCGTTGATGCAGGTCAGAAGCGTCGACTTGCCAGAGCCAGAGCCGCCGACGACGGTGACGACCTCGCCCTTCCTGACCGTCAGCGCCACACCCTTCAGAACCTCAAGCGCACCGAAGGCCTTATGGACATTGTCGACCTCAATCATTCTCGCGCCACCTTGCTTCGAGCCGGCCGCCGAGGCGGGCGATGGGGAAGGAAATGAGGAAATAGATCGCCCCCGCGATCATCAGGATCAGCAGCGGCTCCTGCAAACGGGTGACGAGAATCTGCGACGACCGCAGAAGCTCGATGATGCCAAGCCATAGGACAAGCGCGCTGTCCTTCATCACACCAAGCGCAAGCCCGATCCAGCCTGGTAGAGCGACGCGCAATGCCATTGGCAAGGTGACGTTCGTCATATCCTGGGTCCAGCTCATGCCCAGCGAACGCGCGGCACGGCGGGTCACGGCCGGCACGGCGTCGATACCGCCACGGACGATCTCGGTGCAATAGGCCGAGGTGTAAAGCGAAAGCATCACACAGGCGACCACGAAGGGCGACCAGCCGAAGCCGGCGATGGACTGAAAGGCGTTGGCGAGGATGAGCTGGATCAGCAGCGGAACCGAACGCAGGACGTCGAGCACGAAGGTCAGCGGCGCCGCCGTCCATGGCCCGACATGTGCCTTCACCGTGCCGAAGGCGATACCCAAGAGCGTTCCGAACATCACCGCGACACCAGTGATCGCCAGCGTTACCCCGGCGCCCCTGGCGAGGAACAGGAGGTCGTTGAGGGTGAGGCCGGTGTCGAACATCGCGCCCTCCCCTCAATACCGGAACAGACGCCAGGCGATGAGGCGCGCGCCGAGCATCACCGCCTTGGCGATCAGGTAATAGATCACGGCCGCGAGGGCGAAGAATTCGAAAGTACGGAAGGTCCGGACGTTGAGGTCCTGGGTCACTCCGGCCAGGTCGGTGGCCATGCCCACCGTCAGGCCCAGCGAAGTCATCAGGATCGCCCAGACCATCTGGTTGGTCATCGGTGGGAACGAGATGCGGAACATCTGGGGCATCACCACAGACCAGAAAGCGCGTACCGGCCCCATCCCCAGAGACCGCGCTGCCCGCGCTTGGGTTGGCGGAATGGCGTTCAGCGCCCCTCGGAACGTTTCGGCAAGATAGCCCGCATTGTTGAACGTGATCCCGGCCAGCAGCGCGGTCCAGGGCGACAGGTGGATGCCGAAGGCGCCCAGTCCGAAATGCGCCATGTATATCTGGAACAGCGCCGGCGTGTTCCGGGCAACTTCCACCCAGGTCGTCGCGGCGCCCCAGGCAAGCCGGTTCGCCGACATCCGGCCGACGGCCAGAAGGATGGCCAGAGCCACGCCAAGGACCATCGACAGGATGGCGACCTGCAAAGTGACAAGCGCGCCCTGGAACATGTCCGGAAGGGCGCGGAAGGCCTGGTACCAGTGGAAGGTGTAACCGAACATCGCCGTTTCTGGTCAGCGTGCGGCCCGCGGAGGGGCCGCGCGCGTCTCTGGCTTCAACGGTAGACGCCGTCGATCGTCAGGCCCGGTGCCGCGCCGCCGACCCACTTGTCGAACAACTCCTGGTAGCGGCCGGACCGAACCTGCAGGTTCACGAAGAGGTTGAGATAATTGATCAGCCCCTGTTCCTGGCGCAGCGCGATCAGGCTGACATAGTCGACCGGATAGGGCGCGTCGCCCGCGATCTTCAGCCCCGGATACTGGCCCGTCGCGATGATGGCGGAAGCGACGGTCGAGGTCACGACGGTCGCGTCGATTTGCCCCTGGCTCAGCGCAAGGAACACATCCGCCTGTGTCTGATAGGGACGGAATTCACCCGACCCCCAGGCCTTCACATTGTCCTCGAGCTTGATGCCCTCGAAGGTGCCGGCGACCGAGCCGACGGTCTTTCCGGCCATGCCCTCAAAGTCGGCGATCCCGGCATCCTCACGCGTCAGAACCACATTGGTGAACGCGAAATACGGAATCGAGAAACCGATCGTCTTCGCCCGCTCCAGAGTATCCGAGGTCGAGGCGACGCCGACGTCGGCACGACCGGACACCAGCGCAGGAATGCGGTCTGGGAACGGCGTTTCGACGTACTCCGGCGTCACGCCAAGGGCGGCGGCGAGATCGTTGCAGTATTCGACATCGAACCCGACCGGGTTGTTGTCGGCATCCCGCGACCCCATCGGCGGGAAATCAAGCACCACCGCGCAGCGCAGCACCCCCGAGGCGATGATATCGTCAAGCTTGTCGGCCTGTGCCGCTCCGGCCGCCAGCGCCGCGGTCAGTCCGGCGGCAAGTGTCAGTATCTTCATGAAGCCTACTCCCTGTTGCGTGGTTACCGATCACGACTCGCATTCATACTTGGATACTGTAAATTGGATCCGATCTGTAAGGCAATCGGCGGCGACGTTGGCGGATGCGAATCCGGGGGCGCGCGGCCGGTGCCCGCCACATGGCATCGCCGGGAGGTATTGCGCGCGCATGGATCTGAAGCTGAAGGCGACCGACCTCGGCGCCCTTCCGTCCCCGGCGGAGGTGATCTTCGCCGCGCTCCGTGAGGCCATCGTCGAAGGCGAATTGAAGGACGGAGATGTCCTGCGCCAGGACCAGATCGCGCAGATGTTCAACGTCAGCCGCATCCCTGTGCGCGAGGCGTTGGCGCGGCTCGAGGAGCAGGGCCTGGTCACCACGCAGCGCCACAAGGGAGCGGTGGTGTCCTCCCTTTCGTTGGACGAGATCGCCGAGATGTTCGAGTTCCGCGCGCTGATCGAAAGTGAGGTTATCCGGCGTTCAGTCGGCTCGATCCGGGAAGAAACGCTTGACGAGGCCCGCCGCTGCGCCGCCGAGTTCGCCTCAGAGACAGACAGCGGCAAATGGGCGCAACTAAACCGTCAGTTTCACTACACGCTCTATCGGGACGGCGCGCAGCCGTTCCACCTCCACGTCGTTTCCGGCGCGCTCGACAAGATCGGCCGCTACTTGCGCGCCCAACTTGTCTTGACCGACGGGATCGCGCGGGCGCGGCGCGAGCATCAGGGGATACTGCAGGCGGCGATCGACCGCGACGCCGACCGTGCGGCCGACCTGACGCGTGCCCATATCCTCGGCGCCAGCGCTGCGCTCATCGCCTTCTTGCGGGTCGAACGAGCGGCGGCACAAGAAGGTCGGCTGAGCATCCTTCGCTGACTGAACTCTTCCCGAAAATCGGACATTGACGGAAGCTACGATCAAACGTCTGCACGTCTCCAAGGACTCTGGTCTCGGCCTTCTCGTTGTTCTGGTATGCGCCCTCCCCGTGGTTCGGTTCTTCGGCCATCGTCAGTCCCTCACAATTCGATCCGCCTGAGCCGCAGCGCATTGGAAATGACGGAAACCGATGACAGGCTCATCGCCGCCGCCGCGATCATCGGCGACAGCAACATCCCGGTGAAGGGATAGAGCAGGCCCGCAGCGATGGGCACGCCGAGCACGTTGTAGGCAAAGGCAAAGAACAGGTTCTGCTTGATGTTGCGCAAGGTGGCCCGCGCCAGCTTGCGCGCCCGCACGATGCCCATGAGGTCGCCGCCCAGAAGCGTGATCCCCGCGCTTTCCATCGCCACATCAGCTCCGGTGCCCATCGCGATGCCGACATCTGCGGCGGCCAGCGCCGGGGCGTCGTTCACCCCGTCGCCGGCCATGGCGATCTTGTGGCCGTCGCGGCGCAACTGCTCGATCAGGTCCTTCTTGGCCTCGGGCAGCACGCCCGCGCGCACTTCATCGATGCCGAGTTTGGCCGCCACCGCCTGCGCCGTGCGCTCGTTGTCGCCGGTGGCCATGATGACCCGCAGCCCTTGTGCGTGTAGTTCGCGGATCGCCTGCGCGGTCGAGTCCTTGATCGGGTCGGCTACCGCGACCGTGCCCGCCAGCGCACCGTCAACCGCAAGGAACATCGCCGTCTTTCCCGCTGCGCGCAGAGTGTCGGCCTTTGCTTCTGCGGCACCCGTGTCCAAGCCCATTTCCTGCATCATCGCCGCATTGCCAAGCGCTACCGCGCGCCCTCCGACCGTGCCGCGCACGCCCTTGCCGGTGACGGCTTCGAAGTCCGCAGCCTCCTGCCGCGCCGCGCCCTGCGCCTCTGCCCCTTCGACAATTGCTTCGGCAAGCGGGTGTTCCGACCCACGCTCCAGTGCCGCCGCCAGGGACAGAAGGTCAAGGACGGCCACATCCCCCAGCACAATGGCATCGGTCAGCTTCGGCTTGCCCATCGTCAGGGTGCCGGTCTTGTCGACGATCAGCGTATCGACCCCCGCCATCCGCTCCAGCGCCTCGGCATCCTTGATCAGCACACCCGCCTGCGCCCCGCGCCCTGCGGCGGTGGTGATGGAGATCGGGGTGGCAAGCCCCAAGGCACAAGGGCAGGCGATGATCAGCACAGACACGGCCGATGCGATGGCGAAGACCAGCGCCGGGGCCGGGCCAACGGTCAGCCAGACGATGAACGCGAGAATCGCGATGGCTACCACGGTCGGCACGAAAATCGCCGACACCCTGTCGGCCAGCCCCTGGATCGGCGCGCGGGACCGCCGCGCGTTCGACACCATCGCCACGATCTGCGCCAGCACGGTATCGGCGCCGACCTTGCCCGCTTCGATCACCAGAGAGCCGTTCTTGTTGATCGTGGCCCCGGTCACCGCATCGCCCGGGCCCTTCTCGACCGGCATTGACTCGCCGGTCAGCATGCTTTCGTCCAGGGACGATCGACCCTCGATCACCGTGCCATCCACCGGCACCGCATCGCCGGGGCGCACCCTCAGCCGGTCGCCCGCCATGATGTTCTCCAGGGGCGCGTCATATTCGGTGCCGTCCGGCAGGATGCGCCGCGCGGTCTTGGGTGCCAGGTCCAGAAGCGCGCGGATCGCGTCGCCTGTACGCTCGCGTGAGCGCAGTTCCAGCACCTGGCCCACGAAGACCAGCGCCACGATCACCACAGCGGCCTCGAAATAGGTGCCGACGCCGTGGCCCATCCGGTAGACCTCGGGGAAGACCCCCGGCAAAAAGGTCGCGACCAGCGAATAAAGGTAGGCCGCGCCAACACCGAGGCTGATCAGTGTCCACATGTTGGGGGACCGGTTCACCACCGAGTCCCAGCCGCGCCGGAAGAACGGCAGGGCCGCCCAGAGAATGATCGGCGTCGCCAGCACGAACTCGAGATAGCTCGCGGTCTGGTGGCCGATCCAGTCTCTAACCGGCAGCGCCACCAGTTCGCCCATCGTCAGGATGATGAGCGGCAGCGCAGCGGCAGCCGAGATCCACATCCGCCGTGTGAAGTCGGCCAATTCCTCGTTCGGCTCGTCCGAGGGCAGCATCGGCTCCAGCGCCATGCCGCAGATCGGGCAGGCTCCCGGTGCGACGCGAACGATCTCGGGGTGCATCGGGCAGGTGTACTGGACCTTTGAGGGAGCTGTTTCTTTGCTGCCTGCGGCACGACCCGAGGCGTAGAACCAAGGATCGGCCTTGAACTTCGTCAGGCAATTGCCCGAGCAGAAATGGAAGTCCTTTCCGCCAAAGTTGTCCGTCCTTGTATCGGGTTTCAGGGTCACTGTCATGCCGCAGACGGGGTCGGTCGCCGTCGGACCAGTTGCAGGCTCATCATGGTGCTTCGGCATTTCGTCGTCGGTGTGAGCGTGACCTGCGTGGGGATCGACGGTGGACATGGCGTTCTCCTTGTGCGGACGCGCCGCGCGAAGGCTAATGCACGGCCTTCGATTTCAATGTGCTCCTTCCCGTGACTGGAAGGTCAAGGGCTGATTGAGCCGGACGCCGGTCATTGCACATCAAGTATTGACCGATGAGCGAGGACTCCTGAATGTATTAATAAAATCAATGAATTAGAGTGGAAAAGGCTGGATATCAGGCCCACTCCCTCCGCCAACGCGACCCGGATCGAACTGATGCCGAGTTGGTCCGAGCTTTGCGCTGGCGCGCATCATGGTCGGCGCGCTTTACAGTGCAGCATAACGGCTCATTCCGGGACCACGCGGTCGCGAACCTCGTCTGTGAGATGCTCGATGAAGGCCGCGACCTTTCGGCTGGTCAATCTGCGGCTGGCATGAAGCGCCCAGAACTCCACCCGACCATCGGGCAGGCGGCCCCAGTCCTGCATCCGACCGCGCGCCAAGGACCCAGCGACGAGGCGGCGCGGCAGGATGCCGACCCCAGCCCCCGCCAGAACGGCGTCGCGCACCATCAGGGGCGTAGGCAGGCGCAGGATGGACTTCAGGGTGATCTGTCGATCATCATTTCCCTCAACTACCATGCGGCTTTGCAAGGCGGGGGCAGTGAGCCCGGTAACAGCGGGCACCGGCATCATCGGGTCATCGGGGCGCGCCAGTCCGGCGGGGGCGACGATCAAGAGCTCATCCCGGAAGAGTGGCCGCCCGACGAGTTGGCTATCAGGCTTTGGATTGATGCGCAGAGCCACGTCAAATCCTTCCTCGATCAGATCGACCTGACGATCCTCGACGGACACCTCAAGCTGCACTTCGGGATAGCGCTGCACGAAGCTTGCGGCGATGCGCCCCATGTAGAGATGCCCGAACATCAGAGGGCAGGAGACGCGCAGTTTGCCGCGCGGCGGTCCGGACAAATGGGTCAGCGCCGCGACTGCCTCGGTCAGTTCCGCCAAGGGGCCTTCGGTGCGGGCAAAGAGGCTGCGGCCCTCATCGGTCAGGCGAAAGGCCGTGCCGTCGCGTTCGATCAGGCGCAGGCCAAGCCTGTCCTCGAGCGCCCGCACATGGCGCGACAGCGTGGCCTTGGGGCGCCCTGAGGCCCGCGCCGCCAGACCAAAGCCGCCGTGCAGCGCGACAAGGTTGAAATCCGACAGGTCAGAAGTGGCGATCATGCGTTTCACTTTTGGGACAGTGCGTTCTATTCTCCGGCGTTTCGGCGGATAATGAGACAGGCTACCCATGGTGTAGTGCTGCGGCAAGCACGAATGGAGAAAGCGCATGAAGGAACTTCGAAACGCTCTCGGCCCGCAAATCCCGTTGTCGGCAAAGGTCTTTGGTTGGCTGCTGGTCGCAGCCGGGTTCTACTTCTTCTATGTCTTCACCCAGATTCCCGGCAGTTTCTTTCCCGGAGTCGGGATCGAAACCTACTCTGAGAGATTCGGGCTCTACAGCACCGGCGCGCGCGTGCTCGGCTCGGTCGCCGGGCTGATGATCGCGCTCTGGCTCGACAGTGCGGCGCTGCTGGCCCTAATGCTTGCCACCCGCATCTTCATCGAGATCGGGGATATTCTGGTGGGGCTGATCCTCAATCAGGCGTCGGATGCGAACACATATGCGCTGAGCGTCACCGCCGGGATCGAGACCGTTTTCCTGATCATCCTGCTGCGTGTCCTGATCCGGGCGGGCCGGATGTCCTGACCAGGGCGGCCTCGCGAACATCTCCGGAACCGGCAGCCGTACATCGCGCCACGGCCTGACGATCGGGCATCATCACCTTAACCCTTCAGGAGCAATCATGACCATACATCACCCCTTGACCCCCGGAGACCGCGCAACCGTGGCCGCCATTGCCGAACAATCTGCCCCGTTCAAGGGCATGATGACCGGCCCCGAGGCGCGCGCCGGCTATGACGAGATGATTGCCGCGGTCCCGGCGGGGGTCGGCGTCACGACCGAGGCCGCAAGCCTTGGCGGTGTGTCCGGTTACTGGCTGCGCCCGAATGCCAGCCCCGGGGATGCCGCGATCCTTTACCTGCATGGCGGCGGCTATGTGCTGGGTTCGGCCGCAGCCTATTGCAATATCGTGAGTCAGTTCGCTGCCCGTACCGGGCTTGCCGTCTTTGCGCCCGACTATGCCTTGGCACCTGAACATCCCTTTCCGGCGGGCGTCTCCGAAGCCCGTGCGGTCTGGAAGGCGCTTCAGGCGCTTGGGTTCAGGCGGATCGTCATTCTGGGAGATTCTGCCGGCGGCGGTCTGTCACTCTCGCTTCTCCATTGGGCCCAGGCCGAGGCCGAGGCAGGCCGTGGAATTGCCCCGGCCGCCTCTGTGGTGATTTCGCCCTGGACCGATCTTTCCCTGGCGGGCGAAAGCATGAAGACAAGGGCCGATGAGGAGCCATACCTCACCGAGGCGATGTTGCGGACCTTTGCCGCCATGTACCTCGGCACGGAGGATCCGAAGTCTCCCTTTGCCTCCCCCGTCTTCGGCGCGCGGGCAGGCTTGCCGCCAGTGCAGATCCATGTCGGCACCCCCGAGATTCTGCTTGACGACAGCATCGCCTATGCTGCCCGGGTCCGCGCCGCAGGGGGCGCGGTGGATCTGCATGTCTGGGAAGGAATGCCCCATGTGTTCTCGGCAAGCTTTGCAATGCTGGACGCAGGCGAGACGGCGATGGCCCTGATGGCGGACTTTGTTCGGTCACAAGCGGGGCACTGAGAGCCCGGCGACCAAGTCGCGCGCTTTCCCGCGCGCGACTTTTCCTCCCGAGACTGCAAAGACCGATCCCCTTGACGAGTCTTGCGGCCGCCCGTGCGGCGATGGGCGGAGGCGCCCGTCCTAGAGGCGGGACAGAAGCTCGGCCGTGGGCCAGGCGTCGGCGGGCAGGCCCAGCCGTTCCTGTTCACTCTGCACCGCCTCACGGGTCTTTTCGCCGAGGATGCTGTCGATCTTGCCGACATCGTGGCCCTTCGCCGCCAGCGCCTCTTGCAGCCGCCGCATCTCGGCCTCGCTGAGCGCGGGGTCAGGATTGCCGGGGTCGTAGGGCGGCGCGCCTTCCAGGCGGGTGGCGAAATAGGCGGCGGTGGTGACGTAGACGAAGCTTTTGTTCCATTCGAAGAAGACCCGGAAGTTCGGGTAGGCAAGGAAGGCCGGGCCCTTGCGGCCCATCGGCAAAAGGACCGAGGCTTTCAGACCGCGCCGGAGGTCGCCCTGCCGGGCGCGGACGCCCATCGCCGCCCAATCCGCCGTATCGAGTTCGTGGTTGAGCCCGGTCTTCGACCAGTCGAGGCCCTTTGGCACGGTGATTTCCTGCAGCCAGGGTTCGCCCGCCCGCCAGCCGAGCGAGGACAGCATGCGCCCGCCCGACATCAGCGCGTCGGGGGCGGAGGTCTTGAGGCGGACGTGGCCGTCGCCGTCGCCGTCCGTGCCATTGCGCAGGATATCGTCGGGCAGCATCTGCACCATGCCGATTTCGCCCGCCCAGGCGCCGGTGGTGGCGGCGGGGTCGAAGTCGCCGCGGCGGAACAGCTCGATCGCCGCCAGGACTTGCGGGCGGAACAGGTCGGGGCGGCGGCAGTCATGCGCCAGCGTCACCAGCGCGTCGCGGGTGTTGAAGTCGCCCTGGACCTGGCCGAAATCGGTCTCCAGCGCCCAGAAGGCAAGAAGGACCCCGCGCGACACGCCGAAATCGCGTTCGATGCGGGCGAAGGTATCGCGGAAGGCCTTGCCGTTCCGCGCGCCGTTGTCGATGCGGTTCTGGCTGATGACCGAGCGCGAAAACTCGATGAAGGACTTCCGGAAGAAGCTTTGCCCCCTGTCGCGCGAGAGGACCTTCTTGTCCTGGCGGACGCCCGCGAAGAAGGCGTCGGCGGTGGCGCGGTCGAATCCGGCGGCCAGGGCTTCGGCCTTCAGGCCGTCGACGAAACCGGCGAAACCGCCCCCGCAAGAGGCGGATGCGGGGGCGCAGAGCAGGGAAATCAGGGCGGCACAGGTGAGTTTCTGCATTTTCATTGGCGTTCGAGGTCCGGAGAAGCTAAACTGGAAAGGCGGATCATTGGCCTGCGACGGCTGTTTTGTGGGGCTTTCGCCGGCGGTGACCGTTTAACCGTGTGCTGCCCCACGGTATATGGATGCGCGTTCTGATCGTCGAAAGCGAGCCCGATCTGGGCGGCCTGTGGCAGCGCCATTTGCAGCGCTACTGCGAGATTGTCGATCTTGAGACCGGGCAGGAGGGGGCGGTCGCCCGGCTCGACGAAGCGGGCTACGAGATCATCGTGCTCGACGTGATGCTGTCCCAGGGCAGCGCCTTCGCGGTGGCCGACTACGCGTCGTACCGTCACCCCGACACGAAGGTGATCTTCGTCACCAGCACGAAGTTCTTTTCCGATGGCTCGATCTTCCGGCTGATGCCGAATGCCTGCGCGTTCCTGCCGACCGAAACGCGGCCGGAAGACCTTGCGGCGGTGGTCGAGCATTACGGGACGCCGCACTGAACGGGGCACTGACTGTTGCCTGCGGGCGCAAGAAGCGCGGTGGCGCGGCCACACTGGACACGAATCTTCGGTATCCACGGCGCCGTCACAAGAGTGGCTTGATTTGTCAATACGTTGCGGCTCATCCTTGCGCCGGGGGATGGTGTGTGATGTCGGAGTTCCTGCCGAAGGAGGTCCGCGCCGGGCTGGAAGAGGCGCGGCGCCGCGATCTGAGGAAGCGGTCGCGCCTGCGCGTCATGGCGGGCGACGATATCTGGCCGATCCTGCGCTGGTGGGATGACGGCTTTTCGCTCGACGCCGAACAGGTCGCGCATCTGCGGGGGCTGGTCGATGTGTTCGACGGCTCGCGGCACCTGTCGCAGTGCCTGATCGTCGCCTCGGGGGTCGAGGGGGGCGAGCTGATCTGCACGATGAAGCGCGCCACCGCCGCGTCGGACCGCCCGCCACTGGACTTCGAGCGGGACGAAAGCGCGCCGGTCGCCTTGTTGCCGCGGTTCTGAGCAGAAGGGCAGAGGGGCCGCGCCCGGAAGGCGGGCATTCGAAGGCCCGTCCGGATGCCGCTTCCAAGCGGCATCTTCCCGGCGTTCCATCCTATTGCAGGTCGGCGAAGGCCGTCTTCAGGCGATCCACCGCCTCGGCCACCCGCGCCCGGGGCGTGGCAAGGTTGAAGCGCAGGCAGCTCTCGCCGCCCCTGCCGAAGCTCGGCCCCGCGTTCACTGCGATGCGCGCCTGCCCGACGACCCGCTTCTGCGCCTCTGCCGCATCCATGCCGGCGCCGGCGAAATCGACCCAGGCGAGGTAGGTCGCTTCCAGCTTCATCGACTTCAGCCCCGGAATGCCGGCGATGCCTTCGTCGAAAAGCCTGCGGTTGCCGTCGAGATAACGGCGCAGCGCATCGACCCAGACCGCACCTTCCGGCGAATAGGCGGCCTCGACCATGTGCATGCCGAAGGCGTTGGGCGACAGGCCCAGCGCCGCCATGCGGGCGTCAAAGCGTTTGCGCATCACCTCGTTGCCGATGATGACGTTGCCGGTATGGCCGGCCGCGATGTTGAAGGTCTTGGAGGGCGCGGTCATTGTAACCAGCCGGTCGGCGATGCCCGGCGCGGCCAGCGCGGTCATCGTGTGCTTGTGGCCGGGATAGGTCAGGTCGTGGTGGATCTCGTCCGAGACAAGGATCAGGTCGTGGCGAAGGCAGAAATCGGCGACCCCCCGCAACTCGTCCACCGTCCAGACCCGGCCGCCGGGGTTGTGGGGCGAGCAAAGTATGAACATCCGCTCGCCACCCGTCATCGCGCGGTCCATCGCGTCGAAGTCGAAGCCGTATCGCCCGTCCGCAAGCGTCATCGGGCATTCGACCAGCCGGCGGCCCGAGGCGCGGATGACGCGGGCGAAGGCGTGATAGACGGGGGTGTGCAGCACCACCCCGTCGCCCGGTTGGGTGAAGGCGTCGATTGCAAGCGCGGTGCCGTTGACAAGGCCGTGGGTGAAGAAGAGCCCTTCGGCGGGCAGGTCCCAGCCGTGGCGGGTCTTCATCCACCAGGCCACCGCCTCGCGGCAGGGCCGGTCGTTGCCGTAATAGCCGTAGACGCCATGCGCGGCGATCCGCTCGATGGCGCGCTGGACGGGCGCGGGGGGGCGGAAGTCCATGTCGGCGACCCACATCGGCAGCGCGTCGGGGGCGGAGAGGCCGCAATAGGCCTCCATCCCGTCCCACTTGTCGGCATGGGTGCCGCGCCGTTCGATGATCTCGTCGAAGTCGAAGTCCATTGCCGCCGTCCCGTCCATCTTTGCCCCCTTGCTATCTAGAACGCGATCCCGATGTCGCGCCAGCCTTTGGGACATGTTTCCGCTTCTGTCAATATACTCGATACAGTGTTCTGCTGTTTAGCAACTTATTGGAGCAATGATCTTATCCAGAAGATTTCTACGGAACACTGTCCCATACAAGCCCGCCCGCACCCCGGCCATTCCCCGCCATTGCGCGGATTCGGCGCTTCCCCTAAATCGGGCGAATGGCGCCGCGCAGCATCATCATCCATCCCGATCCCCGCCTGAAGCGCGTGGCCGATCCCGTCACCTCGGTCACCGACGAGCTGCGGCAGGCGTCCCAGGACATGCTGCAGACGATGTACGAAGCCCCGGGCATCGGCCTTGCCGCGCCGCAGATCGGGCTTTCGGTGCGGATGATCGTGATGGATTGCGTGAAGGACCCCGAGGCGAAGCCGCGCCCGATGGTGCTTCTGAACCCCGAGGTCGTCTGGTCGTCCGAGGCGCGGAACACCTATGAGGAGGGCTGCCTGTCGCTGCCTGACCAGTATGCCGATGTGGAGCGCCCGGCCGAGGTGCGGGTGCGCTGGACGGGGCTGGACGGGGCGGCAGAGGAAGAGCAGTTCGCCGGGCTCTGGGCGACCTGCGTGCAGCACGAGATCGACCATCTGAACGGCAGGCTCTTCATCGACTACCTGAGCGCGCTGAAGCGGCAGCTGATCACTCGGCGGATGACCAAGCTGAAGCGCGAACGGGCACGGGACTGATGGCGCTGCCGATCCTGACCTGGCCCGACCCGCGGCTTTCGGCGCCCTCTGCGCCGGTCGGGGGGCGGGGGGACGCGCTGGCCGGGCTGCTCTCGGATATGTTCGAAACGATGTACGCGGCAGGGGGGCGGGGGCTGGCGGCGCCGCAGGTGGGCGTGCTGTCGCGGGTTTTCGTGATGGACGAAGGCTGGAAACGGGGCGCGCCCGACCCGCAGGTCTTTGTCAACCCGGTCATCCTGTCGCGGTCGGAAGAGATGGCCGAGGGCCCGGAGGGCTGCCTGTCGATCCCGGGCCTGACGGTGCCGGTGGCGCGCCACCTTGCGGTGCGGCTGGCCTGGGAGGATATCGGCGGGCAGGCCTGCGGGGCCGATCTGGCCGGCTTCACCGCGATCTGCGCGCAGCACGAGATCGACCATCTGGACGGGATCGTGACGCTCGACCGGGTGTCGCCGGAGCTGCGGGCGGAGCTGCTCACGGGCTACGGCGGGTGACCGTCCGCCCGTTCCTGATGTGGCCCGACAAGCGGTTGCGCATCCCGGCCGAGCCGGTCGCCGCGATTACCGAGACGGTGCGGATGATCTGGGACGACATGGTGGAGACGATGGAGGCGATGCCGGGGCTTGGCCTGGCCGCGCCGCAGATCGGGATCATGCTGCGGCTCGCCGTGGTGGATGCCTCCGACAAGCGGGGGCAGGCGGTGCGGATGGCGAACCCGGAGGTACTGCATGCGTCCGCCCAGATGCGGGTGCATGACGAGGGCAGCCCGAACCTGCCGGGCGTTTCGGCTTCGGTGGAGCGGCCGCGGGCGGTGACGGTGCGGTTCCTGAACGAGGCGGGCGAGGTCGAGGACCGCGATTTCGTCGGGCTCTGGGCGACAAGCGTGCAGCACCAGATCGACCATCTGGAGGGGCGGATGTACTTCGACCGGATGTCGAAGCTGAAGCGGGACATGCTGCTCAGGCGGGCGCAGAAGGTTGCACAGCAAGGGTCATAGTGATAGCACTTCGCTATCAGACTGGAGACAATGATGGCCCAACTCGTCGTCCGGAATGTCGAAGACCGCGTGGCCGAGGCGCTGCGTCTGCGCGCCCAGGCTAACGGTCGCTCGATGGAGGCCGAGGTTCGCGTGATCCTCACCTCGGCGGTGGACACCCCCGGGCAGGACGCCCGCGCCGACTTCGCGCGCGCCGCCCGGGCCTTGCGCGACAAGCTCGGCGCGCGGGGCACCGACAGCGTCGCGCTGCTTCGCGAGGGGCGGGACGCGCGCCTGTGACGGTTCCGGGGGATTGCGTCGTCGACGCTTCGGTCGCGCTGAAATGGGTGCTTGAGGAACAGGGTTCGGCAGAGGCCGCAATGCTGCTCGATGGCCGGGCGATCTTCGCGCCGTCGCTTGTCGATACCGAAGCCGCCAACGCGCTTTGGGCGGCGGCGCGCCGGGGCGAGGTCAGCCGGGGCGAGGCGGCGCTTGTTTTCGACACCTTTCTTGCCGCGCCGCTTCGCCGGATTGACCTTTCCGCCGATCTGACCGCCAGCGCGTTGCAGATTGCCGCGGACCTCGACCACCCGGTCTATGACTGCGTCTACCTCGCGGCGGGGCTGATGCTCGATCTGCCGGTCGTCACCGCCGACCGCCGGTTCCTGGTCGCTGCCCGAAGGAACGCGGAGCTCGCCCGATCCGTCGCGTTGCTGGGGGTCGCGTGACCCGATGCGTCTGATCTTCATGGGAACGCCCGATTTCGCTGTCCCGGCGCTGCGGGCGCTGGCGGAGCGGCATGAGGTGATGGCGGTCTATTCGCAGCCGCCGCGCCCGGCGGGACGGGGGCAGAAGGACCGGCCGTCGGCGGTGCAAAAGGCGGCTGAGGCGCTGGGCATCCCGGTGCGGACGCCGGTGTCGCTGAAGGTGCCGGAGGCGCAGGCGGAGTTCGCGGCGCTGGGCGCGGAGGTGGCGGTGGTGGTCGCCTATGGCCTGATCCTGCCGCAGGCGGTGCTGGATGCGCCGACGTCGGGGTGTCTGAACATCCACGCCTCGCTGCTGCCGCGCTGGCGGGGGGCGGCGCCGATCCATCGGGCGGTGATGGCGGGGGACGGGGAGACCGGCGTGGCGATCATGCGGATGGAGGCGGGGCTGGATACCGGGCCGGTGCTTCTGTCGGCGCGGACGGCGATCGGGCAGGAGGAGACGATGGGCGGCCTGCACGACCGGCTGGCGGCGATGGGGGCGGGGCTGATCGTGGAGGCGCTGGACAGGTTGCCCGAACTGGTGGCGGTGCCGCAGCCCGACGACGGCGTGAGCAATGCGGCGAAGATCGGCAAGGCCGAGGCGCGGGTGGACTGGACGCGACCGGCGGCCGAGGTGGACCGGCTGATCCGGGGGCTCTCGCCCTTTCCGGGGGCCTGGTGCATGGCCAGGGGCGAAAGGCTGAAGCTCCTGCGCTCGCGGGTGGCGGAGGGGTCGGGGGCGCCGGGAGCGGTGCTTCACGGGTTCACCGTCGCCTGTGGGGACGGCGCGGTCGAGGTGCTGGAGGCGCAGAGGGAAGGCAAGCGGCCGGTCGCGGCGGGCGAGCTCACGCGGGGGATGGCGCTGCCGCGGCGGCTGGTCTGACCCGGCACCCCCCACCCTACGCAGGCCGCGCGTGAACCGGGCCTTGATCGCGCCCCACCTGACAGAGAAATCGGCATCCCCCTCCGGCAGTGTCCGGACGGCGTGGAAGTGGGCAGGCGCCACCACCATCGCCCGGGCGCGGATCGGGTGTTCGATCGCCGTCGGGCAATAGGCGGCACGGAGCACCTCGACATGATCCGTTATAACGGAATCGTCTCCGGTTGAAGCATCCCCTCTTCCCGGCATGAAAAGACGACCCTCCGGTGGAGCGTCGGCCATGCCGGTTGCCCGAAGCCGCAAGCCGCAGGGCAAGGGGGGTGCGGCCGGGACCGATCCGCGACTGAGGGCCGCGTCCGCCCCCGCAGGGGCGGATGCGGACCGAATAGTCACGTGCCTATTCGGGCGGCGATTTGGCGAGCGGGCCGATTCCGAAAGATCGGATCATGCTCTAGCGTCGTCGCGCCCCGCCGCGCGAGGTTGGCCGTAGAGCACCAGGCGCCTCCGGGGACGTAGGGCGGCGGCAATCGGACATGGCCCGACGGTCGGGGAAAAGAGTTACCGAAGGGTTAGGTGTTAGGGTCCGAGGTAAGAAGGGGCGTCCGGTGCGGCAATCGCAATGGTTGCGTAGGGTGGGCTTCCAACCCACCACGGCATACCGCCCCGTCGAATGGTGGGTCAGAACCCACCCTGCGGAACTCGTCCGGGCGTAGCTACGATTGTACTACGGTTGTACTACGGTTGTACTACGGTTGTAATACGCTCAGCATACCTGCCCTTCCCCCCTCAATGCGCTTCGGCCCAGTTCGCCCCCGACCCCGCATCGACCACCAGCGGCACGTCCAGTTCCACCGCCGGATCCGCCGCCCCCTCCATCACGCGCTTGGCGGTTGAGACCAGATCGGGCACCGCCCCCTCCTCGACCTCGAACAGCAGCTCGTCATGCACCTGCAACAGCATCGTCGCGGGCAAGTCCGTGATCGCGCTAGGCATTCTGATCATCGCCCGCCGGATCACATCCGCCGCCGCCCCCTGGATCGGCGCGTTGATCGCCGCCCGCCGTGCGAAACCCGCCGTGGGCCCCTTGGCGTTGATCTCGGGCGTATGGATTTTCCGCCCGAACAGCGTCTGCACGTAGCCGTTCGCCCGGGCGAAGGCGATGGTCGTGTCCATGTATTCCCGGATGCCCGGAAACCTTTGAAAATACGTATCAATAAACGCCTGCGCCTGATCCCTCGGAATGCGCAGGTTGCGCGCAAGTCCAAAGCCCGAGATGCCGTAGATCACCCCGAAGTTGATCGCCTTGGCCCGCCGCCGGATGTCCGGGGTCATCTGGTCGAGCGGTACGTTAAACATCTGGCTGGCGGTCATCGCATGGATGTCGATGCCCTGCCGGAACGCCTCTTTCAGGGCCGGGATGTCGGCGACATGCGCAAGGATTCGCAGCTCGATCTGGGAATAATCCAGCGATACCAGCCGCATACCCGGCCCCGCCACAAACGCCTCGCGGATGCGGCGGCCTTCCTCGGTGCGCACGGGGATGTTCTGCAGGTTGGGGTCGGTCGAGGCCAGCCGCCCGGTGCTGGCCCCGGCGATGGAGTAGGAGGTGTGGACCCGCCCCGTTTCGGGGTTGATCGCCAGTTGCAGCGCATCCGTGTAGGTGGACTTCAGCTTCGACACCTGCCGCCAGTCCAGCACCCGCGCCGCCAGGTCGCTCGGCACCCCCAGTTCCACATTCCCCGCGATGTCCTCCAGCACATCCGCGCCGGTGGCATAGGCGCCGGTCTTGCCCTTCTCGCCCCCCGGCACCTTGAACCTGTCGAACAGAATCTCGCCAAGCTGCTTCGGCGAGCCTACGTTGAAGGGCCCGCCAGCCAGCCCATGAATCTCGTCCTCCAGCCCCGCCATCTTCTGGCTGAAGGCGTTCGACATGCGCGACAGGACCTGCGGATCGACCCTGATCCCGGCCATCTCCATGTCGGCCAGAACGCCCACCATCGGGCGTTCCATCGTCTCGTAAACCGTCGCGACATGCGCGCGGTGCAGCTCGGGGCGGAACTTTTCCCACAGGCGCAGCGTCACGTCGGCGTCTTCGGCGGCGTACTTCACCGCCTCGGCGACCGGTACCTTGTCGAACGTCACCTGCGCCTTGCCCGACCCGATCAATCCCTTGATCGCAATGGGCTTGTGGGCAAGGTACGCTTCCGACAGGAAGTCCATGCCGTGGTTGTGAAGCCCCGCATGCATCGCGTAGCTCATCAGCATGGTGTCGTCCCAGGGCGCGATGCGGATGCCCTGGCGGGCAAATATCTTCCAGTCGTACTTCATGTTCTGGCCGATCTTCAGGATCGCGGGGTCCTCCAGAACGGGCCTCAGCGCGGCGAGAGCCTCGTCGCGGTCCATCTGCCCTTCGGCCCGGGCCGAGGCGCCGAAAAGATCGCCCGAGCCGGACGTGTGGCCCACCGGGATGTAGCAGGCCCTGCCAGGCGTGACCGACAGCGAAATGCCGACCAGTTCGGCCCGCATTTCGTCAAGGCTGGTGGTTTCGGTGTCAACCGCCACCCGCCCCGCCTCACGGATCGCGGCGATCCAGCGGTCGAGCGCCGCGCGGCCGGCCACGCATTCGTAACCGGCATGATCGAAGGGCACGGGCGGCGCCTCGGACGTGGCGGGCGCCTCGTGGTCGGGCATGTGGATGGCGGTGTCGGAGATGACCGGCGCCTCGACCCTCAGCCGTGCGGCGACGCGGGCGGAAAGGGTGCGGAACTCCAGTGAAGCGAGAAAGCCGAGCAACGCCCCGGGGTCGGGTTCCTTCACTTCCAGGCTGTCGAGCGTGAAGCCCAAAGGCGTGTCCTGCTTCAGCGTCACAAGGCGTTTCGACAGCCTGATCTGGTCGGCGAAGGTGATCAGCGTCTCGCGGCGCTTGTCCTGCTTGATCTCGGTGGCCCGCGCCAGAAGCGTCTCGAGGTCGCCGTACTCCTTGATCAGCAGCGCGGCGGTCTTCAGCCCGATCCCCGGCGCGCCCGGCACGTTGTCGACGCTGTCGCCGGCCAGGCTTTGTACGTCGATCACCCGGTCCGGCCCGACGCCGAAATAGGCCTCGACCCCGTCCGGCCCGATGCGCTCGTCGGGCTTGCCGCCGATGCCGGGGCGCAAGACGTCGATGCCGTCGCCCACCAGCTGCATCAGGTCCTTGTCGCCCGACACGATGGTAACGCGGCCGCCTTCGGCGCGGGCTAGCCGGGCGAGGGTGGCGATGATGTCGTCGGCCTCATAGCCGTCGGCCTCGATACAGGCGACGTTGAAGGCCCGGGTCGCCTCGCGCGTCAGGGGAAACTGCGGGCGCAGGTCTTCGGGCGGTTCGGGGCGGTGGGCCTTGTAATCAGGGTATATTTCGTTGCGGAAGGTCTTGGACGAATAGTCGAAGATCACCGCGAGATGGGTCGCGGCCTCCTTGCCGCGGTTCGCCTCGATGTAGCGGAAGAGGATGTTGCAGAAGCCCTGCACGGCGCCGACGGGCAGTCCGTCCGACTTCCGCGTCAGCGGCGGCAGGGCGTGATAGGCGCGGAAGATATAGGCCGAGCCGTCGATCAGGTGCAGGTGGTGGCCCTTGCCGAATGACATGGTTCGCCTCGTGGTTCGCCGCCGTGCCGGTTGGGAAGGTATGGCATCAAGCCCCGTCTCTTGCCAGTGATCCGGGACCTCCTCTAGCCTGGTGTTCAGGCGGAAAGGGGGGCGGTATGCGGATCATCGGCTGGGCGGTTCTCGGCCTTCTGGGCGGCGCGGGGGTGGCTTTCGGGCTGGGGCTGGCCTGGCTGAGCTTCATTGTGGAGAACGACTTCGAGGGCGGCGCGTCGATGGCGGTGGCGTTTTTCTTCACGCCGCTCGGCGGGCTGATCGGTGGGGTCGTGGGCGCGGTGTACGGTGTGGTGCGACGTCAATGAGGGATGAATCCGGGGAAAAAATGTTCGGCGGGCCCCGGCCTTCGTTGGGCCCCGTGATTCTGCCCCAAGCCCTTGCGGGCGCTGCATTAACTGCCGTCTTTTGCACCCTTCGCGGGGCGCCAGCAACCTGCCAGCAATATGCCAGCAACCTGCCACACGATCGTATGGCTTTAAGTGAATTAACCGTTAACTTCGAATCGCCGGGGAACGCCCCAGAAGCCATGCGGCAGGGGAGCGCCCGGGCGGTGCCGGGACGGGGTGTCGCGTCTGGTTTGTGCTCGCGAAAGCACGGACCGACAAGGCGACCGACTGCGGCGTCGGGGTCCAGATCCCGAAACGCAGCCCGGCGGCGCGCAGCTTCCGCCCCACCCAGACATTGCAGGTGCGAAGGGCATCGAAGCGGCCCTCCGCCTGCCAGAATGCGTCCGTTGGTCCCAGACCCTTGGCGCCCGAGGGCACAGGGCTGCCCGACCCGTCGCGCGTGAAGTCCGCCAGAATCGAGGCCCGGAGGCGGCTGTACCTGGCCTGCGAAAGTCCGATCCAGATAAGTCCGGGCGCGCCCGCTTCCGGCAACTCGCCCAGTGCGTCCAGCCGCATGACCGCCCGGTCCCCCGTTGCCGCGCGCAGGACCGCACCGGCGGTTACGTCGGCGTAGGTGCCGGCGGTGGTGTAGAAGGCCTCGGAGCCCCAGCCGACAAGCAGCCAGCGTGCCCCCGCCGCATTGATCGGCAGGCGGCCCTGCGCACCGGCGAACTGGTAGTCCGCGCGCGTCTCCGGATCGAGCGGCAGCAGGAAGTCGAAGTGGATCGGGCCGCGGAGAAGTCCGATACGCAGGTCCCGGCCATCCTGCGCCGTATCCCCGCCTGACGGGATCAGACCGCCCGCCAGCCCTGCGAGCAACCAGACGACGATCAGGAGAATAGGCGCCGCCGCCAGCTTGGCGAGCCAGCGCAAAGCGGGTCCTAGTGCCCGCACGTCGCGTGCTCCCGGTCGATCTCGTACCGCTTGTCGCAGTAACCGCATTCCACGAAGCCGGTGTCCTCGGGGATGGTCAGCCAGACGCGCGGGTGGCCCAGCGCCCCGTCACCGCCATCACAGGCGACCTTCCAGGCGCGGACGACCTCGGTTTCGGGGGCGGGGATGGGCATGGGGCGCGGGCTCCTTCGGGCAGGCGGATGATAGCGGGGGGTGGCGGCGGGCCGCAAGGCGGTCAGGCCGGATCGACCAGGCGGCCGAGCGGGCGGCCGCCCATGATGTGGACGTGGAAATGCGGCACTTCCTGCAGCCCGTGGCGCCCGGCATTCGAGATGGCGCGGTACCCCGCCCCGCCCGCCCCGGGGTCGATGCCGGTCAGCCGGATGACCTCGGCGCAGGCGCGGTGGAAATCCGTCATCTCCTCTGCCGTCGCCTCGGCCGCGAAGTGCCCGAAGTCCACGTACTTCCCCTTGGGGATCACCAGAACGTGCACCGGCGTCTGCGGGCGGATGTCGTGGAAGGCGAGGGTATGGGCGGTTTCGAGCACGGTCTTGTTCGGGATCTCGCCCCGCAGGATGCGCGCGAAAATGTTGGTTTCGTCGTAAACATGGGCCATGTCGCGCCCTTCCCCTGTCAGTCGGCGTAGAGATGTTCGCTGGCCGCGATCTCGATCGCCCGTTCGACCGGAATGCCCGCGAAGGCGGCCAGCGGCAAGCCGTTTTCGGCCGGGCTCACCTCTTGCCGCAGGCGGAAGACGTTCGGAAAGCCCGCGTCGCGGATGCGGTCGCTTTCGAACCGCAGGTCGTAGCGAATCGTCGGCAGCAGCCGGTCGAGCGTTTCCTGCGAGGTCCTTTCGCCCGCCAGCCCGACGCGGCGGGCGTGGCCGATCAGATAGTCGTCGGTGAAGCGGCATTCGATTTCCAGGAGCTTTGTCACCGAACGGTCGGCGTAGAAATCCTGCATCAGATCGACGCTGGAGGGATCGAGGCAGATGATCAGCCGGTCGGTGCCGTGGAAATCGAAAAGCATCCGCATCAGCGACCGGCGGTGCCGCGTGCGCTTCTCGAGGCTCGACTGGATGCCGCCGAGGTCGGGAAGCTCGGTCGCCTCTTCGTTGAACAGGTACTCGACCGCCGGAACGTTGGTCGCCTGCCGGATCAGCGCGACAAGCCGCTTGGCCACGTGCCATTTCTTGCAGGTCACGATCATCAGTTCGCGCTCGCGCCCGAGGCTGGCTTCGGTTTCCCAGAAGCGGGGGGCGAAGCGCCGCCCGATGCGGCCGCGGTTGGCCAGGAAGTCGTAGAGTTTCCGGCCTTCGTTCGAAATCTGGAAGGAGGTGCCGGACGAGGCGTATAGCTCGCCGAGCCGCGCCTTCAGTTCCAAAGCGTCACCGCTGATCTTGCGCGCGAAGAGGAAGTCCTGCGACAGAAGCAGGTCGTAGTGGTCGTTGTAGAAGGTGACGGGCATCCCGTAGTCGGAAAACATCAGGAAGGTCAGCGTCCGCGACCGGATTTCCGTCTCGGGCACAAGGTGCCGGACCAGCGTCTGGAAGAACGTCTCGTCCGGAATCCAGGTGGTGCGGAAGAACCGGACGACATCGGGGCGCCTGGCGACGAAGTCCAGCACCGCTTCGACCGTCGGGCGCCTGAGGCACCACCACTGGCTGCCGATCATCATCTGCAGATCGTCGGGGATCGCGCGCGTCAGGTTCAGGCGCTTCTGCAGGTTGAAGCTTTGGTAGAAGAGCCGCTTCTGGGTGCGTTCGTTGAACCAGTGGCGATAGATCAGGCGTTCTTCCCGGAACCCCGTCTTGATCCAGTCCGAGGTGAAGAAGTCGAAGCTTTCGATGTAGTCGGCATCCTCGGCATCGAGGAAGGCGTGCACGTACTCGGCCGATTTGATCGCCATGCAGTCGCCCGAAAGCATGTAGAAATGCGTGGCGTCGGGAAACGCCTCGACCGCCGCCTCGCTGGCGTTCAGCGTGGCCTGCACCAGGCTCCATTCGCCCCAGCCGCACTTGATCCGCCGCTTCGCGAAGACCACGTTGGGGTTGGCCGCCAACGCCGTCCGCAGGCGCGCGAAGTCGCCGGGCTTGGCGCGCAGGTCGAAATGGATGGCCATGCAGTCGCCGGCGGCGGTCAGCCTTTCGGCCTGCCGGATGATCCCCTCGGGGTCCTTGTGACACAGAAGGATGAAGGCGATCTTTGCCATTGGGGAAGCGTTAACCGGTCACAGGTCAGGGATTGTTCCATCAGATAGCGTCAACGGACGTTGAATTGACAGAGTTTCTTTGATCTTAAGACCAAGGGATGCGGCCAGGTGCCGCGCGGCGCCGCAAGGCACGGGAGGATCATGGGTTTCCCCGGAACCTGGATGACGGAAAGTCAAAGCGTGGTCTACCGCGTGGTGCCCAAGTGCGCCTGCTCGACGATCGGGCAGATCATGTACTACTCGGACAACGGCCGCTTCTTCGACGGCGACATCCACGACGCCACCGGCGGCATGCACAAGTGGGCGATCGAGGCGAGCCAGCCGCTGATCGAGAAGGCGGTCAAGACGCATTCCTCCTATGCCTTCACCTGCGTCCGGAACCCCTACACGCGGGTCCTGTCGTCGTTCTTCGACAAGATCTGCGGCATCCAGCGGAACGGCAAGCGGTATCGCGGGAACCTGGTGCCGATGATCGTGCAGAAATACGGGATCGAGGTCGGCGGGCCCGAGGGCAAGGACGACTTCGACCAGATCGCGTCGTTCCGCCGGTTCCTTCTGTTCGTCCGCGACACCGTCCGCTGGCGCAAGCCCATGGAGCCCGACATCCACTGGTCGGCGATGGCGGGGCATATCTCGACCTTCATCGTCAACGGCGGGCGGTATAACCGCATCTTCTTCACCGAGCAGTTCGACGAGGGGATGCAGACCGTACTGGACAGCATCGAGGTCAAGCACCCCATCGACCTGAAGAAAATCCCCCGCTTCAACGAAAGCGAAGGCCACGGGCCGAAGCGGGCGCATCCGGTCGAGGCGTATTTCGACGATCTGTCGATGCATCTGATGCGCGAGATCTACCGGAAGGATTTCCAGCTTTTCCGCTATGACTTCGAGAACCCGGCCAACAAGATGCCGAAGGGCGAGGTCGATCTGGACGAGGTTCACGCCAAACTCGGCGACTGAAGGGGCGGGGATGGCGGAGCGGGTCGAAATCGCCGTCGTCGGGGCGGGGATCGTGGGCCTTGCGGTGGCGCTGCGGCTGGCCGCCGAGGGGCGCGAGGTGGCGGTGATCGACCCCGTCGCGCCGGGTTCTGGCGCGTCCTGGGGCAATGCGGGCACCATCGCCGATTATGCAGTGCAGCCGGTGGGCACGCCGTCGGTACTGCGGAACCTGCCGTCGCTGCTGTTCGACCGGGATTCGCCCCTGGCCATCCGGCGCGCGGCGATCCTCACCCTCGCCCCGTGGCTGGCGCGGTTCCTTGTCCAGTCGCTGCCCGGCCCGGCGCAAAGGAACGCGGTGGCGCTTGCCGGGCTGCTTGCCGATGCCGGCCCGCTCTGGCGCGCCTTCGCGGCGGCGGCCGGCGCGTTGGAGTTCCTGCGTGATCGGGGCTGCCTTTATGCCTTCCGCACGGCCGAAGCGGCGCGGGCGGCGCGGGGCGACCTGGCCTTTCGCCGCGGGCTCGGCGTGTCGCTAGAGCTTCTGACGGAAGCGGAGTTCGCAGGGCTTGAACCCGGCTATCCGGCGGCGTCCGGGGGCGGGGCGTTCTTTCCCGGCGCGATCTTCCTGACCGATCCGGGGCAGGTCGCGGCCCGGGTTGCCGCTGCGGCGAATGCGGCCGGGGTGCGGTTCGTGTGCTCGCAGGTCCTCGGTCTGTCGCGGGAAGCCGGTGGTGTCCGGCTGACCGGCGAGGGGCTGAACCTGAAGGCCGCGCGCGTCGTGATCGCGGCGGGAGCGCATTCACGACCGCTGGCGCGGATGGCCGGGGACCGCATCCCGCTCGACACCGAGCGCGGGTATCATCTGGAGTTCGATGGCGAAGAGGCGCGGGTGTCCCGCCCGGTCTGCCCGACCGAGCGGGGCTTCTACCTTTGCCCGATGGCGGGGCGGTTGCGGGTGGCCGGGACGGTGGAACTGGGCGGGCTGGCCGCGCCGCCTTCGCCGCACCGGCTGGCGGCGCTGGAGCGGGGGGCGCGGGCGATCTTTCCGGACCTGCCCGCGCCGTCGCGGAGCTGGATGGGCTTCCGCCCCTCGCTGCCCGACAGCCTGCCGGTGATCGGCCCTTCGCGCGGCGGGCCCGAGGTGATCCATGCCTTCGGGCATGGGCATATCGGGCTGACGCTGGCGCCGGTGACGGCCGCGATTGTCGCCGACCTGATCGCCGGGCGCGACCCGGGGCGGGACATCGCGGCGGTCCGGCCGGGTCGGTTCTAGGCGAAGCGAACGCGAACGAAGCCGGTTCTGCTCGCCCATCGTTTCCGTTTCGGCACCAATACGCCACCCGCGCACCGCACCGCGCGTTGACAGCGCGGCGGCCTTCGGTCCAAGTCAGCCGCGGCGGAACGCAGGGCGGCGAGGGTCAGGCATGAAGATCGCAATGGTGGGCACGGGCTATGTGGGCCTGGTCTCGGGCGTCTGCTTTTCGGACTTCGGGCACGAGGTCGTCTGCGTCGACAAGGACCCCCGCAAGATCGAGCTTCTGAAGGCCGGGAAGGTGCCGATCTACGAGCCGGGCCTTGATACCCTGATGGCCAAGAACGTCGCCGCCGGGCGGCTGTCCTTCACCCAGGACCTTGCCGCCGCCGTGCAGGGCGCGGGGGCGGTCTTCATTGCCGTGGGCACCCCCACCCGCCGGGGCGACGGGCATGCGGACCTGAGCTATGTCTTCGCCGCAGCCGAAGAGATCGCCAGGGCGCTGACCGGCTACACGGTCGTGGTCACGAAATCGACCGTGCCAGTGGGCACCAACGCCCGCGTCGCCGAAATCGTCCGCGAGGCGCGCCCGGATGCCGCCTTCGACGTGGCCTCGAACCCTGAATTCCTGCGCGAAGGTGCCGCCATCGACGACTTCATGCGCCCCGACCGGGTGGTCGTCGGCGTCACCTCGGACCGCGCCAGGGACGTGATGGGCGAGATTTACCGGCCGCTTTTCCTGCGCGACTTTCCGGTCATGTTCACCGATCTCGAAACCGCCGAACTGATCAAATACGCGGCCAACGCCTTCCTTGCGACCAAGATCACCTTCATCAACGAAATCGCCATGCTCTGCGAAAAGGTCGGCGCGGATGTGAAGCAGGTGTCCAAGGGCATCGGGCTGGACGGGCGGATCGGCAACAAGTTCCTGCATGCGGGGCCGGGCTACGGCGGGTCGTGCTTTCCCAAGGACACCACGGCGCTGGCTCGCATCGGGCAGGACTTCGCCGCACCGATGCAGATCGTCGAGACGGTCATCAAGGTCAACGACGAGGTGAAGCGGCGGATGGTGGCGAAGATCACCGATCTTTGCGGCGGGTCGGTGAACGGCAAGACGGTGGCGGTACTGGGCGTCACCTTCAAGCCGAACACCGACGACATGCGCGACGCGCCGTCGCTGACCATCGTGCCGGCGCTGGTGGGGGGCGGGGCGAAAGTGCGCGTCGTCGATCCGCAGGGGCGGCGCGAAGGCGAACATCTGCTGCCGGGCGTGACCTGGATGGAGGACGCCTATGCGGCGGCGGCGGGGGCCGATGCGGTGGTGATCCTGACCGAATGGAACGAATTCCGGGCGCTCGACCTTGACCGGATGGCGAAGGGCATGGCCCAGGCGCGGATGGCGGACCTGCGCAACATCTATTCGGCAAAGGACGCGGCCAAGGCGGGCTTCATTGCCTACACGGCGGTCGGGCGGTAGTGCCGGACCAGTCGATCCTTGCCTGCACGCTCGCCCGCTGGCTGCCCCGGATGGGCGATCCGAACCTGATGGCCTGGATCACGGTGTTGATCTACGCGCTTGCCGCGGCCGCAAGCCTCCGGGCCGCGCGGGGTGTCCGGCACGACGTGACCCCGGTCGCGCGGCGGGAGTGGTGGTTCTGGACGCTCGCCGCCGTGCTGCTGGCGCTTTACGCGGTGAACAAGCAGCTTGACGGGCAGGCCTTCGCCACTGCGCTCGCCCGCTGCACCGCGAAGGCGCAGGGCTGGTACGGGCACCGCCATCCCCTGCAGATCGCCTTTATAGCCCTGCTCGCGGCAGGGGCGGTTGCGGCCTTCGTCGCGGTGTCGCGCCGACTTTCGGGCACGCTGGGCCGTACCGGCCTGGCCGCCTTCGGCCTGGTCTTCGTCACCGCCTTCATCCTGATCCGCGCGGTGGGGTTCCAGCATCTGGACCGACTGCTTCACCTGAAGGTCGCGGGCGTCCGCGCCAACCTGCTGCTGGAAATCCCGGGGCCGCTGCTGGTGGCGGCGGGCGCCGCGCTCAGCCGGATCGCGGCGCGGGCGCGAAGAGCGCCGCGTAGTCCGACCTGAGCGCCGCCTTCTGCACCTTGCCCATCGCGTTCCGGGGCAGGTCGGGGACGATCAGGATGCGCTTCGGGCGCTTGAAGCCCGCAAGCCCCCCGGCGATCCCCTCGGCCAGCGCGGCGGGGTCGGGCGAAGCGCCCGGCAGGGGCACCACCAGCGCCACCACCGCCTCGCCGAAATCCGGGTGGGGTACACCGATCACGGCGCTTTCCGCCACCCCGGGCTGGGCATCCAGCGCCAGTTCGACCTCTTTCGGATAGACGTTGAAGCCGCCGGTGATGATCACGTCCTTCGCCCGCCCGACGATGCTGAGGTAGCCGTCGGCGTCGAAGACCCCGATGTCGCCGGTGATGAAGAAGCCGTCCGGGCGCAGGTCCTCTTTCGTCTTCTCTGGCATCCCCCAGTAGCCGCTGAAGACGTTCGGCCCCCGCACCTCGATCATCCCCGGCTCGCCCTGCGGCATCCCGGACCCCTCGGCGCCACAGACCCGGACCTCGATCCCCGGCAAGGGCCGGCCCACCGTTCCCGCCCGCCGCTCGCCCCGGCAGGGGTTCGAGGTGTTCATGTTGGTCTCGGTCATCCCGTAGCGTTCGAGGATGCGGTGGCCCGTCCGCGCCTCCCACTCGCGGTGAGTTTCGGCCAGAAGCGGGGCCGAGCCCGAGACGAAGAGGCGGATGTGGCGGACTAGGTCGCGGGTCAGGCCCGGGTGGTCCAGAAGCCGGGTGTAGAAGGTGGGGACCCCCATCATCGCGGTGGCGCGGGGCAGGTGCGCGATCACCTCGGCGGCGTCGAACCGGGGCAGGAAGATCATCGGGCAGCCCGCGATCAGCGCCACGTTGGTGGCGACGAAAAGTCCGTGGGTGTGGAAGACCGGAAGCGCATGCAAGAGGACGTCGCGGGCGGTGAATTCCCAGGCTTCGGTCAGCACCCCGGCATTCGACAGAAGGTTGGCATGCGTCAGCATCGCCCCTTTCGACCGCCCGGTCGTGCCCGAGGTGTAGAGAAGCGCGGCCAGATCGCCCGGCCCCCGGTCGGCATCCGGCGCTTCGGGCGGAAGGCCCGATGCCAGCGCCCCGAAGCTGCCCGTCCCGCCGTCGCCCAGCGTCATCAGCCGCGCGCCGGCGGCCTTGGCGACCGGCGAAAGCGCGTGTTCCGCACCCGGATCGGCCAGCAGCAGCCCCGCCCCGGAATCGGCGACGAAGTAGCGCACCTCTTCGGGCGTGTAGGCGGGGTTCAGCGGCAGGAACACCACGCCTGCCCGGATCGCCCCGGCGATGGCGGCCAGCATCGCGGGGGTCTTGGCAAGCTGCATCGCCACCCGGTCGCCTTGCTTCAGCCCGGCCGCCCGGAACGCGCCCGCCATCCGCGCCGCGTCGTCATGGAAGGCCCCGTGCGACAGGCGCGCGCCGTCCGGCAGGATCAGGAAGTCGCTCGCCCGCCCCCTGAGCGGGGTGAAAAGCCGGTCGTGAAGGGTGTTGGCCATCGGTCCCGTCCGTCCTGACACAGCCCCGCTGATAGCCGCGCCGCCCCCGCAGGTCTACGCCCGGCGCAGCGGGGCGAGGGCGAGGCTTGCCGCGAAGATCGCGGCCGCCGCCGCCACGATCGAAGGCCCGGCGGGCGTGTCGAGGCGCAGCGACAGGAACAGCCCCGCGACCACCGCCGCCGCCCCGGCCAGCATCGCGCCTGCCGCCATCCCCTCGGGCGTCCGCGCCCAGCGCCGGGCGGCGGCGGCCGGAACGATCAGCATCGCGGCGATCAGAAGCGCGCCGACGATCTTGATCGACACCGCCACCACCAGCGCCAGCGCCACCGTCAGAACGAGCCGCTCGACGCCCGGGTTCAGGCCCGAGGCCTGCGCCAGTTCCTCGTTCAGGGTCGCGGTCAGCAGCCCCTGCCAGCGCCAGGCCAGCAGCCCCGCCACTACCAGCGCACCCACCCACACGGTGACAACGTCGGCCCAGGAGACGGCGAGGATATCGCCGAAAAGAAAGGCCGTCAGGTCGGTCCGCACCCCCGGCAGGAACGACACCGCGACAAGGCCGAAGGCCAGCGCGGAATGGGCGAGCACCCCCAGAACCGTATCGATGCCGTGCCCCCGCGCGGCGAGCGCCGAGACGGCAAGCGCCATGGCCAGCGCCACCATCACCGTGCCCGCATAGAGCGGCAGGCCCGAGGCAAGCGCCAGCGCCACGCCCAGGATCGACGCATGCGCCGTCGCGTCGCCGAAATAGGCCATCCGCCGCCAGACCACGAACGAACCGAGCGGCCCGGCGGCGAGCGTCAGGCCGATCCCGGCAAGGCCCGCGCGGAGAAGGAATTCAGGCATCGGCCCGGTCTTTCGGTTCGGGGTGGGGGTGGGCGTGTGCATGTCCATGACCATGCGGATGCGCGCCCACATGACCGTCGGCAGGATCGTGGTCGTGGTCGTGGACGTGGCGGTAAAGCGCCATCGTTCCGCCCGTACCCAGCCCGAACAGCGCGCGGTATTCCGGCGCGGCCGACACCGCCTCGGGCGCGCCTTCGCAGCAGATGTGGCCGTTCAGGCAGATCACCCGGTCCGAGGCGGCCATCACCACATGCAGGTCATGGCTGACCATCAGCACCGCGCAGCCCGTGTCCGCCCGCACGTCCGCGATCAGACGGTAGAAGGCGGCCTCGCCCGGCTGGTCCAGTCCCTGCGTCGGCTCGTCCAGGATCAGGATGTCGGGCGCGCCCAGAAGCGCCCGGGCCAGCAGGACGCGCTGGAACTGCCCGCCCGACAGCGCCGCCATCTGCTTGTCGGCGGCCCCCCCCACGCCGACCCGGGCCAGCGCGGCCTCTGCCGCCGCCACCGGCACCCGCACCGGCAGCGACAGAAACCGCCGCACCGTCATCGGCAGCGTCGCGTCGATGTGCAGCCGCTGCGGCACATAGCCGATCTTCAGGCCGGGCGCGCGCGTCACCCGCCCCCCGGCCACCCGCCCGAACCCGATCAGCGCGCGGATCAGCGTGGATTTCCCCGATCCGTTCGGCCCGACGACGGTGACGATCTCGCCCCTGCGGATCGAAAACCGGACCGCGTCGAGCACCACCGCCCCGCCATGCCGGACGCTCAACCCCTCGGCCTCGATCAGCGTCATGCGCCCGCCTCCCCGCACGAAGGGCAAAGCCCCGACGCCTCGATGCTGGCCCGTTCCACAAGGAACCCCGCCGCCACCGCCGACCGGTCCAGCGCCGCGCGGACCTCTCCGGCCGGGGCTTCGGCGATGGCATGGCAGCCCCGGCAGATCAGGAACGCCGCCTGATGCGCCTCGCCCGGGTGGGCGCAGGCGGCGAAGGCGTTCAGCCGCCGGATGCGGTGGGCCAGGCCGTTTTCGACCAGGAACTCGAGCGCCCGGTAGGCGACCGGCGGCTGGCCGCCGAAGCCCGATGCGCGCAGACGGTCGAGCACGTCATAGGCGCCGAGCGCGCGGTGCGCCTCGAGCAGGATTTCCAGTGTCCGCCGCCGGACCGGCGTCAGCCGCACCCCGCGCGCTTCAGCGACCGCCGCGGCGCGCGACAGGAGGGCGCCCGCGCAGCGGCTGTGATCGTGATCGGCGAAGGCCACCGCGCCGGAGTCGGTCTGATGGCGGGAAAGCGGATCGGGCATCGGCGGGGTTCGCTCTTGACTTGTTATGTTATCACATACGATAGACCCGCCCGAGCCGCAACCCGGAGCCAGCCCTGATGCGCATCGCAATGATGGCCGCCCTTCTTTGCCTCTCCGCACTGCCCGCGCGCGCCGAGGTGCCCCGCGTCGTGACGGATACGCCCGTCGTGCACGCATTGGTGGCGCAAGTGATGGAGGGCATGGGCGAACCCGTCCTTCTGCTCGATCGGGGCGCCGACCCGCACAATTTCCAACTCCGCCCCTCGCAGGCCGCGGCGCTGTCCGATGCCGAACTGGTCGTCTGGGTCGGGCCGGACCTGACCCCCTGGCTTGCCCGGGCGCTTGCCGGCGGGGCCGACGCGAAAGAAACCGCTCTGCTCGACCTGCCGGGCACGCGACTGTTGGACGCAGTACCCGGCGGCCCGCGCGACCCCCATGCCTGGCTCGACCCGCGGAATGCGGCGACCTGGACCGACGCAATCGCCGAGGCGCTGGCCGCCGCCGACCCCGCCGGCGCCGCGCGCTACCGCGCCAACGCCGCCGAAGCCCGGGCGGGCCTGGTGGCGCTTGACGCGAACCTTGCCCGGCGCCTTGCACCGGCCCGGGGCCGGGCCTTCGCCGTCCACCACGACGCCTACCGCTACTTTGCCGCGCGCTACGGCCTGACCGTTACCGGAAGCCTTGCCTCGGGCGATGCCCATGACCCGGGTGCCGCCCATCTGAGCGACCTGGAAACCGCGCTGGCCGGTGCCGTCTGCGCCTTTCCCGAAGCCGGGCACGACCCGCGCGCCATCGAGGCGCTTGCCGCCGATACCGGCCTGCGCCTCGGCCCGCCGCTCGACCCCGAAGGGCGGCTTCTCGACCCCGGCCCGGGCCTTTACGCCCGCCTGATGACAAGCCTTGCCGACGGGATCCTTTCCTGCACCGGGGGCAGCTGACCCGCGCCCCCTGTACAGCCCGTCGCGCCCGGTGCAGAACCCGGGCAAGGAGGACCGGGAATGGCAGCCATCTACGACGACCGCCGCTGCGAACTGGGTGAAGGGCCGCTCTGGCACCCCGGGCGCGGGCAGCTTTTCTGGTTCGACATCCTGAACGGCCGTCTGATGTCGCGCACCGCCGAAGGGCCGCTGGCCTGGGCACTCGGCGAATTCGCCTCGGCTGCGGGCTGGATCGACCGGGACCGGCTGCTGATCGCTTCGGAAACGTCGCTGTCGGTCATCGACCTGGCCACCGGCGGGCGCGAAACGGTGGCGCCCTTCCTTGCCGACCAGCCCGACCTGCGATCGAACGACGGGCGCGCCGATCCCTGGGGCGGGTTCTGGATCGGCGGGATGGGCAAGAAGGCCGAACGCGGCGCGGGCGGTATCTGGCGGCTTTACCGGGGCGAGCTTCGCCGCCTGTTCGCGCCGATCTCGATCCCCAACGCCATCAGCTTCACCCCGGACCGCCGCTTCGCCCATTTCGCCGATTCGATGGCGGCAAAGGTCTGGCGCGTGGCTCTGGACGAAACCGACGGCTGGCCCGCTGGCGAGCCTTCGCTTTTCCTCGACCTCACCGGCGGCGCGGGCGTACCTGACGGGGCGGTCTGCGACAGTGGCGGCAACCTCTGGATCGCCGAATGGGGCGCGGCGCGGGTCGCCTGCTACGACGGCACGGGCCAGTTCCTGCGCGCGGCCCCTGTCGGCGGGCGACACTCGTCCTGCCCGGCCTTTGGCGGGGCCGCGTTCGACCGGCTCTTCGTGACCAGCGCGCGCGAAAACCTCGACGCCGCCACCCTCGCCGCCGCGCCGGAAAACGGCTGCACCTTCGTTGCCGACCCCGGCGCGTCCGGCCTGCCGGAATACCGCGTCATCCTCTGACAGGCGGGCCCACCGGGCGAAAGCCGTTGACGCGCGGCGGACCGCGTCCGATGTTCGGAATGCCGACAGGGGTGACCTCAGCCATGCCAGATACCCTGGCCGACCTTTGCGCCAATGCCGCTGCGGAGCTGGGGTTTTCCCGGCCTGCCGGGCAGATATTCGGCACCGTCCACGCCGCCGCGACCCCGCCGACCGCCGATGATCTTTGCGCCGCGCTGGGGCTTTCGCGGTCCAACGTGTCCACCGCGCTGAAGGAACTGCGCCAGGCGGGCCTTGTCCGGACGACGCGGCTGACCGGCGACCGCAAGGAATACTTCACCGCGCCGGCCGACCCCTGGGAGATCGCGCTTCGCCTGATCGCGCAACGGCGGAGGCGGCTGATCGACCCGCTGCTCGACGGGCTGCGGCGGCTCGATGACGCAGGCGACGACGCGGCGGCGGCGCTGGTCCCGGTGGTGGGCGAGCTGTCGGGCCTTGCCGATGCGCTTCTCCGCCTCGATCCCGCCGCGCTGGCCCGCCTTGCCGCAGCGGGATTGCCGACCGGAACGCGCAAGAAGGACAAGAAGCGCAAGAAGAAGACCTGAGCCGACGGGGTGATCCGATGTCCCTGCGGCTGCGGCATGACCGGTACCCATGACCGGTACCCATGACCGGTACCCATGACCGGCACCCATGACCGGCACCCATGACCGGCACCCCGATAACGGAGCCCGTCCCGGCTGATGCCATTTCGTCTTGGCGACGGCCCGGGCCCGATGCGTTTGCGGCAAAATGAAGGGGACCAGAACTCAGTCCTTGCGAGAGCACGACAGGACCCGTCTATTCCCCGCGCCCGCCCAGCCAACCGGGGCCGTGGCCGGGGCAATGCCGGAAGAGGGGAAAGGACGATGGACGATCTTCGCTTCGGCACCCGCAACAAGCGCGGCGACTGGGCGCCCTTCGCCCCGGCGCAGGTGGCGCCGTTCTGGCAAAGACCGCTGAGCCTGCCGAAGATCCTCGCCTGGGTTCCCGCGTATTTCTGGCCGTGGAACGCTTTCCACATGGCGACCGCGCTACTCTGGTGGGCCTTCGTCCTGCCCGACATGGACACGATGCGCATCCTTTCATGGGACTGGGCGCTGTGGCTCTGCGCGGTCAACGCCGCGGCGATCTTCCTGATGTTCGGCGGCATCGAGCTGTTCTGGTACATCCGCCGCATCCAGGGCACGCGCTTCAAGTACAACTCCCGGTTCCCCGCCGAGCAGCCATCCGACGTGTTCTGGTTCAAAAGCCAGAACCTCGACAACATCCTGCGCAGCTTCCTTTCGGGCGTCCCGATCTGGACGGCGATCGAGGTGGGGGTGCTCTGGGCATGGGCCAACAGCTGGGGCACCTGGCTGACCTGGGCGGATCACTGGCCCTCGCTGGTCCTGCTGACCCTTCTGGTCCCGGCGATCCACGAGGCTCACTTCTTCTGCATCCACCGGCTGATCCACACGCCGCTGCTCTACAAATGGGTGCATTCGGTCCACCACAACTCGGTCAACCCCTCGCCCTGGTCGTCGCTGTCGATGCACCCGGTCGAGCACCTGCTTTATTTCAGCGAGATGGCCTGGCACCTGATCCTGCCCTCGAACCCGGTTGTCGCGCTTTTCAACATGCATGCGGTGGGGTTCGGGGCGGTGAACGGGCATATCGGCTTCGACCGGCTGGAGATGCCGGGCGGCAAGGCGATGGATAGCCACGCCTGGGTCCATTACCTGCACCACAAGTACTTCGAGGTGAACTACGGCGGCGACGGTCTGATCCCGCTCGACCGGTGGTTCGGCACCTGGCACGACGGCTCGAAGGACGGCGAGGCGCGCATGGAGGCGCGCTTCGCGAAGAAGAAGGCCCGGCTGAACGCGAAGCCCGCTTGCGGCTGACACGCGACTTTGTTTCGAAATGCCTCCCGAGAACCCCCCAGAGCGAGTATCCGACCGCCATGCCCATCTGGACCAAAGCCTGCCCCGCCGACGAGATCGACGCCGAAGACGTGATCCGCTTCGATCACGACGGGCGCACCTTCGCCATCTACCGCAGCCCCGATGACGAATACTTCTGCACCGACGGGCTCTGCACCCACGAAAAGGTCCACCTCGCGGGGGGGCTTGTCATGGACCACACTATCGAATGCCCCAAGCACAACGGCGTCTTCGACTACCGGACCGGAGAGGCCAGGCGCGCCCCGGTCTGCGTCAACCTGCGCACCTATCCCGCCAAGGTCGAAGACGGCGCCGTCTGGATCGAGGTCTGACATGACATTCCCGCTGGCCGCCTGTGCCGAAATGCTCTGGCGCGACCGCCCGATCGACTGGCGCGCGTCGCGGCTGAAGGACATGGGCTTCGGCGTCGGCCTGTGGAACTGGCCCGCCTGGGACCTCGCCGCGCTGGAACGCACCGGCGCCGCCTTCACCATCATGAACGGCTATCTGCAAGGGCGGCTGGCCGACGATGAGGGGGCGGACATGCTGCTGGCCTCGGCCCGCGAAACCGCGGCCGTTGGCAGGCGGCTGGGCGTGCAGCGCCTGAACCTGCACGGCACCGGCCTGGGTGATGGCGGCATCCCGATCCGGCAGACCGAAGCCGTGACCGGCGCGATGTGGCTGAAAGCCCGCGACACGCTCACCCGGATCGCCGACCTGGGCGAGGAACTGGGCGTGACCTTCACGCTGGAAAACCTCAACCCGCTCGACCACCCGGGCTGCCCCTTCGGTGCTACGGCCGATGTGCTGGCGCTGGTTTCTTCGGTCAACCGGCCCACGCTGCGGATCAACCTTGACCTCTACCATACCCAGATCGGCGAGGGTGACCTGATCCGCTGGGCCGAGAAATGTCTGCCCTGGATCGGCGAGGTTCAGGTCGCTGACAACCCCGGCCGGTTCGAGCCGGGGACGGGCGAGGTCAACTGGCGGGCCGTGGCGCTGGCCCTGAAGGGCATGGGCTACACTGGCCCGGTGGCGCTGGAATCCTTCGCCAAGGGCGACCCCGAGGCTGCCCTCGACGCCTTCCGCAACACATTCACGGTCTAGGACATGGTCCGGAAAAGCACCCGCCCCGGCGTCCACGACATCCGCGCGATGAAGGCGCGGGGGCAGAAAATCTCGATGCTCTACGTTACCTCGCTGGACGAGGCGGCAGCGGCGTCGGCGGCAGGCATCGACATGCTCTCGATCGAAGGGCGCTTTTTCAGCCCCGAGATGCGCGAAGCGGCGGGCGACTGCTTCGTGCAGGTGGGCCTGCCCTTCGGCCAGTACGGCAATCTGGTGACGGCCGGGGATTACCTCAAGGCCGCCTTCCGTTTCCAGCGGACGGGCGGCGACAGCTTCTATTGCGCGGCCAGCTTCGACATCCAGAAAACCCTCTGCGACAACCACGTGCCCGTTGTGGCCCATGTCGGCATGAACCCCAACATCGTTACCTGGACCGGCTGGCGCGCTGTCGGCAAGACGGCTTCCGAGGCGCGGGCGCTCTGGGACCACGTGAAGCGGCTCGAAGCCATCGGCGCCTTCGGGGCGGAGCTTGAGGTCGTGCCGGACCGGCTGGGCGAGCTGATCGCGAAGAACACCCCGCTGATCATGCTCGGCATGGGGGCGGGTCCCGGGGCGGATGCGCAGTATCTCTTCGCCGAGGACGTGCTGGGCTGCACCTCCGGCCACAAGCCCCGCCACGCCAAGACCTACCGCAACTTCGCCGCCGAATTCGCCCGGCTGCAGGGCGAACGCATCGGCGCCTTCCGCGAGTTCGTCGCCGACGTGAACTCGGGCGCCTATCCCGCCCCCGGGCACACGGTGCCGATGGATGAGGCGGAGTTCGCGGCGCTGAGGGCGGGCCTCGGCCTCTGACGCCGACCTGCGGCCCCGACACTTGCAGCCGGTCGCTGGACGTGGCCGGGGCCCGAGCGGATGCCCGCCCAGACGTGCGGCCACGTACCGCCGACCCGAAGCTAGCTAGCCGGCTACGGTCCGCACCGCCGGAGGAGCGGGGTTGGAGCGTATTGCACCCGATCTGAACCGCGCTTCAACCAAACCTTTGCGACGGTGGGCGGCGCCTTCGTTTGCCGGGGTGGGTCGACGGCCATTAATGCCGGCTCCAGAGCGCTGCGGCGCGGTTCTCCGCCGGAAGCGGTGCAACTCCCTGAAACGGTGGCAAGTTCCACGTCTTCCTTTCGTCTTCCCGACGTCTTCCTTACGTGCGTACGTTCGGGGGTGAATCGGGGAGAGAACGGCGGGGGTCGCGGAGCGGCCGAGGCGGGACGTTAGCCATGACGCGCAAGGTCGGGGCGCCGGGCCGGGCGGTCAGGAAAGGAGCGAAACGCGGTAGCACGCGCGACGCACTTCCTCTGACCACAGCCGCGATGAGAGCCAGCCACACCACGCCCAGGATCAGCATCAAGGGTCATCGCCGCCGTCACCTCACGTGCCTGGACACGGGACAGTTGAAGGGACCGTTGGTTTGAGACCCGCAAATCGTCCACGGAGCGTCTTTTTGCGAAAATGTCCTTGCGTGGACAGTCACGATTGTTCTCCTGACTACGTTTCACGGCGGGGGTGACGAAATGCTCGACAGGGGCACGGGAATCAGGAAACTGAAGGAAGTCGGCTGGCTTGCCGCGACGCCTCAGCCGTTCCGTGACGCGGTGGTCAACCGCTGCGCGTTCCGCGATTTCGCGAAGGGCGAATGGATCTATCATTTCGGTGAAGTGGGCGATGGCCTTTGGGGCGTCGTCGACGGGGGGGTTCATGTAGAGTTCACGCAAGGCATCCATGCCCCCCGCACCGGCATCTTCGCGACGGCCGGGTTCTGGACGGGCGAGGGCAGCCTGATCGCGCGCGAACCCCGCACCGTCGGGATTCGCGCGACGCGGCCGACCCTGATGGCCCACCTGTCGCAGGCGGCGTTCTTTTCGATTGCCGCAGAACAGCCGGAAGCCTGGCGATGGGTCGGCCTGCTCGCATTTTTCCACATGGTGAACCTGATCGGCCTGCGCGAGGACCTATGCCTTCGCGAACCCGAGGCCCGCGTCGTGGCCACCCTGTGCCGGATGACCGCGTCGCATTGGGGTGGGCCCGGGGACATGTCCGTGACGAACGGCAAGGGCGCCACCATCGACCTCAATCAGGGCGACCTGGCCGAGCTTTGCAACGTTTCGCGGGCGTACCTTGCCCATCTGTTCTCGGGATTGAAGCGCGAGGGACTGGTCGAGCCGGGATACGGATCGGTCCGAGTGCCCAACCCCGCCGCCCTGCGGGGACGACTCAATGTGGAAAACTGAACGCCAAGCGGGATCGGCCGCGAGAGACATCACAAGATGAGAACCGGACGGAGAGAGAGGAAATCATGACCACGACAGGAACTGGTGCCGAGCGCCGAGAAACAGCGCAGAACGGCGAGCGCGATGTCAGCCGCAGGGGCTTTCTGGCCGGCGGCGCCACGCTGACCGCGGCAGCGGCCATCGGTATTGCCAGACGCGCCGCCGCTGCCGGCGACACGCCGCCCAACATCCTCTACATCATCGCCGATGACCTCGGCTGGAAGGACGTCGGCTTCCGCGGCTCGGACATCCCGACCCCGAACATCGACAAACTCGCGGTCGAGGGCGCCCGGCTCGAACAATACTATACCCAGCCCTTGTGCACGCCGACCCGTGCGGCCCTGATGACCGGCCGCTATCCGCTGCGCTACGGGCTTCAGGTGGGCGTCATTCCGGCCGGTGCCAGATATGGCCTGCCCATGGACGAATACCTCATGCCGCAGGCGATGAAAGACGCGGGCTACCGCACCGCCATGGTCGGGAAATGGCACCTGGGCCATGCGGATACCGGGTTCTGGCCGATGCAGCGCGGCTTCGACAGTTTCTACGGCGCGCTGGTGGGCGAGATCGACCATTTCGAGCACGGATCGCACGGCAACAAGGACTGGTACCGGGACAACCAGCCCCTGGACGAAGAAGGCTACGACAACACCCTCTTCGGGCAGGAAGCCGCGAAGGTCGTCGAGGGGCACGACGGGTCGGCCCCGCTTTTCATGTACCTCGCCTTCACCGCCCCCCATTCGCCCTACCAGGCGCCCGACGAGTACATCCAGCGGTTCGCCCATGTCGGGGACGAGCAGCGGCGGCTCTATTCGGCGATGGTTTCGGTGATGGACGACGAGATCGGCCGCGTGGTGGCCGCGCTCGAGGCGAAGGGCATGCGCGAGAATACCCTGATCGTCTTCCAGAGCGACAACGGCGGCGTGCGCGACGCGATGTTCGCGGGCGAAGCCAAGGTGACGGGCGATCTGCCGGCTGACAACGGGCCGTACCGTGCTGGCAAGGGCACGACCTACGAGGGCGGCACCCGGGTCTGCGCGATGGTGAACTGGCCTGGCAAGGTCAAGCCGGGCGACGTGACGGGGATGGTTCACACGGTTGACATGCTGCCGACCCTTGCGGCTGTCGCGGGGGCGAAACTCGAAAAGAGCCAGCCGCTTGACGGGATGGACGTCTGGGCCACGCTGTCGGAAGGGGCCGCCTCGCCCCGCACCGAGATGATCTACAACGTCGACCTGACCGGCGGGACGATCCGGGAAGGCGACATGAAGCTGGTCTGGACTGCCGCGCTGCCCCCGCGGGTCGAGCTATTCGACATCGCCGCCGATCCAGGTGAGACGAAGGACCTCGCCCCCGAGAAGCCGGACGTGGTGGCCGCGATGCAGGCGAAGGTCGTTGACATCGCGAAGTCCATGGCGCCGCCGAAGTTGCTGATGGCGGCGATCGAGCTGACCTACGGCGCTCCGCCGGTACCGGCCGACCCCTCGTCGCTCTTCAACCAGCTCGGCGACTGACGGGCGGCGGTGCAAGCTTCGCCAGAGGCTGACGGCGGGGCCGCGCGCGGCGCGGCCCCCCCCGGAATGATC
>JBJXFU010000172.1:0-55666 GCA_046155885.1 Paracoccaceae bacterium
CTCAGATATCTTTTTGAGAGATATGCGGGCAATAAAAAACAACGCGAAACTCGACTTCATTGCGGTTTTGTTTGATGAGATTGAGCGAATTAGCCCTGGTACTGCTTCTTCTGAGCACTGGAACAGGGATCGGGATTTCCTCCTCTTCTGGCAATCAATTCGAGCTGGATTCCAATCTTCCGTTGCTCCGTTCTCATTTTTGATCGTTGGTACCAATCCACGCGCTGTGGAAATGACGACCTTGTTCGAAAGCGACAATCCACTCTTCGGTAACGTTGAGAAGAGGTATATACCAATGTTCACGTCGTCCCAAGTCAACGAAATGGTCGATGATCTTGGAGCCATTATGGGCGTGCACTTCAACGGCGAGACTAAGGCAAAGCTTCATGCAGATTTTGGCGGCCATCCTTTTCTAACGCGCTATGCATGCAGCTACATTGCTTCATCGGTAAAGGAACGGCCAGTCGAAGTCGATCGCACTGTGTATGCAGTAGGTGCGGGAAAATATCTGAGCGAGTCAGACTCATACGTTGAGTCCGTTGTTGGGCTTTTGTCGCGCGAATATCCCGACGAGTATGAAATGCTTAAATTGATCGGCGCTGGGGATCAAGGGGCATTTGAAGAGTTCGCACGGGCAGACTCGACACTGGTCGAACACTTGCTTGGATATGGCATTATTGAAAGAGGTGTTAAAGAGTTCTATTTTCGTGTTGGAGTTGTAGAGAAGTTCTTCCAAAAAGCTTCAAGACCAGCCCGACTATTGACGCAGTCGGAGAAGATTGCCGAACTCGCGACTCGGCGGGCGCAACTCGAGCGCGGTCTTCGAGCGCTAATTCTTCAAGTCACGCGAATTACAACCCCAAAGTCGCAACAATCATCGGAGGTTCTTTCTAGGCTTGTGCAAAGGCGCCGTGATGATCTCGCGGCACTTTCGGTCGATGATTTGTTGTCGCCGGCAGCGAGTCCACTCTACTTTGATGAACTTAAGGCCATCGTCCTCGGGAGCTGGCAGAAATTTGAGAACGCGATTCAAATTTCTAAGGGTGAGTTTGAGTACCATGCTAACACGATTAACAGACTGAGAAAGGATGCTCATGCCAAGGATGTTTCCGAAGTGGAGCTTGAGAAGTGGAGGGTTTCGATAGGTCAGCTATCTGAAGCTTGTTCTACGTGGATCGACTCAAACTTTGGGTGAGCCCGGTGATCTTGGAGTGATTTAGCCCACCTTCGTACATCGACCCGCCCGGTAAATCTATCCACCCCCCCTCACATCCGCAGCCTCTCCTCCACCGGCACCCCCGCCGCCTCGGCAAGGTCCTCCAGCGCCGCCATGCGCCGCTCGATCCGCAGGTCCAGCGCGCCGGTCTTGCCGCCGTCGGCGGCAACCTCGTTCCGCCGTTGCAGGGCCATGACCAGGTCCGCCGCCTCCATCATGTAGCGCTCCACGGGGGTCGGGCCGTACTCCACCCCCTCCGGCCCCGTCACCACCCCCGCCAGCCGCGCCAGCATGAATGTGCGCAAGACCGCGTTCATGCGCGCCAGATGGCCGGGGCCCATGGCGCGGAAGAAGGCGACCACGTCCTTGTCGATGCGGATGGTGGTCAGCGCCTTTTCCGGCACCACCGGGCCTTGCGCGATCTCGGCCCAGGCGGCGGGGATGCGGGGGCTGTCCTCCAGGCCCCAGCGCAGGTCGTCCTCCAGCCCGCGCAGGGTCTGGGCCAGATGGTGGTAGGCGGCACTGCGGTCGGCCTCGGCCCGGGTCTTGCCGGGGTGCGGGGGACGGGGGGCGACGGGGCTGGCTGGGGTGCGGGGCACGGGATGGCCTTCTGTCGGGCGGGCGCAGTCTTGCCCGCAGACCGTCACCACCCCGTTGCCGGTGCGCACGGTGCGTAGCTACGCCCGTGCTACGCCCGTGCTACGCCTGTGCTACGCCCGTGCTACGCCCGTGCTGCGGACATGCGACGCCGGTACGACGGGAATGCCCCCTGCCCCCGGCGCACCCGTTCGCAAGCTTCGCCCCCCTCGCCGAAGGCCGCCGGATGCCCTGTCTGGGGCCATGAAACACGCCCTGATCCCCGCCCTTTGCCTGGCCTTTCCGCCCGCGGCCGAAAAGGCGAGCCGCAGGGTACGTGCCCGCACCCACCACCCTTCATCACCGCGGTCCCCTCGGTGCATGAACTCACGCACCCTGCCGGGGAACCCCGTGCCCCACCCCCTTCTTGCGCCCCGCCCCCTCCGCCGGCACCAACGCCCCGCCGCAGGATCGTCAGCTTGCCGCCCCCATCGACCGCGCAGCCTCGATCAGGCTGTCGTCGATGGCCTGCAAGGCCAGGCAGGCTGTCAGGATGACATAGGGAAGATAGGAGTGGACGAGGCCGATGACGATGACGATGACGATGACGATGACGATGACGATGACGATGACGATGGCGGGGTACGAGAACATCAGGTTCACGTCCACCTCGGAGGGCAGGATCGCGTTGACTGTCCGGTCGAGGACCCCGTTCCCGCGCAGCACGATGGCCCAGGAAAAGATCCGGACCAGCGAGTTCGACCAGAACTCAGGATGACCAGCAGGAACAGCGCCTCGCGCCAGCGGCGGTGCACCGACTTGGCAAGGACAGCGCGCAGGGAAACCCGACGATCACACAGACGGTCGTCACGACGAACCCAAGCTTCAGCGATTTCCACAGACGGCTGGCGTAGGTTGCCGTGCCGAAGAACTCGCCGTAATTCGACAGGGTCAGATGCGGGTCGCTGGCGCCGAACGGAACGTCCGACAGGAAACTGAACCACAGCATCCCCGAGAGCGGGAGGAAGACCGCGACGGTCAGCCAAAGATAGGCCGGGGCCAGAAGACCCGCCGCCCGGATACCGTCGCGCCGTTCGAGTGCCGTGCCCCTGCCTGCTTCCTTTCGGCAGACGCCGCGCGACCCGGACGGGCCGCTCGGCGCGCCTGATCGGGGCTACTGGGCGGCCTTCAGTTCCTGCCGGAGCGCAAGATAGGTCGCCCGCGCCTCATCCGAGACGGGACGCATGAACTGCCCCCGTGCCACGTCCGCCGGATCGCCGAGCACCGACTTGTTGAAGGACGTATCGGGAAGTGCTGCGGCAGCTTTCGCGTTCGATGTCGCGGGCGCGCCTTCGGCATCCCACTTGCTGTAGAAGGCGGGATCGATCATCCAGGTGATGAAGGAATACGCGGCGCCCTGCTTGGTCGGGGCGGTCGGAACCGACAGACCCTCCAGCCAGCCGATCGCGCCCTCATCCGGCACCACGAAGGCGACCGGAAGGCCCTTGCCGATCGAGCGTGCCGCCGAACCCGACCAGTAGGTCGCCACGGCGAAGTCGCCCGCCGACATGAACTGGTTCCAGTCGTTCTCGGACCCCCAGTAGGTGGCTCTGATGTACAGATGGTCGAAGACACCGGCAGCGATGTCGGGGATGCACCGACGCTGCCCGAGCCGCTCAGCCAAGTCTCTTCCGATCAGGAAGATCGCCGGCGATACCGCCGACGGGACCTGCGACATGCGCAAAATGCCACGATGCCATCGCCGAGCGGGGCGCTGCCGCAGTCGCTCCGCCCCGCGGGAATTCGAAGCCCAGCAAGGCCGTCTCCGCAGCAGGTGCGGTTGCGCGCAACGAGGCACCGCGGGCATCGACGTACCTCGGCCGCGCACTCTGGCGGCGATGGCGCGGCGACCACCGCCGGAGCCGCGTCGGAACCGGGATGAATTGTGTGAGGCTGCCGGGCCAGCGCCTCTTGGCGCGCTGCCTTGTTTCTTGGGGCCGACAGCATCATGCGCGTTGCCCGAAGGGAACTCTCCGCACCCTGCGCCACGGGGGTCCGCGTCAGCGACTTTGGAGTGGCGCTTGCTTTCGCCTCCAATGGCGATGCAGGCCCGCCCGCCGGGATTTGCGCCGGGTCGCTGCGCCTGGCGAACGAATTCAAGCGTCGCGCCAAGGCGGAACGCTGAAGCTCGACCTGCCTGCGGCGGGGGTTGACTATCGCATCCCTTGCGTCAGCTTCCATGTGGCGCACGAACAGGGTCGCTACGCGGTGGAGTTGCCTACCAATGTCACGACCTCAGACAGGTTGACCGGGTGATCGTGAAGAAAGATCTGATCCTGACGATTAATCCCGGCACGACGACGACGCGGCTAGGACTTTTCGAACAGCAGGGGGTGCGGGTTTCCGCGGTTCTCGATCAGACGATTGATCACGACGAGTCCGTGATGGCTGGTTTCGCGCGGATCGCAGATCAGCTGCAGTTCCGTTCGGCCGCGATTGCCAGCTTTCTGTCGGCTGTTCCGGGCGGTGTCCGGCTTGCGGCCGTGGCGGGCCGGGGCGGCATGCTGAGTCCGGTGCCAGCCGGAGTGATCGAGGTCAATCCCGCGCTTGTGACCTTTGCCCTGCACACGCCGGTTCATCATCATGCCTCGAACCTTGGCGCGCCCCTTGCGGCGCAGATCGCTGCCACAGCGGGTTGCCCGGCCTATGTGGTCGATCCGGTGTCGGTCGATGAACTGCCGCCCGTTGCGCGGGTTTCCGGTTGCCCCGACATCCCGCGCTTTTCCTTCGTCCATGCGCTGAACATCCGGGCCTGCGGGCGGCGTCTGGCTGATGGGCTTGGCAAACCATTCTCCGACCTGGATGCCGTGGTTGCCCATCTGGGCGCGGGCATTTCGGTGGCGGCGCTGAAGGGTGGGCGGATCGTCGAAAGTTCGAACCGGATGGAAATGTCACCGTTCTCGCCCGAGCGGGCCGGAGGTCTGCCGCCGATGCCGCTGATCGACCTGTGCTATTCTGGCCGCTTCGACAAGGAGGCGCTGAAGAAACGGCTGTACGGTCAGGGCGGCGTCTTCGCCTATCTCGGCACCAAGGACATGCGCCGGGTCGAGGCGATGATCGACGCCGGAGATGCGGCGGCGCTGCTGGTCTGGCAGGCTATGGTCTATCAGATCGGCAAGGCCATCGGCGCGATGGCCGCGGTTCTGAATTTCCGGCCAGATGGCATCATCCTGACCGGCGGCATGGCGCATTCGGTGCGGTTGAGCGGTGTGCTGCGCCAGCAATGCGAGGCGCTCGCTCCCGTCACGCTCTATCCGGGAAGCCACGAATCCGAGGCTCTGGCCGCCGGAGCCGCCCGGGTTCTGGCGGGGGAAGAAACGCCGCGCAGCTGGCCCGTCGCGCCGGATGTGGAACCGCTGCCATGGTGATCGCGACCTTCGCCGACCTGGGCCGCGCCTTGCAGGGCCAGCCGCCGTTGCGGGCTGCCGTCGCCGGGGCCGAGGATCAAGCGGTTATGGACGCGCTGTTCGACGCCATGGACCTGGGTCTTGTGTCTGAAGCCACGCTGACCGGAAATGCCGCCGCCCTTCGCGGGATGCTGCCCGCTGACCGACGCACAGCCTTCACCGTGATCGAGGCGGCGGACACTGCTGTGGCTTCGGCGCTGGCGGTGGCCGAGGTGCGCGCCGGGCGGGCCGACGTGCTGGTCAAGGGCTCGGTTGACAGCGCCGCCTACCTCAGGGCGATCCTGTCCCGCGACAGCGGCCTGCGCGCGGGTCCGGTTCTGGCCAACGTCACCATCGCGGAAATGGCGTCGGTGCCCCGGCTGATCGGGGCCACCGACAACGGGATTCTTCCTTTGCCGACTCTGGACCAGAAACGCGCGATCCTGCTTGCCGCCGTGCCGTTGTTCCGGGGGCTTGGCGTCAGCCCGCTGCATGTGGCCGCGATCGCGGCGTCAGAGAAGGTCTCGGCCGCGCAGCCTGCCACCGTCGACGCGCAGGCTCTAGCAGCGGAATCGCGCGCGGGAACCTTGCCCGGCCTCATCGTTGACGGCCCCTTCGGCTATGATGTCGCCCTCTCCGGGGCGGCAGCGGCAAAGAAGGGTCTTGGGGGCTCTGCCGTCGCAGGCCGCGCGGACCTCATCCTGTTCCCCTCGCTCGAGTCCGGAAATGCCACGGTGAAGGCCTGGAAACTGCATGGCGGCGCGCGCACCGGCAGCCTGGTGCTGGGCGCGACCGTGCCCGTGCTGCTGAACTCGCGCGCCGACGGGGCCGAGCAGCGGCGTCTCGGCCTTCTGCTGGCGCTGGCTATGAAGCTGGGCCAGAGGTTGGGAGCCTGACCCCGTCCGCGACCACCTCGGCGGGTTGCTTAGATTGACAGGTCCGAGCGGTCGCCTTGCGGACTTCTGCACGTCAGCGAAGGCGTGTATTAGGTGAGACAGGAATAACTTCACTATTTACGAGACTGCCGGTCTGCGGCAGGGTCGCGTCGGGCAACTTCGTCCTGCCAGACTCTAGTCACTAAAGACCAAGGGACCGATGGACCGCCGGAAATGACGTCCCGCAACCCGTTCTCCAACTGTGTTGCCAGCCCCTACTGGCTGGAGGATGCCCCCCAGCGCCCACCCGAACCGGGGCCGTTGCCGGCGCGGGCGGATCTGGTCGTCGTCGGTTCGGGCTATACCGGTCTTTCGGCCGCAATCGTGGCGGCGCGGGGGGGCATGTCGGTGCTGGTGCTGGACCGGGGGGCCATCGGTGCGGGATGTTCCACCCGGAACGGCGGGTTGGTGGCGTCCAGCATCAAGCCGGAGCTTGGCGAGCTGACGGCGCGTCACGGCGATGCCCTTGCACGGCGCATCCGGGACGAAGGCTATGCCGCACTTGCCTACACCCAGGAAATCATTGTCGCCAATGGCATAGACTGCGACTGGCGCAAGACCGGGCGCTACACGGCGGCGCACAGCCCCAAGCGATATGAGGGGCTGGAGCGGTGGGCCGAGGCGCGGCATCGCGCCGGTGAACCCGAAATCACGCTCGTGCCCCGTGCCGAACAGCACCGGGAGCTCGGATCGGATCGCTATTTCGGCGGGGCGATTTCGCCCTTCATCGGGGCGGTGCATCCGGCCCGGCTGCATGCGGGGCTATTGCGTGTTGCCGAAGGGGCAGGCGTCGTCGTGCGGGGCGGGTGCGAGGTGACGGGCATCCGGCGGGACGGCGACGGGTCCACCGTACAGGTCGGCGCTGCGACGGTTCGGGCCCGGCATGTCCTGATCGCCACGAACGGCTATAGCGGGCCGCTTTCGCCCTGGCTGCGGCGGCGGGTGATCCCGATCGGCAGCTACATGCTGGCGACCGAACCGCTGGCGGCGGAGGTGGCGGCCCGGCTGATCCCGCAGGGGCGGATGGTGGTCGACACGCGGCGCGTGGTGATCTATTTCCGCCTGTCTCCGGACGGGCGCCGGCTGATCTTCGGGGGCCGCGCGGCGCTGGCCGAGGCCGATCCGATCCGGGTTCTGCCAAGACTGTACGACCTGATGCTGGACGTTTTTCCGCAATTGGCGGGAACGCCGGTCAGCCACACCTGGAACGGCTTCGTCGCCTATACATTCGACGAACTGCCCCATATCGGCGTGCAGGACGGGGTGCATTATTGCATGGGCTATTGCGGGTCGGGGATATCCCTGTCGCTCTACTTCGGCATGCGGGCGGGACTGAAAATCCTCGGCCGCGCCGAGGGGGCGACCGCACTTGATGGCCTGCGGTTCCAGACCCGCCCGCTCTACTACGGCACGCCGTGGTTCCTTGCGCCCTCGGTGGCCTATTACCGAATGGCCGACCGAGTCTTCGCCTGATCCGAAGAAAGCCCAACGTGACCAAGTCCAACCTTCCTGCGGCTGCTCTGGCGCCGCCCAACCTCGCCGCACCTGGCCCCACGACGACCCATCAGATCGGCCCGATGTTGCGCCAGCGCCGCAAGGAGGCGAATCTGACCCTGGCCCAGGTGGCGGGCAGGGCCGGGATCGCCTCGGGGTTTCTGAGCGAGATCGAACGGGATCAGGCCTCGCCCTCGGTCGCCACGCTGATCCGGCTGTGCGATGTGTTGGGGGTATCGGTCGGCTCGCTTTTCACCAGCAACCAGCCGCTTCTGGTGCGGGCGGGCGCGCGGGAAAAGATGCGCTATGGCGGGCAGATGGTCACCTATGAGCTGATGACCTCGCGCACCGCCAACATGATGGCCGCCATCATGGGCGAATTGCAGCCGGGGGGCATGTCGGGGGCGGAACAACACACGCTGAATTCCGAGGAGGAGTTTGTCCTGGTCATGCAGGGCGAGATCGTCCTGCAGATCGGGGATCAGGAGTTCCACCTTTTCGAAGGCGACGCGCTGACCTTCGATCCGCGCGTGCGTCACCGGTATGTGAACCCGAGTCAGGACCAGGTCTGCCGGACCCTGTGCATGATCACCCCCCAGCCAAGATGAACCGGCTCGCGCGGGTCCGAACTTGACATTTCGTGAGCAAAGGAACAAAAGTCCCTTTGGGCGAAGTAACTTCGTTCCTAGCGAATAATCGAGCGGGGGGGACGGAATGCTCGATGTGGTCGTGATCGGCTCTGGACTTGCCGGGGCCGCAGCTGCACTGCGGCTTACCGATGCAGGCAGAACCGTAACTGTGATCGAGGCGCGCGGACGACTGGGCGGACGCACCTATTCGCGCGGGATCGGAGACAGTTCCGAGGTGATGGAGTTCGGCGGCAGCTGGATGACGCCTTGGCACGACAGGATTCAGGCGCTGGCAGCGCGCTTTGATACGGGGCTGCGCCCGACCAACCCGGTGGTCGAACGGCGATGGCACGACGGCCAGGTCCTGCGGACCGATGCCCCCGTGGCCGCCGAGGCGATGGAGGCCTACAAGGCCGGGATGGCGGCCATCCGGCAGGATGCGCTGGACATGAAGGGCACCACGGGCCGCATGCACATCGGCAGCAATTGGGCCAACCTGTCGTTTTCCGACTATCTGGAGGCCAGGGCGTTACCCGCCAGCGCCAGGCACGAGTTCATGGCCTGGTGGGCGATCTCCGGCTCGGCCGATCCGACGCGGGTGAATGCGCTGGACACGCTGTTCTTCGCCTCGCTGCACGATGGCACGCTCGACGGGATGATCTGCATCCTGACGCATACCATCGAAGGGGGCGTCGGGACGCTGGTCGGGCGGGCCATCGCGGCGAGCGGGGCCGAGGTCGTTCTGGGCGATGCCGTGGCCGAGGTCACGGACTGGGGCGACCGCGTCAGGCTTCGACTGTCCAGCGGACGGCAGGTCGAGGCCTTGCAGGTGATCGTGGCGGTCGGGGTGAATGCCCTGGCAACGATCCGTTTCGACCCGCCCTTGCGCGCCAGGCAGCAACAGGTGACCCAGGACCGCCACATGGGCCGGGCGATCAAGATGCTGTTGCGGGTGTCGGGTGTGCGGCCTGGCATCCTTGTCACCGGCGAGGCTGAAGGGCTGCGCTGGATGTTCTCGGAACGCACGTTCCCGGATGGCACGACGGCGATCATCGCTTTCGGGCTTTATGACGAGGTGAAAGACACGTCCTTTGCCGCGATGAGCCGGGCGGTCAGCCGCTTCTTCCCCGAGGCGACCCTTCTGTCGCATGACTGGCACGACTGGGTGCGCGATCCCTATTCGTCTGGCACCTGGGTGTCGCACGGATTGGGACAGAGCCCGCTGTACGGAGCCGAGGCCTGGGCGGCCTTGGGCCGGCTGCACTTTGCCACCAGCGACATCGCGCGCCGTGAATCCGGCTGGTTCGAAGGGGCGGTCATTGCGGGTGAAGCCGCCGCCGATGCCATCCTTGCCGCTGACGCCGAACAAACCTGAGCCATCAGGCCTGCCGTGACCAATGCTCATCGACTCTGCATTGGCGGTGCCTGGGTGGACCCCGCGGTTCTGACCACGCTTGACGCGATCAACCCGGCCAAAGAGAGAACTTGCGGGTCGTCCTGCTTGTCATGGCTCCACCTTCTCGGGAGTTGGAGCCTCCGGCAAACCCGGCGCTGTACAGACGCGGGACAGGGAGTCTCCAGACGCCAGGATGCTTGGGTCCGTCCAAGGGAAAAGGGCCGCCGGAACGAACCCCGTCCCGGCGGCCCAGTCGGGAGGGAACCTCAGTAACCGCCTTTGCCGGCCGGTTTGTTCACAATCAGCGTCACCACCGCGAAGGCCACACCCGCCACCACCATCGCCGGAAGCGAGGCTGTCAGGAATTCGTAGGGCGTGTTGCTGGCATAGGAGATCGGGTTGAGAAGGTAGAGATAGGTCCCCACCCCGGCCGCCATCCCGACAATCGAGGCCGGATTGAAGCCGCCCCAATAGGCATAGGTGCTCGAAGGTCCACCTGCGAAGAGGCCCCGCACATCCACCCGCCTGCCGCGCAGAAGGTAGTAGTCGGTGATCTGGATGCCGCAGAGCGGGGCAAAGCCAAGCCCGATGAAGGCGAGGAAGCTCCCGAAATTGGCAAAGAACAGCTCGGGGATGAACAGTCCGACAAGGCCCACCGGCAGGATCGAGATCAAGAGCAGCGCGGGCCAGCCCAGATGTTGCAAAGCCGGGAAATGGCGCAGCCCGATGGACGAGGCATAGACCCCCGCCACGGCTGTTCCAAGGTTCGCCGCCGCGACGAAGATCAGCGCGATGATGCCGTAGACCGGCCCACCGATGGTGCGCATCCACTCCGATGGGTCGGAGACCTGCAGCACCAGAATGCCCGCGATGCCGATGGCCGACAGGATCGGCACCGGTGCGCCCATGCCCGCCATGATCGGCAGCGCCGCCGTGCGCCCGTTCGGCGCCATGCGCACCATCGCCCCGATATAGGGCCACCAGGACAGAAGCGAGACGATGCCGATTTCCACTCCGGTGGTGTAATTCCACAGGGGTTCGGTCGCGGCATAGGCGGGAACCGCTGCCTGCAGATCATCCCAGCGCTGGGTGACGAGGATGTAAAGCATCCACATGCCGATCAGGACATGGGCCACCAGGATCTTGGCCACCCGGTCCACCCCCGCCGAGCCTTTCAGCAGGAACAGGAACACCAGCGCCGAGGCGAGCAGCACGGTGACGGAAACCAGCATCCCGCCGGAGTCTTCGCCAACCACGCCCAGGGCGCGCAGCAGTTGCGTCATGGACTTGGCGAAGAAGATCAGCAGCAGCGAGTTCCAGCCGACGATGGACACGAACTGCATGGCCGCCGGAATGACCCAGCCGCGCGAGCCGAACTGCGGCTTGGACGAGGCGATGGAATCGACGCCAAAGCGCATCGCGACAGGCACGGCGGCCAGCGCCACGATCAGCATGCCGATCATGCTGCCCGCGAAGAGCGCCGCAAAGCCTTCACGGAAGTTCAGGTAATAGCCGACATATTCCCCGATGATGTAGCACCAGGTCGCCGCCGCCGCAGTGGCCAGCGAGATGCCCAGTTTCCAGCCGCCCCAGGTGCGTTCGGATGGCAGTAGCGGCCAGGCGCTCTTGTCGGCTTCGATCAGGATGGTCTCTGTGCTGTTGCTCATCGCCGCTACCTCCCGAGCCAGAGGGCAATGACCGGCAGGACAACGCCCAGGCCGATCAGGATGATCCAGGCCGTTCCGTCATAGTCTTCGCCCTGATTTTCCGGCTTTTCCAGCAGCGCCACGCGCCGCTCAAGTTCCGGATGCAGTTCAGTCTGTGCCATCTCATTCCCTCGTGTTGCGTGTTTCTTGTTTTCCTCAGACTCCCTGCAACGGGGGCCCTCAGCCTTTCGGTCTTTCGCCCTTCGGATCGTACCAGGACTGCCGCTGCGCCTGTACGGCGTGGCGCTGCCAGGCGATCTCGACCTGCCAGTCGCCGGAAGAAAGCCAGTCGTCGGTCACGCCGGCGGGGTTCGTGACATAGCCCAGGCCCAGGGATGCGCCGACCCGGTGCCCCCAGGCGCCCGAGGTGACCGACCCGACAATCACCCCGTCCCTCAGGATCGGTTCGTTGTGGTACATCATCGGCGCGTCGGCCCCCGTGCTGGCCAGCCGCAGCTGCACCAGCCGCCGGGCAATCGGCCCAGCCGATTTCTGCGCCAGAAGCGCCTCGCGCCCGATGAACCCGCCCGGCTTGTTCATGGCAACGGCAAAGCCCAGACCCGCCTGAAGGGGCGTATCCTCTTCGCCGATGTCATGGCTCCAGTGGCGATAGCCCTTTTCCATCCGCAGCGCGTTGATGGCAAAGTAGCCGCCCATCTTCAGGCCAAGGTCCGCCCCTGCCCCGACGATGCGGTCAAAGACATGGGTGGCGAATTCGGCGGGCATGTAGATCTCATAGCCGTGCTCGCCCACAAAGGTCAGTCGGCTGGCCCGCACACGGGCGTAGCCCAGGTCGATCTCCTGACTGGTGCCGAAAGGAAAAGCCGCGTCCGAGAAATCCGCCGGGGAAATCCGTTGCAAAAGGGCCCGCGCCTTCGGCCCCATCAGCGCCAGCATCGGCAGGCCCGAGGTCACGTCCTGGGCAAAACAATGCGCGCCTTCAGGGATGTGGCGCGTCAGCCAGGCCAGATCGCGGCGCTGCGACACGGCAATGGTGACGACCAGGAAGGCCGTCTCCGACAGGCGGGTGACGGTGACATCGGCCTCGATCCCGCCGACCTCGTTCAGCCATTGTGTATAGACCACCCGTCCCACCGCCACGCCGATGTCGTTGGCGCAGATGCGGTTCAGCACCTGCAGGGCATCGCGCCCTTCGACGCGGTACTTCACGAAACAGGAATGGTCGAACAGCGTGACATTCTCCGCCGTGTTGCGGCATTCCGCGCCGCAGGCGTCGAACCAGCTTTGCCGGCCATAGGAATAGACGATCCCGGGGGGGGTCCCGGGGGTTCCGAAGAAGCCCGGACGCTCCCAGCCCGCCGCCTCGGTCATGCAGGCGCCCATCGCCAGCAGCCGGTCATGGAACGGGCTGCGGCGCACGTCGCGGGCGGTGGTGAACTGCCGGTAGGGCCAGTGCATGTCGAGCAGGAGGCCCAGGGTTTCCGTGCTGCGGTCCTCCAGATACTTCCGGTTGCCCTGGAACGCCTGCATCCGCCGCACATCGACGTCCATCAATTCGACGGGCGGACGGCGGTCGCGGATCCAGTCCGCCAGCGCCTTGCCCACCCCGCCCGAGGACAGGATGCCGATGGAGTTGAACCCCGTGGCGCAAAAGAGGCCCTGCACCTCCGGCGTCTCGCCCAGAAGATATCGGTCATCGGGGGTAAAGCTTTCCGGGCCGTTGAAGAACAGCTGCACCCCGGTCCTGGCCAGCACCGGCACCCGGCGCGTCGCTGCCTCCAGATAAGGCGCGATGTGGTCGATATCCTCAGGCAGGGTGCCGAAGGCGAAATCCTCCGGAATGCCCTTCTGGCCCCAGGGCTTGGCGTTCGGCTCGAAAAATCCGACCAAAAGCTTGCCCGCGTCTTCCTTGTAGTAGGTCCACTCGTCGCCCAGAAACAGCACCGGCAGATCGCGCGGCAGGCCCTCGACCGGTTCAGTCACGATGTAGAAATGCTCGGCCGCGTGCAGCGGCAGGGTGACGCCGATCCCGGCCGCCAGATCGCGCGACCACATGCCGCCGCAGATCACCACGGCATCGGCCCGGATCGGACCCTTGTCGGTCATCACCCCGGCAGCCCTGCCGTTTTCGACCAGAATCCGCGTGACGGCAGTGTGTTCCAGCACCTTCGCCCCGCGCATCCTTGCGCCCTTGGCATAGGCCATGGTCACGTCGGCAGGGTTGACCTGCCCGTCCTGCGGGAACCAGAAACCGCCGACGATGCCCTCGGTGCTGACCGGGGCCCAGCGTTCCTTGATTTCGCCGGGGGAGACGGGTTCCACCGGCAGGCCGAAGTTCCGCCCCATCGAGGCGCCGCGCGCCAGTTCCTCGTACCGCCCCGGCGTATTTGCCACGCGCAGCGACCCGCGCCGCTGAAAGCCGGTCGCCTGACCCGTCTCGGCTTCGAGCGTGCCGAAAAGCTCGCCGGTGTATTTGGCCAGTTCGGTCATCCGCCGCGTGGCGCGCAGTTGCGTCACCAGACCGGCGGCGTGCCAGGTCGTCCCGCTGGTCAGCTGCCGGCGCTCGCACAGCACCACGTTGGTGATGCCGATCCGTGTCAGGTGATAGGCCACCGAACACCCGGCAATGCCGCCCCCGATGATGACCACCTCGGCGCGGTCGGGAGGATTCGCAGCCATGTCGCCCGCCCGCCTCAGCGTGTTCCCGGATAGCTTTCCTCGCGCGCATAGGGGAACCACCAGAAATCCTGCCGGCTGGCGCCCGGGTCGATCATCACGAACTTGGTGTTCTGGAACTGCGACAGCCCTTCCGGCCCGAGTTGCCGTCCGTTACCCGACAGTTTCCGCCCGCCGAAGGGCAGCGCGTCATTGTCCAGCAGGGGCGCGTTGATCCACAGGATGCCCGACTGGATCTCGCGCACCGCGCGGAAAGTCTCGTCGGTGTCGCGGGTGTAGAGGTTGGCGCCCAGGCCGTAGTCCGAGCGATTGGCCAGCTCGATGGCCTCGTCGAAACTGTGGACGCGGCAGATCGGGGCGACGGGGCCGAAGGATTCATTCTTCAGGATGTCCATCTCGGGCGTCACCTCGGTCAGGACCGTGGGCTCGACGAACCAGCCGGTGTTCAGGTTGGCCGGACGGCCACCACCGGTGGCAACCTTCGCACCCTGCCGGCGGGCGTTGGCCATCAGCGCCTCGAAGCGGTCCCGTTGGCGCAGCGTGGCCATCGGGCCCATGTCGACCTCGTGCAGCCCGTTTCCGATGCGAAGCTTCCTTGCCTCGGCGACCAGCAGGCCAACGAACTCGTCATGGACGGCGTCGTGGACATAAAAGCGTTCGGCCGAGGTGCAGACCTGCCCGCAGTTCAGATAGGCCGCGAAGGCCGCGCCACGCGCGGCGATATCCAGCGGGGCCGACGGCATGACGATGAAGGGGTCATTCCCCGACGCCTCGATCAGGCAGGGCTTGAACGTCTCGGCACAGGTGCGCGCCACCGCCTGGCCCACGGGGACCGAGCCGGTATAGGCCACGCCATGCGTCTTGCGGCTGGCCACCAGGCGCTGCGCCACGCGCGGACCGCCGGTCACGCATTGCATAAGCCCCTCGGGCAGGCCCTTGAAGACCTCCATGAATTTCAGGGTGGTGATGCTGGTCTGCTCATGCGGCTTGACGATCACCGCGTTGCCCGCCGCAAGGGCCGCCGATGCCTCCCAGCACAGAAGCACGAGCGGGTAGTTGAATGGCAGGATGATGACGACCGTGCCCAGGGGCTCCTTGACCGCGAAGTGGAACTGCCCCGGCACCGTCGCCCCGGCGATCCGTCCGGCCTCGTGCCGGGCGATCTCGGCATAGTAGTCCATCGCCGTTGCGCACCACGACACCTCGTCGAGCGATTCCTTGAAAGGCTTGCCCTCTTCCCGGGTCAGGTATTCGGCATATAGCGCCTTGTCGCGGCGCATGACGGCGGCGATTTCGTGCATCACCACCGCCCGGCTGCGCATGTCGATGGCGTTCCAGGCCTTGCCGGCGGTCAGCGCGACGTCGATCACCGCATCGACCTCGGCATCGGCCGCATCGGCAATCTGGCCGATCCTGTCTTCGGTGGCAGGTTCGATCACGTCAAGATGCTCGGTCGCCGAACTGGCCAGATAGGAGCCGCCGACAAAAAGCTTGCCCGACAGGGCGGCGAAGGTATCAATGGCGTTCATGGCAGCCCTCGGAGTGTTTGAATTTATGCTAAGGCTGTCATAGAAAATTTTACAAGACAACAAATTTGTCGTCTGATGCGGCATGGGCGGCGGGCGGTTGACGCGATCTCGGGTCGTGCGCATATCGCTGGACTCCGACAGTACCGCAGAGAGCCACGGAAAATGAACCAGCACCACTCAGCTTCCGGGAAGACGAAAAGCGTCGCCCGATCCAGCAAGGAAGCCGCCGAGCTTGATATCGGGGCGCGGCTGCGCGCCGTGCGCGAGCGGGCCGGGCTGAGCCAGCGCGTTCTGGCGAAGAAGGCGGGGGTGACCAACTCGACAATCTCGCTGATCGAGCAGGAGGCGCACGCGCCTTCGCTCGCCTCGCTGCACCGCATCCTGTCGGCGGTGCCGATCTCGATCGCCGACTTCTTTGCCCTGCCGACCTCGCAGCAGAACGTGCTGTTCTATGACAGCGATGACCTTGCCGTCCTGACCCGGGGCGAGGCCGACCTGCGGGTGCTGGCCTCCGAGCGGCGGGACAAGATGCTGCAGATGTTCATCGAACGCTACCAACCCGGCGCCGGGACGGGCGACGAAGCGATTTCCCATGATGGCGAGACGGCTGCCGTGATCCTTTCGGGCACGGTCGAGGTCACGGTGGGCGATGTGACGCGGGTCCTGCGCCGCGGGGGCGGCTATCAGCTGATCGGTCGCCACCCCTACACCCTGCGCAACATCGGCAGGACCGTCGCGGTCGTCGCCTGCGCCTGCACCCCGCCGATGTTCTGACGGCCGAGCGGCCTGCAAATGGTGCCCTCGACCGGATTCCATAGGATGGTTTGGAGCCGTTCCATGGCGACGCAACACTTATCCGTTCTTGTCAGATGGAATCCGGTTGAGACGGGCAGGCCGGTCTCGTAGCGCCTGGCCATGACGAAGCGCGACCCCTACAAGCATTTCCACAGCAGCCCGGAGATCATCCATCTTGCGGTGTTGCTGTGTGTCCGGTTTCCGCTCTCGCCGTCAGAACGGCAGGCGGGGGTCCCCCGTCCGCGTCTCCGTCCGCGCCTCCGTCCAAGCATTCGAGCCCGCCTCCGTCTAAGACCACTTCAACCAAGATCGCAGCCGCTCCGGCAGACGTCACTTCAAGGCCAACCACACCGCCGCTCCGGCCGGTCGGCGCGGTCTTTGCACTGGAGAAGTGGCAGTGTCGCTGTCCAAGTTCTGTCAACGGCGGAGACAAAACCTGCCCCGGGGACGATTCGACCGGCCAGCGATCCGCCGTTCAAGCCGATGCCGGTTTCCCGATATTCGCGGGAAGTCCGGCCTGCGCCGCCCGCCGGGGCGTCGGGGCGCCGGATAGCTGCGTCACGAATCGGCGCGGCATGAGCGCCGCATCCGATTTCCCTCAGAAGCCGCGGCAGCGTCACGGCCGGACGATCGGGCAGAGGGCTCACCAGCGTTTCCGATGGCGCGGACGGGAACGCCGCACCTTCGCCGGTCGCGGCGCCTGCCGGAGTTTACCGGCACCGAAGCTTCGGGCCATGGTCTCTTCGCCGCCGGGCGCCACCCTGAAGGCCGACAGGACTTCAAAGGGAAGCGGGACGCCGCTTTACCCGGGAGGCGCCGCCGTGTGTTCCGGACCCCGCCGCTCAGCAGTTCGGCACGTTCACCGCAAGACCGCCGAGCGAGGTTTCCTTGTACTTCTCGTGCATGTCGCGGCCGGTCTGGCGCATCGTCTCGATCGCCGCGTCAAGCGGCACCAGATGCGTCCCGTCGCCCCGCAGGGCGAGCGATGCCGCCGACACCGCCTTGATCGCCCCCAGCCCGTTGCGTTCGATGCACGGCACCTGGACCAGCCCCCTGACCGGGTCGCAGGTCATGCCAAGATGATGCTCCAGCGCGATCTCGGCGGCGTTCTCGACCTGCCCGGGACTGCCGCCCAGCACGGCCGCCAATCCGGCAGCGGCCATCGCGGCGGCGCTGCCGACCTCGGCCTGGCAGCCGCATTCCGCCCCGCTGATCGAGGCGTTGTGCTTGACGATCCCGCCCACGGCGGCGGCGGTCAGCAGGAACTCGCCCAGCCGCCGCTCCGAGGCGCCCGGGACATGGTCGAGCCAGTAGCGGATCACCGCCGGCAGGGTGCCCGCCGCGCCGTTCGTCGGCGCCGTCACCACCTGCCCGCCGGCCGCGTTTTCCTCGTTCACGGCCATCGCGTACATGCCCATCCAGTCGTTGATGGTATGCGGCGCGGTCAGGTTCATGCCGCGTTCTGCCAGAAGCTTCTCGTGGATGCCTTTCGCCCGGCGCTTCACCTTCAGCCCCCCGGGCAGGATGCCGTCGCGCGCCATGCCTCGGTCCATGCAGTCCTTCATCACGCCCCAGATACGCGCCATACCGGCGTCGAGCTCGTGGGCCGGCCGGAACACCAGTTCGTTGGCCCGCTTCATCGCGGCGACCGACAGGCCCGAGGCCCTGGCCATGGCAAGCATCTCGGCCGCCGTCTCGAACGGGTAGGGCACGGCGGCCTTCGGCCTGGCGGCGCCGCCCTCGGAAAGCTCGCCGGCCGTCAGGACAAAGCCGCCGCCGATGGAATAGTAGATCTCCTCAAGGATCACGTCGCCCTGCGCGTCGACAGCCTTCAGGATCATGCCGTTGGCGTGGCCGGGCAGCGCGGGCCCGTAATCGAAGCTCAGGTCGCGGTCGGGGTCGAAGGCCAGTTCCGGCAGCCCGGGCGGCGCGACGGCGCGGCGGGCGCGGATGTCGGCGAGCGCGGCTTCGGCCTTGTCGTGGTCATAGGTCGCGGGCAGGAACCCGGCCAGGCCGAGGATCACCGCCCGGTCGGTGGCGTGGCCCTTGCCGGTGAAGGCCAGCGAGCCGTGAAGCGACGCCCTGACGCCCCTGGGATGAAAGGGCGAGGTGCGCAGCAGATCGAGGAACCGCCCCGCCGCCACCATCGGCCCCATGGTGTGCGAAGAGGAAGGGCCGATCCCGATCTTGAAGAGTTCGAAGACGGACAGGAACATGTCTGTGGCCTTTGCGCCGTGGGTCGTCCGGGCGCGGGGCCCCCGCCTTCCGCCGCGCGGTCCGGGCGCCCCAAGCCTGCAAGCAGCACCTATGCGCCGGCAGGAAGGAAGACAAGCTCCCGGCAGGGCGGCGGGCGCGGCTTGCGGGCGGCCCGGAGCCGGCGCAGCGGGAAGATTTGACGGCCGGCCATGGCGGCGCAATACTCCCCCTTGGTGGCGGATTGGCGGGGCGCGGATGGGCCGGGCCGGTTCCTTGTTCATTGAGGTTGCGCGGCTTCTCGCGGCGTTGCTCGTCCTTGCGCTCCCCTCTGCCGCCCTTGCCGACAAGCGGGTGGCGCTGGTCATCGGCAACAGCGCCTACGAGTTCGTCTCGAAGCTCCCCAACCCCGCGAACGACGCCGACGACATCGCTGCGGCGCTGAAGCGGCTGGGCTTCTCGGTGACGGCGGCGAAGGACCTCGACTACAACCGGATGCGCCTCGCCGTCCGCGATTTCGGCGAGGCGGCGGCGGATGCCGACATGGCGCTGGTGTACTTCGCCGGGCACGGGATCGAGATCGGCAACACCAACTATCTGATCCCGGTCAACGCCGAACTGAAAAGCGACCGCGATGTCGAGTTCGAGGCGATAAGGCTCGACGCGGTGATCGGCGCGCTGGACGCTTCGAAAGGCGTCAAGATCGTGCTTGTCGATGCCTGCCGCAACAACCCCTTCCTCGGCTCGATGACGATGACCACCGCCACCCGCTCGGTCGGCCGTGGCCTCGCCCGGGTCGATCCCGGCGGCGTGCTGGTGGGCTACGCGGCGCGCGGCGGCACCGTCTCGCTCGACGGCAAGGGCAGGAACAGCCCCTACGCCAAGGCGGTTCTGGCGCATTTGGAGGAGCCCGGGCTGGAACTCGGCAAGATGTTCCGCAAGGTCCGCGACAGCGTGCTTCAGGACACCGAAGGCGGGCAGGAGCCCTTCACCTACGGCTCGCTGCCGGGCGAGGACATCTTTCTGGTGCCCCCCATGGTACAGGCCTCGCTGGCGGAGCCCCCGCCCGGCGTGGCGGGCGACGAGGCGGGCTCGGCGGCGCGTTCGGCCGCCGCCCAGGAACCCGCGCGCGAACCCGAACCATCGCCCGAGGAAAAGCTCTTCGCCGCAGCGAAGAAGCTCGACACCCTCCGCGCCTGGTCGATGTACTTCCGCGAGTTCCCCGACGGCGTCCATCGCGACGAGGCGCTGAAGCTCGAGGACCGCCGCTTCAACATCACCATCTGGACCGTCATCGCCAACCGCAACCGGCTGCAGGTCGCCCTTGGGATGGCCGCGCCGCTCGACCTGTCGCTTGTCAGCAACGAGGTCGCGGCGGAAGTCGAAACCTGGATCGGCCTGACCGACAGCGACGCCTTCGCGGTGCAGGCGCTTCTGAAGCGCGAAGGCTTCTACAAGGGGCCGATGGACGGAAGCCTGGGCGGCGGGTCGCGCGAGGCGATCCGGGCCTTCCAGTCGGCCAATGGCCTGACGCCGACCGGCGTCGTGTCGCGCGCCACGGCGGCGGCGCTGGGGCTCGACCTCTATCAGCGCGACAAGGCGGTCAAGCCGGATATCTCCTCCACCATCGCCACTGCCTTTCGCGCCGGCGATCTTCGCGACATCGGCGAGGACCCGCGCCTGGTCAAGGCGGTCGAGGCCTATGTCGAAGGCAAACTGATCGTCTACGGGTACCACGGCGGCCACCTCTACATCGCCGTATCCTTCGACCGGATCGGCGATCTCGGCACAATCATGTCCTATATCGGCCTGACCGGCGGACATCTGGCGACGATCACCTCGAAAGAGGAAAACGACTTCGTCGTGGACCTGATCCGCCGCGATCCATCGTTCTGGGACCCTTACAAGAAGGAATGGGTATCCGGCCCGATGATCGGGCTGATGCAGAAACCGGGGTCGGGGGAACCCTCGGGCGGCTGGGAATGGGTGACGGGCGAGCCTGCGACCTTCTTGCCCTGGGCGCCCGACATGCCGAACAACAACGATGGCAAGGCCGCCATCGGCGCGTTCGGCCACCGCCACCCCGACGGCCCCGGCCGGGGCAAGAGCGACAGGTGGCGGTGGGACGACTATGTCCTGCCGATGCGCAGCTACATCATCGAGATCGAGTAGGCGCCCGGTGCCGCGCCCTCCGGCCGAAACCCTGGCGCGGGGCCATGACGGGCCCCGCTGACCGCCCCACCGGCCCGGCCCCGGCCCAGTCGCTCAGCCTCGCGGCGGCGGCGGCGCTGGCGGCGGCGACGGTGGTGCTGGGGCTGCGGTTCGCGGGCACTCTCGAAGGGATCGAGCTTGCGCTCTACGACCGCGCCCTCGCCGGTATCGCCGTGGCGGGGCCCGCGCCCGATGTGGTGGCCATCCCCATCGCCGAATCCGACCTCGCCGCCTGGGGCTGGCCGGTCCCCGACACCCGCCTCGCCGATCTCGCCCGGCGGGCGCTCGACGCAGGCGCCGTGGCCGTGGGGATCGACGTCTATCGCGACCGTCCGGTTCCGCCGGGAAGCGCCGAACTGGACCTTGTGCTGGCCGACCCGCGCGTGACGGCGATCTACAAGTTCAGCACCGGGGACGCCGACCCGGGTGTGGCGGCGCCGGCCGCTGGCGCCGAACGCGCCGGGTTCGCCGACGTGCCGCTCGATCCCGACGGCGCGGTCCGGCGCGGCCTTCTGGTCATCGCCGACCAGTCCGGGGCGCACCAGTCGCTGGCGTTGCGGCTGGCCGGTCAGGCGCTTTCGGCCACACGCCTGCGCGGGCACGAGGACCGGCCCGACGTTCTGATGATCGGGGCGGCCCCGGTGCCTCGTCTGGACCGGGACTTCGGCCCCTATTCCCGGCTCGACAGCAAGGGTTACCAGATCGCTCTCAACCTCCGCCACCCGCCGGGATCGGTGCCAGTGGTGCCGGCCGGCGCGCTTGCCGCGGGCCTGGCCGACCCTGCGGAACTCGCCGGGCGGGTCGCGGTCATCGGCATCGCCGGCCCCTCCGTCAAGGACAGCTTCCGCACGCCCGGGCACGGCGCGGGAACGGACAGCGCGCAGGGCATCGGGGTGCAGGCCGCCATCGTCCAGCACCTGATCGGCCTGGGGCGCGGCGAAACCCGGCCACTGGCGGGCACCCCGGCCCTGGTCACGGCGGCCCTGACGGTTGCCGCGGCGCTCGGCGGCGCCCTCGCCGGGCTTGCCGCCAGGTCGGGCGTGGCGCTGCTCGCCCTCGGGCCGGGCGCCAGCCTCGCGCTGTGCGCCGCGCTGAACGCCGGCCCGGGCTTCGGCCGCTGGCTGCCCGCGCTGCCGCCCGCTCTGGGCTGGCTTCTGGCGTTTCTCGCGGTGTCCTCGGTTCTGGCGCTGGTCGCCCGGCGGCGGCAGGTCCTGCTCGACCGCCTCTTCACCACCCACCTGTCCCCCGCGCTCGCCCGCGAGGTCTGGCAGAACCGCGACATCCTGCTTTCCGGCGGGCGCCCGGTGCCCCGGCGGCTGTTCGCCACGGTGCTCTTCGCCGATCTCGCCGGTTCCACCCGCGTCGGCGGCACGGCCGACCCGGCGGCCTTCATGGACTGGATCGGCACCTGCCTCGCCCGACTCGGCGAAGCCGCGCAGGCGGGCGGCGGTTTCGTCGAGAAATACACCGGCGACGGCATCATGGTGGTGTTCGGCGCGCCGGTTCCCAGCGAATCCCCCTCGGAACAGGCGCGCGACGCGGCCCGCGCCTGTGCCGCCGCCCTCGCCATGGGCGAAGCGGTGCGCGCGCTCAACGCCGCGCGCCCGGCGCTTTCGGACTACCGGATCAGGATCGGCATCCACAGCGGCCCGGTCTTCGGCGGTACGATCGGGGTGGCGGGAAGCCTCCGATACAACATCATCGGCGACACGGCCAACTTCGCCGCCCGGGTCGAGGCGTTCGGCAAACGGTTTCCAGACGCGGGAACCCGCGCGGTGACGATCTGCGTCACCGAAGACACCGCCCGGCTGGCCGGCGACGCGGTCGGGCTTTCCCCGGCCGGGCGTCTTGTCCATGATGACGGGCGGCACGAGGCCGAAATATTCGAACTGACCGGCCTGCCGGGGACCGGCGTGCAGGAGGAGAGCGATGACCGAACGCAGGATGCCTGACTCTGACCGCACTATCGCAGGCTTGCTCTTGTCCTCCCTCGCGCTCTGCTTTGTCATCTGCGGTTCTCCGTTACTCGCGCAGTCGGCCGATACCGGGGCCGAAAGGGACGCGGGTGCCGATTTCGTTCCCCCCTCCGACGGCCCGCCGGGCGACAGGGCGGGCGCCGGCACGCGCGCCGCCGGGGGTGTGTCGGGGCCCCTGACACTGATTGCCCCGGCAGGCGGCGGGCTCACGACGCTGGCCGCCCCGCCGCTCGTCTGGCGGCTTTCCGAACCGGTGCGGGGCGACATCCTGGCCGGGATCGGCGATACCGATCCCTCGGGGTCCGGCGTCAGCGGCACCTTCCGGGGGCCCTTCGCCGCCGGGCTCTACGCCATCGACCTCGGGCGCTCCGCCATGCGGCTCGAGGAAGGGCACATCTACCGCTTCACCGTCTCGGTCGTCGAACCGGGAGGTGTGGCGGTGCTGGCCGAAGCCTCGACCTTCGTCGAGCGCGTCGCCTCCGGCGATGCCGGGGCCGCCGGGCAGGAAGAAGCGGAGACCGGAGCGGCGGGGGCGACGCCCGGGGATGCGGCCGGTGACCTGAAACGCGCCGCTGCCGCCGGGCTCTGGTTCGACGCGCTGGATGTCGTCGTGGAACCCGACCTTTCGGGCCGCGCCCGCGTCGTTCTCCCGCGCGCCTATGACCGGCTGATCGGCTCCGCCGGGCTGGAATAGGGCGGCCGGTCGCGCGGCCGGGGCAGAGGATGAGGGGATCGGCATTCTTTCCTTCGGCGTCCTGGAATGCGGCCGTCGCATACCTGGCACGGCCGAAGGACGCAGTGCTTGAGTCCTCCTGCCAGCCGGACTAAGTTCAACGGACTAAGTCCACCCCGATTGCGGCCAGGCCCCCGAAGGAGCGCGCGGTGAAATCGATCAACATCCACGAAGCCAAAACGCACCTGTCACGGCTGGTCGCGGCCGCCGCCCGGGGCGAAAGCTTCATAATTGCCAAAGCGGGCAAGCCGATGGTCCAGGTGACGGCGATACGGACAGAGGCAGAAACCGCCGAGGCGCGTCGCCACTGGATGGGTGCGATGCAAGGCAGGGCGGTCATCCCCGACGACTTCGACCATTTCGCCGACGACGAAATCGCCGGGATGTTCGATCTGAAGTCGTGAGGTTCCTGTTCGATACGCAGTTGCTGGTCTGGCTGGTGGCGGCGCCCGGGCGGCTGCCGGGCGGCGCGCGCGGAATCCTTGACGACGGCGCCGAGAGAGTCTCGTGGAGCGCAGTGAGCGTCTGGGAAGTCGCCATAAAGGCGGCCCTGGGCCGGCCGGATTTCGTCATCGACGTCAACGACTTCCTTGCCGTATTGCGGCAGAGTCCGCTGACCGGTCTGCCGATGGTCGCCGAACACGCCCTGCCCGTCACCTCGCTTCCCCCCCTGCACAAGGACCCGTTCGACCGCCTGCTTCTGGCGCAGGCCGTAGCCGACGGAATGACCCTCGTCACCGCCGACCGGCAGCTTCCCGGCTACCCTGTCCCCATCCGCCGCGTCTGATCGCGACCGCCCGCCGATCCGGCGCCCCACCTCACCAGCAGGTGAAACCCGCATCCACGTTGACAATCGCCCCGGTCATCAGGCTCGACGCATCCGAGGCGAGGAAGAGGACCGCGCTGGCCACCTCTTCCGGCTTGCCCATCCGGCCCATCGGCGTGTCGGCCAGCCAGCCGGGGATGCGCGCGCGGTTGGCCGCGACCGCCATCACCATCGGCGTCTCGATATAGGTCGGCGCCACCGCGTTGACCCGCACGTTGTGCTGCGCCCATTCCGCCGCCATCGAGCGGGTCAGGTGGTGCACGGCGGCCTTCGAGACGTTGTAGGGCGTCTGCGGCTGCGGGCGGTTGGCGATGATGCCCGACATCGAGCCAAGGTTGACGATCGCCCCCCGCTTCGCCGCCACCATGTGCCGCCCGAAGGCGCGCGAACACCAAAAGACGCCGTTGAGGTTGACGTTCATCGTCTCAAGCCAGTCGGCATCGGTCACGTCCTGCGACGGCACGCCGGTCTTGCCGATGCCGGCGTTGTTCACCAGGATCGTCGCGGCGCGCCCCTCGGCCGCCAGCGCCGAGGCGATCTGGTCCATCCGCGCCGCGTCGGTCACGTCGCCCGTCCTGAGGTCGATCTCGTAGCCCCGGTCCCTCAGCGCCAGCGCCCCCGCGGCATCGGCCTCGGACCGCTCGATCACCACCACGGCGGCCCCCGCCTCGGCCAGCGCCTCGACGCAGGCCAGGCCGATGGCGCGGCCGCCGCCAGTGACCACGGCGCGTTCGCCCTTCAGGCGGTAGAGGTCCAGATAGCTCATGCGCGGACTCCTGTCAGAGGTCAAAGGTGGCGGGCAGGATGACGATGTCGCGGATCGTCACGTTGCGCGGGCGGGTCAGCATGAACAGAACCGCCTCGGCCACGTCCACGGGCTCGATCAGCGTGCCGTTCTCCTTGGCCTTCCGCAGGTTCTCCGCCGGCCAGTCGGCCAGCAGCGCCGAGATGACGGGCCCGGGCGATACCGAGCCCATGCGGATGCCGTGCCGGAAAAGCTGCCGCCGCATCGTCTGCACGAAACAGGTCATCGCCCATTTCGAGGCAGAATAGACCGGCTCCCACGGTACCGGGAAGTGCCCTGCGACCGAGCTGGTCACCACAATGTCGCCGGTGCCCTTGGCGATCATGTGCGGGATGACGTTGTGGACGTTCTTCATCACCGCGTTGACGTTCAGGTTCAGCATCCGGTCGATGGTGTCGGGGTCGGTCTCGGTCAGATCGCCGCCGATATAGGTCCCGGCATTGGCGTGGAAGATGTCCAGCCCGCCGGCGCGCGCAAGGATGCCGTCAAGCAGCCCCTTGCACTCGGCCGGGTTGAGCAGGTCCAGCCGGAAAGGCAAGGCTTTGGCGCCCAGCCGTGCGCACTGCGCGGCCAGCGCCGCCTCGTCGCGGTCGACCAGCACGACCGTGGCCCCGGCCGCGACAAGCGCCCCGGCGGTGGCCAGCCCGATGCCCGAGGCGGCGCCCGTCACCGCCGCGATCTTTCCTGTGAACGTCGTCATCTTCTTGCTTTCTCCATGCTGGTCAGCGGTCCCGCGGGGCGCAGGCGGCGTGATAGGACTTGAGGCTTTCGGTGATGCGCCGGATCACCGCAACCTCGGGGCTGAAGGGCAGATCCGCCATTCCGACCAGCCCGGGCAGGTGCTGCCGGAACAGCGGCGCCGGCACCGACCGCCCGGCGAGGGTGCCGAAAAGCCGGGCGACGGCAGCCTCGGCCTTCGGGTCGGTCCAGTAGTACCGGATACGGTCCGACAGCGAGTAATGGCGCAGAATCCGCTTGTCCGCCTCATCCCCGCCGTAGTGGCGTTGCCAGTGGCGGGGCTCCGTCAGCATCAGCGCCTCCATCGTGGCCGCCAGCGGACGCATGCCGTAGTCGGGGTCGAGTTCCGACGCGATCAGGTCCAGCCCGTAGAGCGCCTCGCGCAGCACGAAGGTCAGCTCGGGGCCCACCTTCAGGATCGCGAACCCGTCCTCGACCAGCCCCGACAGTGCGGCGGTGCTCTGGTAATCGGTCGAATGCGCCTCGAAGACGAATTGCGGCTCGTCGTTCAGAATCAGGGTCAGGCCGGCCGTCCTGGTCCGGTCGTAGAGGATGACGTTGCGGTTGCCGAACTCCACGCCGGGCTGAACGACCAGCGCGATGACGCGGGCGAAGGCGCGCGGCAGCCCCGCCTCGGCAAAGGCCCTGCGGTGCACGGCGATGGTGCGTCGGGCGGCCTCGGGGTCGGTCGGCTCGAGCTTGATCAGGCTGTGGTCCGCGCCGCCGGGCGGGGGCACCTCGGTGCCGATGACATAGACCGGCAGGGGATACCCCGATCCGGCCGCCGCCGCCTCGGCCGCAGCGGCCAGGCGGACGGCGCGGGCGGCGGTCGTTTCATCGTCGAGCGCCGCAGGCTCGCCCAGACAGCCCATCGAGGTGTCGAGATGAAGCTTGCCGAACCCCGCCGCGACATAGGCCGCGACCATGCGTTCGGCCTCGGCCATCGCCTCTTCGGCCGGGCGGTCGCGCCAGGGGTTGGGCCCGAGATGGTCGCCCCCGAGGCGGACGCGTTCGTGTGGGCAGCCCTCTTCGGCGGCGATGCGGGCGACCAGCGCGGCAAAGCCGGCCGGCCGCATGCCGGTATAGCCGCCCCGGTGGTTGACCTGATTGCAGGTCGCTTCGATCAGCACCGGGCTTGCCTCGTCGCGCCCGAAGCGAAGCGCGGCGCGCAGGACCAGGGGATGCGCCGAACAGACCGAGGCGATGCCGCGGATCCGGCCCCGCCGGCGGTCGCGGGCGAAGGATCGCAGCGCCGCGGCCATCAGCCGCGCCTCGGCGTCGTGGCGATGAAACGGTCAAGCTCGGCACGGGTTCCGGCGCCCTCCATCGGCCCGCGGACGGCGACGTTGCGCGCCCCGGCCGCGCAGGCATAGGTCAGCGCGTCCGCCACGCCCATCCCCAGCCGGCGACAGGCGACATAGGCGCCACCGAAACAGTCGCCCGCGCCGGTCGGATCGACCTCGGCCACGGCGAAGGCGGCGGCGTCGGTGCGCCCGCCATCCGGGACGAACACCGTCGCCCCCATCGCCCCGCGCTTCAGCGCGATCTCGCCCACGCCTCTGGCGAACAGCTCGGCGACGGCCGCCGCCTCTCCCTCGACACCTGCCGCGCGTTCAAGTTCCCCGTCCGAAGGCAGCAGAAGATCGGCGGCGGCGACCAGCGCGGCGAAACGGCGTTCGGTATCGGGGGAAATCTTCAGTTCCTTCCGAAGATTCGGATCTACCGAAAGCGTGCCGCCGCGCGCCTTCACGATCCCGACCGCCCGGTCGATCACCGCGACCGCGCTTGGCATCGACAGCGCCGTGCCCATGACATGCAGGTGCCCGGCACGCGCGATCAGCCGCCCGACCGCCGGCGTCCAGCCGAAGCGGGCGGCGGCCGAGGTGACGATGTTGTAGACGAAATCCCGCGCCCCGTCGGCCCGGTAGCGCACGAAGGCGCTGCCGGTGGGGAAGTCGGGATCGACGGCCACCGCCGAGACATCCACCCCGTCGCCGCGCAGCCGGGCAAGGTTCAGCCGGCCGAAATCGTCATCCCCCACCGCGCCCACCATCGCCGCGTCGCCGCCGATCCTGCCGCACTGTCCGATGAAGATCGCAGGCGCCCCGCTGGGATAAGGGCCGATCAGCGGCAGCGGCTGAAGGAAGCCGTCGCCGACCGTGGTGGCGACGATCTCGACCAGGATTTCGCCCACCGTGACGGTCGGACCAAGGCCGTCGGGGGCGAGCGGGCGGGCGGTCATCCCCGCGCCGCCCCCGTGACCTCTGCCGCGGCAAGGGCGTCGTCGCCTATCAGGGTTTCGTTCTTCAGCGACAGGAAGCGCTGGTGCATCAGGCAGGCCGCACCGAACGCCGAGCCGAACTCGGCGCTTGCGTCAACCACGATGCGCGGCACCGGGAAGGCGAGCGTCTGGCCGCTGCCCATGTGCGCCGCGACCCGCGCGGCGACCAGCGGATAGAGCGCCGCCACCGACCCGCCGAGCACGATGCGCCCGGGGTCGATCAGCCGGCAGGCCTGTACCAGCGCGTGGGCCAGATGCCGCGCCCAGTCCTCGGCCACCGAGACGGCGGCGGGCTCGCGGTCGCCGACGGCCCGGATCAGGTCGGCAAGGTCCGCGCCCGCCGCCTGCGCGGCCAGCCGGTACTTCGCCACCACCGCCTCGCGCCCGATCAGCCGCTCGAGGCTCAGCCCGCCGCTGCCCGGCACCAGCGTATGGCCGATTTCCCCCGCCAGCCCGTGGCCGCCCCGGAAGAGCTTGCCGTCGATCAGGATGCCGCCGCCGATGCCGGTCTCCATGTCGAGATAAAGCGTCACCCCCGCCTCGCCGTGGCGGTAGCCGTCGCCGATGGCGAAGGCGTTGGCGTCGTTTTCGATCAGGATCGGCATCGCCTTGGGCAGGTGCGCCGCCACGATCCCGACGAGTTCCACATCGCGCCAGCCGATCAGCGGGGCCAGCGATACCGTGCCGTCGGGGCGGATATGCATCGGGGCCGAAACGCCGACCCCGCGACAGCGTCCCGTCATCGCGGACCCCATCGCGCCGAAGGCCAGCGCGACGCCACGCGCCACGGCGGCCTCGACCGGGGCCGAAGGCGCATCGAACGCCTCCTTGCGGGTGACGGCGGTACGGCCGCACAGGTCGATCACCACCGCCGAGATATGCTCGACCCCGATCTCGATCCCGACGAAGCAGGCCGCGTCGGGCACCAGTTCCAGCAAAATCCCCGGCCGGCCCGCAAGCCGCGTCCGCGACCCCGCCGCTACCCCCGCCGGGGCGGCCGCGACATCCACCTCGCGGACCAGCCCGCCCTGCGTCAACTCCGCGACGATCTGCCCCGACGAAGACCGGTTCAGCCCAAGCTTGCGCGCCAGATCCGCCCGGCTCATCCGCCCCGCCCCGTAAAGCCCCTGCAGCGCGGCCACGACATTGTTCAGCCTGATCCGGCGCGGCGAGCTTCCTGTCGATTGGGTGTCGTGCACTTACGGTCCCCCGGTCTCTTTTCCCGCCAGCCTATTGCCGGCGCGCGGGCGCGCAATCGGGAAATCAGGGGCCGGCGTTGGTGGCACGCCGCCGTTTCGCCTCGTCGAGCTTCATCTCGATGAAACGCTTGGCGTGGGCGGCCAGCGGGTCATTGTCGGTCCAGGTGTCCCGCCAGATCGCGCAGGCGAGCGAAAGCCCTTCATCCACCACCGCGGCCGAGAAGCTTTCGAAGACGATGTCGCGGTCGTAGCCGATGTCCAGCAGCGCGTCGAAGATCAAATCGAAACCGATCACCCCGTCGCCCAGGAACCCCCGGTTCGATTCGCCGATGTGGAAGTAGCCGAGCTTCTTTCCCGCCAGCCGGATCGCCGCCGCCGGGTTCGCCTCTTCGATGTTCATGTGGAACGTGTCGAGATGCAGCAGGACATGGTCCGACCCGGTATCGGCGATGAACCTCAGCCCCTGCGCGGCGGTGTTCAGCAGGTTCGACTCGAAGCGGTTGACCACTTCCAGCACCAGATCGACGCCGTATTCCTTCGCCAGGTCCGCCGTCTTCGCGATGGCCTTGACGCTGTTGTCCCAGCCCCTCCTCGAAGGCTGCCGGTTGTACTTGGTATGCGCCGAATAAAGGATGCCGCCCAGCTTGTTGCCGCCGATGTCCCGCACCGCCCGCACCGCGTCGGCCAGCATCGCCGTCCCCGCCGCCACCGTGTCCGCATCCTCGCTGGACACGTCCCTGTCGACCGGCAGGCCCATCGTCACGCCGATCTCCACGTCGAGCGACCGCGCGAGCTCGGACAGCCGCGCCAGGTCGAACCTCTCGGGGCGGAGATAGGCGAACTCGATGGTCCGGTAGCCGTGCTCGGCGGATTTGCGAAGCGCCATTTCCAGACCGTCCTGGGTTTGGCCGCCTGTCCATACAAATGAGTGAATGCCCAAGCGCCGCATACTCAGCTTCCTTCCATTCCGGGGCGGAGTGAGCGTCTCGATATGGGCGTTTGACTGGAAAAGCAACAAATATGTCGAACGGCAGAGGGTACCCGCCGCTCGCCACGGATCCCTTTGCGCTTGCAGAATTTCCGTGTTTCTCCGACAAAAGAACGGCTTGGCCGACCCAACAGCAGGGGGCCGCCAGGTTTCCTCGCAATTGCGGCAGAGCGTTTGCATCACAAAACAACAAACGTTGCTTTCCGCCTCCGTTTCAACTACGACTCGCGCCGCGGCGAGGGTGTCTCGCCCAATACGGGAGGAAACGAATGAGCTACCTTTCCAAAGTCAGCGCCATGGCGCTGGCCGTCGGTCTGGCCGGCCTGACCTCGCCCGCCCTGGCCGACTTCTGGTCGGATGCGGGCGCCAAGTACAAGGGCGTGGTGCTGCACGGCGTGACCGAATCGACGCCGCCGTCGAACTACATCAAGGACGTGCTGGCGAAGGACTTCGAAGCCAAGACCGGCATCAAGGTCGAGATCGAGACGACCTCGTGGGACCAGATGTACGACAAGGCGATCAAGGACATGGAGGCCGGCACCGGCATCTATGACATGGTCTATATTGAACAGGACATCATCTACGCCTACCTGGCGCGGAACTTCCTGACCGATATCACCCAGTCGCTGAAGGACATGCCGGAGCTTAAGGCGCCGACCTACGACGACGCCAACTTCACCACCTTCGCGAACTACTTCAAGAACGCCGACGGCGACCTGTTCGGCGTGCCGATGGAAGCCTTCATCAAGCTCTACCTCTACCGCAAGGATCTCTTCGAGGACCCGGCGATCATGGCCGCGTTCAAGGAAAAGACCGGGCATGACCTGAAGCCCGCCACGACGCACGAGGAATACACCGAAATCGCGGACTTCTTCACGCAGTGGGGCAAGGACAACGGCATGGAACTCTGGGGCTCGACCGCCCAGGCCCATACCGGCCACCCGGCCTCGTGGTACGAGATGTTCGAATCCGTGCTGCCGACCTTCGGCGTCTACAACTGGGGCATCGACGCGAACAACAACTACGCCGCATCGGTCGCCAACGGCGGCACCATGAACAGCGACAAGGCCAAAACCGCGCTGAAATGGTGGCTCCACCTGCGCGATATCGGGCCGCCGGAATCGGCACAGTCCACCTGGACCGAAGTCGGCACCACCTTCGCGGCGGGCCGCGCGGCACAGGGCCTCGTCTACGGCGAAAACGGCGCCTGGATCCAGACCGACGCGTCGAAGTCGAACGTCACCGGGAAAGTCGGCTTCGCGCTGCCGCCGACCGAACCCGGCGTCATCGACGAAGCCGCGGCCGGCAAGGGCTATATCGGCTACTATGACGGCGGCGCCTTCGGCCTGCCCGTCACCTCGAAGAACAAGGAAGCGGCACTTCTGTTCCTGCAGTACATGGGCCAGAACGAAGTCCAGCCCGACTGGGCCGTCGCCGCGCCGCGGATCACCAACACCGCGACCTACGACGATCCGAAGGTCATCGAGATGGATGGCAAGCTCGGCGGCTACTACACAATGCTGCGGGATCAGGGCAAACTCTTCGCGGGCGCCCCACCCTATCCGTTCCACGCCCAGCTGCGCGGCGCGATCGAGCCCATCTTCTATGACATCCTGACCGGCAAGATCGGCCCGGACGAAGGTCTTGACGCAATGGCGGCGAAGACCGAGGAAGAACTGACCACGCTCGGCTACCGCAAGTAAGGCCGGCTCACGACCAAAGGGCGGGCCGCTCCCCGGGGGGCGGCCCGTCGCATACCGGGCCCGCGAGGCGAAGCGGCGCCGGAACGTCAGTGGCCCCGGGGGGGACGGCCGATGAACCGCACGCGACTTGGCTGGCTTCTGCTCTCGCCGACGCTGGCGATCCTGTTCCTGTTCGGCGTGTTCCCCTTCCTTTATGTTCTGTGGGTGTCGTTCCACGAATGGAACCCCTTCGCGGCGAACCCCTACAAGGTCTTCAACTGGGCCGCGAACTACCGCAAGCTGGTCTTCGACGATGGCTTCCTGGCCTCGTTCGGCGCCACCTGCGCCTTCGTCTTCTTCGCCGTCACCTCCCAGGTGATCCTCGGCTATGCGCTCGCCCAGGCCTTCCTGCGCGACTTCCCGGGCAAGGCCTTCTTCCGCACCATCCACACCCTGCCTCTGATCATGGCGCCGATCATCGTGGGGTCGGTCTGGAAGCTGATGACGACACCCTCGATCGGGGTCATTCCCTACGTGCTGAAGCACACCGTCGGGTTCGATCTGAACATTGGCACCAGCGCGCTGGCGGCCTTCACCGTCACCGTCGTCATGGACATCTGGCACTGGACGCCGCTGGTCACGCTCACGATGATCGCGGCGCTTGTCTCGCTGCCGGCCGAACCCTTCGAACAGGCGCAGATCGACGGCGCGGGCAAGCGGCAGATCTTCTGGCACATCACCCTGCCGATGATCCGGCCCGCGCTGATCGCCACCGTCTTCATCCGCCTGATGGACGCGATGCGCACCGTGGACGAGGTGCTGATGCTCACCGGCGGCGGCCCCGGATCGGCCACCCGCTATGTCGGCGTGCACATCTTCAAGGAAGTCTTCCCGCGCACCAACTACGGCTACGGCTCGGCGATTTCAGTGATCGTTCTCTACATCACCATCGTCGTCTGCTGGCTTCTCTACGTCAGCCTGATCGCGCCGCGGGTCCAGCGGGGGCAACAGCTATGAAACGCGGCAATCCCTGGCTTTCGGTCCTGCTCTGGAGCCTGCTGAGCTTCGCCACGCTCTTCCCGATCTACTGGCTTTTCGTGATCTCGGTGAAACCGGCGATCGCGCTTTTCTCCACCCCCGAAATCCTGCTCAGAAGCTTCTTCTGGGACAACTACACCGAGGTCCTGGGCGACGAAACGCTGCGCGGCTACATGGTGAACTCGCTGATCATCTCGTCGGGCAACGCTGTCCTGGTGACGACGCTGGGCTTCCTCGCCTGCTACGCGCTCACCAGGTTCGAAATGGCGGGAAAGGAATCGATCTTCTTCTGGACCATCACCAACCGCATGGCCCCGCCGGCAGTTTTCCTGCTGCCGCTTTTCCTCCTGCTCACCCAGGTCTACCGGGTCGGGGATTTCACCCTGGCCGACAGCCGCATCGGCATGATCCTCGTCTACTGCACCTTCAACCTGCCCTTCGCCATCTGGACGCTGCGCCCCACGCTCGATTCCATCCCCCGCGAACTGGACGAGGCCGCCTTCGTCGACGGCGCGAACGCCTGGCAGGTGATTTCGGTGATCATTTTCCCGCTGGCGCGCCCCGGGGTGGCGGTGACGCTGATCCTGACCTGGGTCTTCGCCTGGAACGAATACCTGCTGGCCGCGACGCTGACCAACTTCAACGCCCGCACGCTCACCACGGGCCTCTCCGAATACGTCACCACCACCGGCACCGCCTGGGGGATCATGGCCGCGATCTCGGTCATCACGCTGATCCCCGCGCTGATCGTCTTCGGCATGGTGCAGCGGCATATCGTGGCCGGGCTGACCTTCGGCGCGGTGAAAGGCTAGGGCGATGAACGGGAACGACGACGACCCCCCGAAACCCGGCTTCCTGCCGATCGAGACCAACTGGTTCGACCGCCTCTTCATCTCGGTCGTGGTCTGGGTCGCGCTCAGCCTCTTCTGGTTCCGCTTCCTCGAACCGCTCGGCCTTTCCATCTGGATCGCGGCCGCGATCTCGGCCGGGCTCGGCATCTGGATCGTCCGCAAAGGGTAACGCGATGAAATCTCTGGTCCTCGAAAAACAGCGCGAACTCACGCTCCGCGATTTCCCCATCGAAGCGACCGAAACCCTCGGACCGCGCGATCTGCGCATCCGGCTGCACACCGTCGGCATCTGCGGGTCCGACGTACACTACTACACCCACGGCAAGATCGGCCCCTTCGTCGTCAACGCCCCGATGATCCTGGGGCACGAGGCCTCGGGCACCGTCATCGAGGTCGGCGCCGGGGTGCAGGGCTTCGCGACGGGCGACCGCGTCTGCATGGAGCCGGGCATCCCCGACCCCAACTCCCGCGCCTCGCGCCTGGGCATGTACAACATCGACCCCGCCGTGCGCTTCTGGGCCACGCCGCCCGTCCACGGCATCCTCCGTCCCACCTGCGTGCACCCCGCCGACTTCACCTTCAAACTGCCCGCCAACGTCAGCTTCGCCGAGGCCGCGATGGTCGAACCGCTGGCCGTCGGCGTCCACGCCGCGACCAAGGCGCGCGTCAAGCCGGGCGACGTGGCGCTGGTCCAGGGGGCCGGGCCCATCGGCCTTGTCACGGCACTCGCGGCCCTCGCCGCCGGCTGCGCGCGGGTGTTCCTGACCGATGTGGACCAGACGAAGCTCGACATCGGCGCCGGCCTGTCGCGCGCCATCACGCCCCTCAATGTGTCGAGGGGCGACGCCACGGCGGAAATCCTGCGCCAGACCGAAGGCTGGGGCGTCGAATGCGTCTTCGAATGCTCGGGCGCCCCCCGCGCCGCCGGCGCCGTCTTCGACGCGCTCTGCCCCGGGGGCGTGGTCGTTTTCGTCGGCATCCCGGTCGAACCCTTCACCTACGACCTCGGCAAGGCGATGGTGCGCGAAGCCCGCGTCGAGCAGATCTTCCGCTACGCCCACGTCTTCCCGCGCTGCGTCGGCCTGCTCGCCTCGGGCGCCATCGACGTCAAACCCCTCATCACCCGCACCTTCGCCTTCGCCGATGCGGTCCATGCCTTCGAAATCGCCGCCGGGGCGCCGAAGGGCCAGGTCAAGATGCAGATCGAACTGCCGCAATAGGGGATGCCGGGAATGGCAAACGTTCAGGTTCGCGGGATCACCAAGCGGTACGGCGCGGTGCGGGTGCTGCACGGCGTCGATGTCGATATCGACGACGGCGAATTCGTGGTGCTGGTCGGCCCCTCGGGCTGCGGCAAGTCCACGCTCCTGCGGATGATCGCCGGGCTGGAAGAGGTCACCTCGGGCACCATCTCGATCGGCGGGAGGGTGGTGAACGACATGCTTCCCAAGGACCGCGACATCGCGATGGTGTTCCAGTCCTACGCGCTCTACCCCCACAAGACGGTCGCGCAGAACATGGGTTTCCCGCTGCTCATGGCCAAGCGCCCGAGAGCCGAGATCGACGAAAAGGTCGGCAGGGCGGCCGCGATCCTCGACCTGACGAAGTACCTCGGCCGCTATCCCAAGCAGCTTTCCGGCGGCCAGCGGCAGCGCGTGGCGATGGGGCGCGCCATCGTGCGCGACCCGCAGGTGTTCCTGTTCGACGAGCCCCTCTCGAACCTCGACGCCAAGCTCCGCGTCTCGATGCGGGTCGAGATCAAGGAACTGCACCAGCGGCTGAAAACCACCACCGTCTACGTCACCCACGACCAGATCGAGGCGATGACGATGGCCAACAAGATCGTCGTCATGAAGGACGGGCGGGTCGAGCAGGTGGGCAAGCCGCTGGAACTCTACGACCGGCCGGTCAACCTGTTCGTGGCGGGCTTCATCGGCAGCCCGGCGATGAACTTCCTCAATGGCAAGGTCGCGCTGCGCGACGGGCGCAGGGTGGTGGAAACCGCCGGGGGTGTGGCGCTGCCCCTCGATTCCGATGTGGCCGAAGGGCGCGAGGTCACCTACGGCATCAGGCCCGAACACATCTCGGTCGGCGAAGGCGGGCTGCCGGTCGAGGTTTCGGTCTTCGAACCCACCGGGTCCGAGACGCTGATCTTCGGGCGCCTTGGCGGCGAGCCTATCGACGCGCTGATCCGCGACCGCATCGAAAGCGAGCCCGGCGGCATCTTGAACTTCCGCTTCGATCCGCGCCGCGTGCACCTGTTCGACCGGGCCACGGGCGAAAGGCTGAACTGATGTCCCGACCCGGCGACGGACCGGCGGGCGCGGGCCGCGCGCTCGGCATCTATGACGCGCTTCTCTTCGACATGGACGGCACCATCCTGACTTCGGACGCCGCCGTGGCGCGGGCCTGGACAGCCTGGGCCGGCCGGGCGGGCGCGCCGGTGGGCGAGGTGCTGGCCTGGATGCACGGGCGGACGGCCAGGGATTCGATCAGCCGCTTCGCCCCGCCGGGCGCGGACCTTGCCGCCGAGATCGGCTGGCTGAACGACCTCGAGTTGCGGGACGTGGACGGCATCGCCCCGCTCGAAGGCGCGGGAGCGCTTCTCGCCGCGCTGCCGCCGCGCCGCTGGGCGGTCGTCACCTCGGCCAACCGGGGCCTCGCGCTCCGGCGGATCGCGGCGGCGGGGCTGCCGGTGCCGGGGGTGCTGGTCTCGTCCGACGATGTGGCGCGCGGCAAGCCCGACCCCGAAGGCTACCGCCGCGCCGCCGGGGCGCTCGGGGTGGATGGCGCGCGCTGCCTGGTCTTCGAGGACGCCGAGGCCGGCATCGCCGCCGGTCTCGCCGCCGGGGCCGAGGTGCTGCGCATCGGCGACCCTTCCCGCCCCACCGCCCACCCGGTCCGCGCGACCGTCGCCTCCTATGCCCGGCTCAAGGTAGGCGAAGCCGCCGGGGGCGGGATCGGGGTCAGCATCTGACTTGCGAACCGCCACCCGAAGGTAGGCCGGGGCCCGCCCCGACTCGCCCCGACTCGCCCCAACTCCCACAACGCCCCGGCGCAGGCCGGGGCCCCGTTCCGGCGCGCGCCAGGTCGACTGCGGCGTCCGCCGGCGCGGGGAACGCCTTGGCCCGCGTGACCCTCGGCTTGATTGGCCGAAGGTGTTTGCGGCGGTTTGCTCCCGACCTGAACCGCCCTTCAGCCGCACTGCCCCCCGCAACAGAGGGCGGCGCCCGCCCGTTCGGGCGGTCGGGAGGAGGGCGCCGCCCGGGTGGCTCTCGCGGCCGTTCCGGGCAAGGGGGCGGTGGGGGCGAAAGCAAAACGCCTTAACGCCCCGACCGTCGCCTCCGCGTACTCCCGCTCAGGATACCTTCCCCGATCCGCCCCGGGGCCGGATTAACACAGCGCCCGCAAGCACTTGCGCGGCAGCGCCGGCCTCACCCCTGCCGCGGGATGATGACGATCTCCACCCGCCGGTTCTGCGCCCGCCCGGCGTCGGTCAGGTTCGACGCCGCAGGGGCGTCCTCGCCCCGTCCATAGGGTGTAAGCCGCGCCTGCGACACGCCCGCGCCCTGCAGGATCGCCGAAACCGCCAGCGCCCGGCGCTGCGACAGGTCCTTGTTGAAAGCCGCCGCGCCGACGTTGTCGGTGTGCCCGACAATCTCGACCACGCTCGCGGGGTACTTGTTCAGGCTGTCGGCCACGGCATAAAGGTCGTTCTGCACCGCAGCCTGCACCGTCGCGCTGCCCGTGGCGAACAGGATCCCCTCGGGCATCACGACCCGTAACTGACTGCCTTCATTGATGATCTGGATGCGGCCGTTCAGCAGCCCCGCCTGCTGCTGCGCCTGCAAGTCGGCCGCCTGCGCGTCGAGCTGCGATCCGATCAGCCCCCCCGCGATCGCCCCGATCCCGGCGCCGACAGCGGCCTTGGCCAGCTTGTCGTCGCCCTTCCGGGTCGCCCCGAAGAACCCGCCGAGAACCGCCCCGGTGATGGCCCCGGACTGGGTGTTGGTTCCCGCCGGTCCGGGTTCGCAGGCGGCAAGCGCCAGAACGCCCGCCGCCGCCGCAAGTGCCGATTTCCGCATGACCATTTTCTGCCGCCTCCCGATCAGGTTCCGCATTCGCGGTTGATGACGGCGCATATACTCCCGGACCGGCGGAAGGCGCAGAAGGGCGTTGCCGCCTCGGCGAAACTCCGCTCAGGCGGCCTCCGACCCCTCGGCCCGCGCCGCCTCCCAGGCCAGCATCGCCCGCTTCCGCGGCAGTCCCCAGTGATACCCGCCAAGCCCCCCCGACTTGCGCAGCGCCCGGTGGCAGGGGATCAGGAAGCTGACCGGGTTGCGTCCCACCGCCGTCCCCACCGCGCGGACGGCCTGTGGGGCGCCGATGGCGCGGGCGATGTCGGAATAGGTGGTCACCTGACCCGAAGGGACGGCCAGCAACGCTTCCCACACCTTGATCTGGAAGGGCGCGCCGATCAGGAACAGCGGCGTCGCCTCGCCCGGCTTCCGCTCGGCCCCGAAGGCCGCATCGGCCCAGGGGCGAAGGGCCGTCGGGTCCTCGACATAGGCCGCGTTCGGCCAGCGGCCGGTCAGGTCGGCCATCGCCGCCTCCGCCCCGCCCTCGTCGGCGAAGCCGATGCCGCAGATGCCCCGGTCGGTGCCCATCACAAGGGCCGGGCCGAAGGGGCTTTCGAACCACCCCCAGCGGATCGTCAGCCCCTGCCCGCCCCCGGCGTACTCACCGGGCGTCATCGCCTCCCAGCGCAGGAACAGGTCGTGCAGCCGCCCGGTACCGGAAAGCCCCAGGCCCAGCGCGGCGTCAAGCGTCGTATGCCGCTCGGCCAGCATCCGCTTCGCCGCGTCGAGCGTCAGGAACTGCTGGTAGCGCTTCGGCGACACGCCCGCCCAGGCCGAAAACACCCGCTGGAAATGCGCCGGGCTCATGCCCAACCGGGCGGCAAGGTCCTCAAGCTGCAGGGGTTCGCCCCCTGCCGCGTCGATCATCGCGATGGCGCGGCGGATGACGCCGTAATGATAGGTCATGTCGGGGGTCTGGATGGTCATGGCTCGTGTCTCCGTCCGGCCTCCAATCTAGGTCAGGGGCGGCGCGCCCGCGACCCGGATCGTGAGGGAACCGTCAGAGACAGGCGGCGCCCCTTGCCGGCGCGTTCCGCCTCGGCCATCAAGACCGCCATGACCCGCGCCCTCCCCTACGCCACGATCCGCGAGATCTTCACCCGCTTCCACGCGGCCGAGCCCGCGCCGAAGGGCGAGCTCGAACATCTCAACGCCTACACGCTTCTGGTGGCCGTCGCCTTGTCCGCACAGGCGACCGACGCGGGGGTGAACAAGGCGACCCGGGCGCTGTTCGCCAAGGCGGACACGCCAGAGGGGATGCTGGCGCTCGGCGAGGGCGGGCTGACCGAGTACATCAAGACCATCGGCCTTTACCGGCAGAAGGCCAAGAACGTCATCCGCCTGAGCCGCATCCTCGTCGAGGACTACGGCGGCGAGGTTCCGTCGAGCCGCGCCGCGCTCATCTCGCTGCCGGGGGTGGGCCGCAAGACGGCGAACGTGGTCCTTAACATGTGGTTCCGCCACCCCGGCCAGGCGGTCGACACCCATGTCTTCCGCGTCGGCAACCGCACCGGCATCGCGCCGGGCAAGGACGTGGAAACCGTCGAACGCGCCATCGAGGACCATGTCCCGGCCGAATTCCAGCTGCACGCCCACCACTGGCTGATCCTGCACGGCCGCTACATCTGTCTGGCGCGCAAGCCCCGCTGCCCCGACTGCCTGATCCGCGATCTTTGTCGCTATGAGGAGAAAACCCCGTGACGGAACGCTACCAGGTCGTCGGCATCGGCAACGCCATCGTCGATGTCCTGTCGCGGATCGACGACACCTTTCTTGACCTGATGGGGATCGGGAAGGGCATCATGCAGCTTGTGGAACGCGAGCGGGCCGAGGTGCTTTACGCCGCGATGCGCGAACGGACCGAGGCGCCGGGCGGGTCGGTGGGCAACACCGTCGCGGGCGTGGGCAACCTCGGGCTTAGTGCGGCCTTCATCGGGCGGGTGCGCGACGACGCGCTGGGCCGGTTCTTCGCGCGGTCGCTGACGGCCGAGGGGACCGACTTCCCCAGCCCGCCGGTTTCCGGGGCCAATCTGCCCACCTCCCGCTCGATGATCTTCGTCTCGCCCGATGGCGAGCGGTCGATGAACACCTACCTCGGCATCTCGGCCGAGTTGGGTCCCGAGGACGTGTCGGTAAGCGTGGCGGGGAATACCGACTGGCTCTTCCTCGAAGGCTATCTCTTCGACAAGCCGCAGGGCAAGCAGGCCTTCCTGAAGGCGGCGCGGGCCTGCCATGCGGGCGGCGGCAAGGCCGGCATCGCGCTCAGCGACCCCTTCTGCGTGGATCGCCACCGGGCGGATTTCCGGCGGCTGGTGCGCGACGAGATGGACTACGTGATCGGCAACGTCCACGAATGGGAAAGCCTCTACCAGACCGACCTCGAAGCCGCGCTGCGGCAGGCGCGGCAGGATTGCGGGGTGGTCGTCTGCACCCGGTCGGGGGCGGACGTGATCCTGATCCGGGGCGAGGAAAGGGTGGAGGTTCCGGTGCACCGGGTGATCCCCGTGGACGCGACCGGCGCGGGCGACCAGTTCGCGGCGGGGTTCCTTTACGGGCTGGCGACCGGGCAGCCCCTTCGGGTGGCAGGGCGGATGGGGTGCCTCGCCGCGGCCGAGGTGATCGGGCACTTCGGCGCCCGGCCCGAGGCGGATGTGAAGGCCATGTTCCGGGCCGAGGGGCTGATCTGAGGGGGGGTTCCCCGGAAACATCCGCTGACCCTGACTGCTCTTCCGCCCCCGGCGGGCCTCACCGCTTCCGCTAGCGAAGAGGGCTGGCAGGCCCGGTGAGCAGTCCCGGCCAGCCCCCCCGCTCACATGCACGCGTCGTAAAGCGCCCTTGTGTTCGCCTTGGTCATCTTCACCGGGTTCGCCCCCGCCGTGGGGTCCTCCAGCGCCATCGCGGTCAGCTCGTCCAGGCGGGCGTACTCCACCCCCATCGCAGCGAGGCCGGTGGGGATGTTCAGGTCCGCCCGAAGCTGCATCACCCGCTCATGGAACCCCGCAAAGCCGCCCTCGATGCCGATATAGGCGGCGGCGCGGGCGATCTTCGCTTCGATCGCGGCGCGGTTGAAGTCCAGTACCATCGGCATGACCACCGCGTTCGTCGTGCCGTGGTGGGTGTTGTAAAGCGCGCCGACAGGATGGCTGAGCGCATGGATCGCGCCCAGGCCCTTCTGGAAAGCAATGGCGCCCATCGCCGCCGCGCTCATCATGTTGCCGCGCGCGTCAAGGTCGGTGGGGTTGGCGTAGGCCTTGGGCAGGTTCTCGACCACCAGCCGCATGCCTTCCAGCGCGATCCCCTCGCTGAAGGGATGGTAGAAGGTCGTGCAATAGGCTTCCAGGCAATGGGCGAGCGCGTCCATGCCCGTCCCTGCGGTGATCGCCTTCGGCATGCCCACGGTCAGTTCGGGGTCGCAGATCGTGACCTTGGGCATCAGGCCGGGGTGGAAGATGATCTTCTTCACGTGCGTGGCCGAGTTGGTCAGCACGCCCGCGCGGCCGACCTCGGACCCGGTTCCGGCGGTGGTGGGCACGGCGATGATCGGCGCGATCTTGGCGGCGTCGGCGCGGGTGTACCAGTCGCCGATATCCTCGAGGTCCCAGACCGAAAGGTCCGCCCGCTGCCCCGCCATCAGCGCCACCATCTTGGCGAGGTCGAGGCCCGATCCGCCGCCGAAGGCGACTACGCCGTCGTGGTCCCCCGCGCGGTAGGCGGCGATCCCGGCGGCCATGTTGCCTTCATTCGGGTTCGGGTCGACCTCGGCAAAGACGGCGCGGCCGAGGCCACCGGCTTCCAGGATGTCGAGCGCCTGCCTGGTGATCGGCAGCGCGGCCAGCGCCCGGTCGGTGACGAGAAGCGGGCGCTTCATGCCGGCCGCCTTGGCGTGGTCGGCAAGTTCGGAAATCCGCCCGGCGCCGAACTTGACGGCGGTGGGGTAGGACCAGTTGGCGCGGTGCGGGATCATTGCGGTTTCACCTTGCGGAAGTGGTAGGAGCGGGGGCGGGTGACGGCGTGGAAGCCGAGGACTGACAGGCCCGCGCCGCGGCCGGTATCCTTGCAGCCGGTCCAGCAGATGGCGGGGTCGAGGTAGTCGGCGCGGTTCAGGAACACGGTGCCGGTTTCGACCTGCCGGGCAAGGGCCCAGGCGCGATCGGTGTCCTGCGTCCAGAGGGATGCGGTCAGGCCATAGGGGCTGTCGTTCATCAGGCGCAGCGCCTCGGCGTCGTCCTTCACGGGCATGATGCCGACCACGGGGCCGAAGCTTTCCTCGGTCATCACGCGCATCGAATGGTCCACGTTCACCAGGATCTGCGGCATCAGGTAGGCGCCGCCATCGTCGGCGGGGTAGTTCTGCTTTTCGATCAGCGGCTTGGCCCCGGCCTTGATCGCTTCGGCGGTCTGGGCGCGGACAGTCGCCGCGAAGCGCCTGTTCGCCATCGGCCCCAGCGTCGTGTCGGCGTGGAACGGGTTGCCGAGTTTGAGCGCGTTCACCCACTTCACCGACTTCTCGACGAATTCGTCGAAGAGCCTGTGGTTGACATAGATGCGCTCGATCCCGCAGCAGCATTGCCCTGCGTTGTACATCGCGCCGTCCATCAGCACGTCGACCGCCCAGTCAAGGTCGGCGTCCTCCATCACGTAGCCCGGGTCCTTGCCGCCCAGCTCCAGCCCCAGCCCCGTGAAGGTTCCGGCTGCCGCCCGCTCAATGGCCTGGCCGCCGGTGACCGAGCCCGTGAAGTTCACGAAGCCGAAGGAGCGGGCTGCGATGAGCTTTTCGGTTCCGGCATGGTCGAGCACGATGTTCTGGAACACATCCCTCGGCACGCCCGCCTTGGCCATCGCCTCGGCGATGCGTTCGCCGACCAGAAGTGTCTGGCTGGCGTGCTTCAGGATCACCGCGTTCCCGGCGATGAGCGCCGGGACGATGGTGTTCATCGCGGTCATATAGGGGTAGTTCCACGGCGCGATGACGAAGACGACGCCCTGGGGGGCGAATTCGATGCGGCGGGCGAAGCGGTCGGTTTCCTCGACCACCATCGGCGCCAGCGCCTCGGCCGCCACCTTCGACATATAGGCCGTGCGTTCGTTCAGCCCCCCGAACTCGCCGCCGAAGCGGGTCGGGCGGCCCATCTGCCAGGCCAGTTCCTCGACGACGCGGGGCTTGTCGTCGTTGAGGTTTTTCACCGCCGCGTTCACCAGCGCGATGCGCTCCTCCAGCGAACGGACGGCCCAGGCGGGCTGCGCCTTCCTCGCGCGGGCGACGGCAGCGGCGGCCTGATCGGCGGTCAGCGCCGGGCGTTCGGCATAGGTGCTGCCATCGACGGGGGATATGCAGCGGATCATGGTGGTCATGGTCAGTTCCTTTCAGCAGGCCACGGCAAGCACGTGGCCGCGTTTGGCGTAGTCAATAATGGCGCGGTCGCGGGTGACGATGCGAAGGCCCATTTCACGGGCGGTGGCGATGAGGATGCGGTCGGCGGGGTCGCCGTGGATGTCGCCGGGCAGTTCGGTTGACCCGACAAGGATGCGGGCGCTGAGAACTACTTCTTTCAGGCCCGCCCGCGCGCATGTCTCTTCGTACCAGCGAAGCGGGGGCCGGATCGCCGTGTGGGCGCCTTTTCGGGCCAGATTGCCAAGTTCCCAGGCACTGATCGGCGACGTCCAAATGGTTTCGCCCCGTGCGAATGCGGGATTGATGATCTCTTTCAATTGGTTGACCGGACCGCTTTCGCCTGCCGACCAGATGATGGCGCAGGTATCAAGAAGCAGCTCGCCGTTCATTCAAGACCCGCAAGCAGGCGCAATTTGCGGTCGAGAAAGGCGTCCATTTCTTCGTCCGTGTACATGGGCGCTGTCAGATCGACCCCTGGTGCGATGGTGATGGTGCCTTTCATGCAGCCGAAGATGGGGTGATCCCCCTTGGTCTTGGCTTTCCGCTCCGCGCCTTCCACCTCATTCAGCCGCACGAACTGCAACTTCGCATCTTCCAGATCGACATCCTCGGCCCTGTAACCGGCCTCGCGCCAGGCCTTGGCGTTCACATGCCCGCGCGGATCGTTCGCCCACCAGGCCCGGTGCTTGCGCGATGACTTTGGCAGGGGGAAGCCCAGCACTCGTTCCATTTCGGCAAAGGTCATGGGCACGCGGTCAGCGCCTTGGGCCTTCAGGTAGTTGGTCAGGGGGGCGTACTTGCTCATGGGCGGTCCTCCGGGTGATGCCGGAAAGGTAGTTCCTTTTGTTACTATAGTAAAGTTACCTTTGTTACTTTTCTACCCCCGCTCGAACCCGCGATGCACCTCGTGGTCGGTGACCACCCGGTCCATCTCGCTCACTTCCCAGCGTGCGGCGTGGACGTAGTGGTCCACCACGTCATCGCCCATCGCGGACCGCAGCATCTTCGACTTGTCCAGAAGCGTCGCTGCATCGCGCAGCGCCTTGGGGATCTCGCGCACGCGGCGGGCGGCGTACATGTCGCCCTTCATCTCGGGCTCCAGCTCCAGCTTGCCCTCGATGCCCGCCAGCCCCGCCGCCAGCAGCGCCGCGCAGGCCATATAGGGGTTCAGGTCCGCCCCGCCGATCCGGCATTCGACGCGGACGCCCTTGGTCCCCTCGCCGCAGACACGGAAGCCCGCGGTGCGGTTGTCCACGCTCCACACCGCCTTCGTCGGCGCGAACATGCCCACCACGAAGCGCTTGTAGCTGTTGATGTAGGGCGCGAGGAACGCGGTCAGCTCGCCGGCATGGGTGAGCTGCCCGGCCAGGTAGTGGCGCATCAGGTCGGACATGCCGAATTTTGCCTTGGCGTCCTGGAAGGCGTTCTTTCCGCCCGTCCAGAGCGACTGGTGGATATGGCTGGAACTGCCCGCGTGCTTGTGGCTCCACTTCGCCATGAAGCTGGCGGCCAGCCCGTGCTGATGGGCGATCTCCTTGACGCCGTTCTTGACGATCGCGTGCATGTCGCAGGTGTCGAGCGCGTCGGAATAACGGACGTTGATTTCCTCCTGCCCCGCCTCGGCCTCGCCCTTCGAGTTCTCCACCGGGATACCCGCGCCGAAAAGCCCGTTGCGGACCGCGCGCATCACGCTTTCCTCTTTCGAGGTGCCAAGGATCGAATAGTCGATGTTGTAGCGCGACAGCGGCACAAGGCCCCGGTAGCCCGCGTCGAAAAGGCCGTTGTAGGTGTTCTCGAACAGGAAGAATTCCAGCTCGGACGCCATCATCGGCGTGAAGCCCAGGGCTTCGGCCCGCGCGATCTGGCGCTTCAGGACCGACCGGGGGGCGTGCGGCACCAGTTCGTGGGTGTGGTGGTCCAGAAGGTCGCAGGTGACCATCGCGGTGCCGGGCAGCCAGGGGATGCGGCGGATGGTCTTCAGGTCGGGCTTGTGGACGTAGTCGCCATAGCCCTGCGCCCAGTTCGAGGATTTGTAGCCCTGAACGGTGGTCATCTCCATGTCCACGGCCAGAAGGTAGTTGCAGCCGTGGGTTTCCTCGTAGCCCGAGTCGATGAAGTGCTGGGCGTGGAAGCGCTTGCCCATCAGGCGGCCCTGCATGTCGATGATGCAGGTCAGCACGGTGTCGATCTCGCCGGCCTTCACGGCCTTCTTGAGTTCGTCGAAAGTCAGGTTCGCGGGCATAGGATCGGTCCCCCTGTCGGTTGCCCCCCGGGTCTTGTGCCCGGGTGTCCGGGCAGTCTTAGAGCAAGATGCAACCATGCGGAACGGGGGCCAGCCGCAGCGGCATGGCAGGCCGCCCGCGAAGCCATCCCAAGCCCTTGCGGGCGCTGCATTAACTTACGGATTCCGCACCGTTCGCAGGGTGCCAGCAACCGCCCAGCACTATGCCAGCAACCTGCCATGCGATCGTATGGCATTTCGTGAATTAACCATGAATCCCGAATCGCGCGTACCCCGCCCGAAATGTGGCGAGAGCGGCGTCCGCTGCGGTTGCGGGGGGGGGAGCCTGTTGCGGCCGGGGGCCGGCTGTCCGGCGGCCGCCGGGGATCAGGCGTTCCCGGCGCGCGCCGGGGCTGCGCCGCCGAGCGTGTTGAATGCCAGCGCCGCGAGCAGGATCGCACCGCCGGCAAGAGTCGCGGCCGAGGCGGTTTCGCCAAGGAGAAGCCAGACCCAGATCGGGCCGAGGGTGACTTCCACAAGCCCGACAAGCCCGAGTTCCGAGGCGGGGACGGCGCGCGAGGCGATGGTGAAGAGGATGAGGCCGGCGGCGAAGACCGCAGCCCCCATCGCCAGTGCGATGAGGACTGACGGCAGGGGCAGCGCGAAGCCGTCCCCGCCCGCCAGGATCGCGGCAGCCGAGACCGCCATGGACAGGACCGATCCGATCAGCACGGCGGGCACCATGTCGGGCATGTGGCCCCAGCGCAGCGCGATGGTGAAGACGGCGAAGCCGGCGGCCGAGGCGATGGCGGCCAGGTTGCCGAAGCCCGCGCCGAGCGCCAGGCCTTCGCGGACCATGACGAAGACGCCGATGGCGGCGAGCGCCAGCGCGGCCCAGGTGCGCGGCCGGACCGGCTCGCCCAGGACGGCGAAGGCGAGGATGGCGGTGAGAAGGGGGGCGACCGAGAAGAGGAAGACGGCGTTGGCCACGGTGGTGGCCTGGATGCCGATGATGGCGCCCGCCGAGGCGACGACAAGGGCGATGCCGCCGACCATGCCCGGCCGGCCGGCCGCGATGACCGGGCGGAGGCCGTCGCCTTTTGCCAGGATGACGGCGAGAAGCAGCGGGACCGCCCCGGCGGAGCGGTAGAAGAGCACCTGCCAGGGCGTCGCCTCGCCGATCAGGCGGATGAGGAGCGGCATCAGCGACCAGATTACGGCCGCCGTGACGCCGAGCGTCATGCCCTGTCGGTATGTCATGCCCGCCCCTGCCATGCGTCACTGGCAGGCTGTCGGGACCGGCGGGTCCCGTCGCGGACGCGACCGACCGGTGCTGTCGCTTTCGGGCGATCCGGGGGGGAAGACAGGGCGGTGGGTGTCAAGGAAGCGACTTCGTGAACTTCTCCGCCGGGACGGCCCAAGAGCCGCCTGCGCTTGGATAGAGACACGCCACAATGCTGTCCCCCCGCCCCAATGGCGGGTCCCATCGGCCCCGCCACGTCACCCCGGTCCCATCCGCCACCCGGTCGCCAATGCGACCAGGTATCGCCTGACCGCCCAGATGGGCGGGCGATCCCCTCTGTCATCGCGCGCGTCGAGGGCCGCGCGGCACCGCTTCCGCATGAGCGGGGGTGAGCCTCCACTGAAGGCTCGCCTTTTCCCGCTCAACCCGGCGCCGAGGTATCCCAAGTTCTGAGGGGCCTCAGAATACTCAGCCCTCCCCCCCGCCGCCACCGGCGGTGAAGCGAAAGCCCGGAGGGACCGCCGGGCGCAGCCAGTCCCCGGCCAGCAGAACCTGATCGCATCCCGCGAACCGCGCGAGGCGGTCGAGCGCGGCCATCAGCCGGTCAGTGCGCGCAGCGCCCATGCGCACTCCCGCCTCGGGCCAGAAGGCGCGGACGGCAAGCGCCCCCCCGGCGCGGTTCGCGCGGGCGTCGAGGCGGCCGACGATGCGGTCGCCCTCGAGGACGGGAAAGACATAGTAGCCGAAGGTGCGCTTGGGTTCCGGCACGAAGACCTCGATCCGGTAGTGGAAACCGAAAAGCCGTGCGGCGCGGTTGCGGTCGCGGAGCGCGGGGTCGAAGGGCGACAGGACGCGGAGGCCGCCGAACGGCTCAGGGGTAGCCTCGGCGCGGGCCAGCACGTCGGGGCGCGCGACATGCTTGCGAAGCGTGCCGTCCGCGCCTTCGACCAGGATTTCGCTCAGGTCCCCCGCCTGAAGTCCGCGCGCGCACCAGGCCTTGGCTTCCTCGGGCGAGACAATGCGGTAGAAGGCCGCGATCTCGCCGCTGGTGGCGAAACCCAGCCGGTCTAGCGCGGCCGCACAGGCCCAGTCGATGGTTTCCGCTTCCTGCGGCCCGGAATCGGAACCGGCCTCTGCCTCGGGGAAGACCCGCTCGGTCAGGTCGTAATACTTGGCGAAGCCCTTCCGGTGGCAGACGGCCAGCATGCCGGAGCGCCAGAGGTATTCCAGCGCGGTCTTCGAGGGGTGCCATTCCCACCAGCCGCCTTTCGAGCGGACCTCGTCGGTGCCGACCTCGCCGGTGCCGACCGGGCCGGTGGCGCGGACATGCGCCAGCACCTCGTCGATGCGGTCGTGGAAGGCGTTCCCCTGCCAGGCCGCCCAGCTGTCGCGGATGCGCGCGGCGTCGCGCGCGAAGCGCAGGCGCCAGTGCGGCAGGAACTCGGCCGGGATGACCGAGGCGTCGTGGGTCCAGTGTTCGAAAAGCGTGCGGTCGCGTTCCAGCAGCGGGCGCAGGTTGTCGGGGCGGTAGGTCTGGCGGCGCGACCACAGGATCATGTGATGGGCGCGTTCGACGGTGTTGATCGAATCGACCTGGACGAAGCCGAGGCGGCGGATCAGCGCGAGAAGCTCGGCGCCCTTGGCCGGGCCGGTGGGCGGTTCGGCCAGCGCATGGCGGTGCAGGAAGAGGCGGCGCGCGGCGGGGTTGGGAAGAAGAGGAAGATTCATGGCGGCGGGGGTCAGGCCCCCCAGGTCCGTTCCAGCACGGATACCCAGTTCCGCCAGGCGATCTTCTCCACCAGCGCCCGCCCGAACCCGTGGCCCTCGATCGCGGCAAGAAGCCTCGGCAGGCCCGCCACGTCGCCGATCTCGGCCGGCACCGTGGCGCCGTCGAAGTCCGACCCGAAGCCCACGCCGTCCTCGCCGACCTTCGCCAGCAGGCGGTCGAGGTGGCGCAGAAGCGGGTCGAGCCCGTTGGCCCCGGTCTTGCGGCCGTCGGGGTTCAGGAAGACGGTGGCGAAGTTGATCCCGACCATGCCTTTCGTCGCCGCGATGACCTCCAGCTGCGCGTCGGTCAGGTTGCGGCTGGTGGGGCAGAGCGCGTGGGCGTTGGAATGGGTGGCGACAACCGGTGCGCCGGAGATCGCCGCAAGGTCGAAGAAGCCCTTCTGGTTCAGGTGGCTGGCGTCGAGAAGGATGCGCAGGTCGTTGCAGGCGCGGACCAGGCGCTTGCCGGCTTCGGTCAGGCCGGGGCCGGTGTCGGGCGAGGCAGGGAAGGCGAAGGGCACACCGTGGCCGAAGGCAGTGGGGCGCGACCAGACCGGGCCGAGCGACCGCAGGCCCGCCGCGTGCCACAGCGGCAGGGCGGCGAGGTCGGGGTCGATGGCCTCGGCCCCTTCCAGGTGGAGGATCGCGGCGATGTCGCCCGAAGCCAGGCAGTCGCGGATCGCGGCGGCCGAACGGACGATGCGGAGGCCGCCCTGCGCCTCCATCCAGGCAAGGTCGGAAAGCATCCGTGAGGCGGCGGGAAGCGCGGTAGCGAAGGGGATTTCGGCGGGAAGCGGCAGCCTGTAGTCCCCGCTGTCCATGCTGGCTTCGATCGCGTCGAGGTCGTGCATGTCCTGCGATTCGATGTAGATGGCGAAGAAGCCGCCCGCGAAGCCGCCCGCTTTCATCCGGGGCAGGTCGAGATGCCCCTTGCCGGTCGCGCCCGACCAGATCGCGGCGCGGTCGGCACCCTTTTCGGCCATGCGCGACAGGATGTCGTTGTGGCCGTCGAAGACCGGGATCATCGGGGCGCCTCCGTGTTTGGCGGGGCAAGGGGTGGCACAGGATCGGGGGCGGGGCAATGGGAGGGGGCAGTCCCGGGGGGCGGGTCGGCCGGCGCGGCGGGCCGGGGTTCCATCCCGGGCGAAAACCCCGTGGCCAACGGCGCGGCGCGCACCCAGCCGGCTTTCGCCTAAACGGACCGTCCCCCTTTCCCCGGGCAATCGCCATTGGCTGAGGGTGTCGACGCGGTCGTCGTCGTCGAAGGCGCGTTTCCGGATGCGCCGGCCGATGGGGACGCCGGGTTTGCCGGGCGACCGCACTTTGGCGCGACGGATCGGTCCGCGCCCTCAGGGGGGGTGCGGGAGAGGCGGTGGCCACAGGCACCGCCGCCGCGGACCGACTCACGCCGGCCGGTAGTCCGCGATCTGGCTGGACAGAAGCCGTGCATCCGGCCGGTAGCCGAAATCCGCGACCAGTCCCTCGGCCTCGCCCCCGGCCTCGGCCAGGATATGCCCGTCCGCCGCCACCGCGACCGACCCGCCGTAATAGTGCAGGTCGCCCTCCACCCCGCAGTAGTTGCAATAGGCGATCCCCACCGCGTGGTTCACCGCCTGCGACGGCACGGTGAAGCGCGTGACATGGGTGAAGGGGTGCATGTTCGCGGTCGGGCAGAGGATCAGCTTCACCCCCTGCCCCGCCAGCGCCCGCACATGCCCCGCGAATTCGACATCGTAGCAGATCATCAGCGCGGTCCGCGTGCCCGCCCAGTCAAAGGTGACGTAGCCACCACCGGGCCGGAACAGCCGCGCCTCGCGCGGGCCGAAAAGCTGCAGCTTGCGGTAGTTCGCCAGCACCTCGCCCCGCGCGCCGATGCACACCGCGCTGTTGTAGGCCGCCGCGCCGTCGCGCTCGGCATAGCCGGTGGTGATCCCGACCCCTGCCTCGCGCGCCATCGCGGCCAGCCGACCGGTCCAGGCGCCGCCCAGCGGCTCGGCCAGATCGGCCACCCGGTCCGAGTTGTAGCCGGGCAGGAGAAGTTCGGGGAAAAGCGCCATCCCGGCCCCCGCCGCCTTAGCCCCCGCAAGCCCGGCGGCGATTTCGGCGAAGGCCGTCGCCACCTCGCCCGCGGGCGAAGCGCACTGGTGCAGCCAGACCTTCATCCCGTCCTCCCCCTCCCCAGCCGCCTCAGTAGACGGTGACCGGCGCCCCGAGCTGGACCCGCGCGTAAAGATCGATCACATGCTCGTTCACCATCCGCAAGCACCCGTTCGACACCGAGGTGCCGATGGAATTCGGCTCGATCGTCCCGTGGATGCGGATGCCGGTGTCCCAGCCGTTCTGATGCAGATAGATCGCCCGCGCGCCCAGGGGGTTCTTCGGCCCGCCGGGCAGCCCGTCGGCGTATTTCGCGTATTTGCCCGGGCTGCGCGCGATCATCTCGGGGGTGGGCTTCCAGCTTGGCCATTCCCGCAACTCGCCCACCACCGCCTGGCCCTTGAATGTCAGCCCGCTGCGCCCGACCGCGACCCCGTAGCGGATCGCGCGGCCGGGGCGGACGATGTAGTAAAGGAAGTGCTCGGCCGAAACGACGATGATCGACCCCGCCGGGAACGTGCGCTTCACCGCGATGACCGAGGGATAGAACTCGGGCGCGATGGTCAGCCCCTCGATCGGCGCCTTGGGCAGGACGATCGGCCCCTGTGAAAGCGCTTCGGCCGACCCGGCGGCCGAAACGGCCAGAAGCGCCGCAGCCGATGCGATGAATCCGCGTCTCTTCATTCGACCCTCCGTCCCGTCCCGGTCGCGACCGATGCCACGGTCGCAGATGATGAACAATCCCCGTCCCATCCGGGGTATTGGTTCCAATCAATGCCGTCCGATTGCGACAATCGCACGGCGTGAAAGCGCCTTTCCTTCGGCACCGCTTCCCGGCAGGATCGGCCCGCGCGTCGAGAAGGGCGGTCGATGATCCGAAGACAGGAATCTACCGCGATTCGCCCCTGTTGCATCGCGGAAACCGAGGTGAGCCCGTGAATGACCTCTCCCCCCTTGATGAACTTCGCGCCAACGTCTCGGTTCCGTTCGAGCGGGCGCGGGCGATGCCGAAATCGGTCTATACCTCGCCGGATTTCCTGCGGCTCGAACTCGCCCACATCTTTTCCCGCGAATGGCTCTGCGCGGGCCGTGCCGACGCGCTGGCGAACCCCGGCGACTACCTGACGATGGAGATCGCGGGCGAGCCTGTCATCGTACTCCGGGATCGCGAAGGCCAGGTCCGTGCGATGTCGAACGTCTGCCGCCACCGCATGTCCACCCTGCTGGAAGGCCGGGGCAACACCCGGTCCATCGTCTGCCCCTACCACGCCTGGACCTACAACCTTGACGGCACGCTGCGCGGCGCCCCGGCGATGACGCTGAACGAAGGCTTCTGCAAGGCGGACGTGAAGCTGCCGCAGGTCCGCTGCGAAATCTGGCAAGGCTGGATCATGGTCACCCTCAACCCTGACGCCCCGCCCCCGGCCGAGGCGCTTGGGGATGTGGACGCGCTGGTGGGCTATCTCGACATGGGCACCTACCGCGAAACCTTCCGCGAGGGATTCCGCTGGGCCACGAACTGGAAGGTGCTGGCCGAGAACTTCATGGAAAGCTACCACCTGCCGGTCTGCCACCAGGGCACCATCGGCGGCACGGTGGACCTGAACCTGATGACCTGCCCGGAAGGGTTCCCCGGCTTCAACTACCACTGGATCGTCAAGAACGACTCGCTGCCCCTGACGCTCGCCCACCCCTCCAACACCACGCTGACGGGCGACCAGCGGCGCATCACCTGGCTCTTGTCGATCTACCCCTCGCTTCTGATCACCCTCACCCCCGGCTATTTCTGGTACCTCTGCCTGACCCCGGACGGGCCGGGCCATGTGAACGTCCTCTACGGCGGCGGCATGTCGCCCGACTGGTGCGCCGATCCGAAGGCGGAAGGCTACCTGACTGATGTGAAGCGCCTCCTCGACGACGTGAACATCGAAGACAAGGGCTGCGTCGAGCGGGTCTACCGGGGTCTTCTCGCGGGCTTCTCGGCCCCCGGTCCGCTTTCGCACCTGGAACGCCCGAACTTCGAATTCGCCCGCTGGATCGCCGACCGCATCGGCGACCGGACCGCAGCGCCGGCAGCGGCCGAATGACCCCCGAAAGGACCGAGGTGCTGGTCGTCGGCGCGGGCCAGGCCGGGATCGCCGCCAGCGAACACCTGGGCAGGGCGGGCATCCCGCATCTGGTGCTGGAGCGCGACCGGATCGCCGAGAAATGGCGGACCGGGCGGTGGGATTCGCTGGTGACCAACGGCCCGGCCTGGCACGACCAGTTCCCCGGAATGGCCTTTGGCGGCGACCCGGAGGCGTTTCCGCCGAAAGACGAGGTGGCGGCCTATCTGGAGGCCTACGCGAACCGGATCGGCGCCCCGATCCGCTGCGGGGTCGAGGTGCGCGAGGTGCGGCGCAATCCGGCCGGCCCGGGGTTCCGGGCGGAGACCTCGGCGGGTGTGGTGCTGGCGCGCAATGTGGTTGCCTGTACCGGGCCGTTCCAGGTGCCGCAGATGCCGGGGCTGGTGCCCGAAGGGGCTGGCATCGTGCAGATGCATTCTGCCCACTACCGCAACCCCGGCCAGTTGCCGGCAGGGGCGGTGCTGGTGGTGGGAGCCGGTGCTTCGGGCGCGCAGATCGCCGAGGAACTGCTGGAGGCGGGTCGGCAGGTCTACCTTTCCGTCGGCCCGCACGACCGCCCGCCGCGGCGTTACCGGGGGCGCGACAACGTCTGGTGGCTGGGCGTCCTGAACAAATGGGACGTCGAGGCGCCGCCGACCACCAAGCACGTGACCTTTGCCGTCAGCGGCGCGCATGGCGGGCATACCGTCGACTTCCGGCGCCTGGCAGAGCGCGGGGTGACTCTGGTCGGCCGGGCGGCGGAGTTCGAGGGCGGCGTGATGCGCTTCGCGCCCGGGCTGGCGGCGGACCTGGCCTATGGCGATGACAACTATCTGTCGGTGCTGGACGAGGCCGACGCCTGGATCGCGCGCAACGGGGTGGACTTTCCGCCGGAACCCGCGGCGCGGATCATTCCGCCCGACCCGGACTGCGTGACCAACCCGATCCTGTCGCTGGACCTGGCCGCGGCCGGGGTAACCGGCATCGTCTGGGCCACCGGCTATGGCCTCGATTTCGGCTGGCTGAAGGTCGATGCCTTCGACTCGGCCGGGAAACCCCGTCACCAGCGCGGCGTGTCGTACGAGCCGGGGGTCTATTTCCTCGGCCTGCCATGGTTGTCGCGGCGCGGGTCGGCCTTCATCTGGGGCGTCTGGCATGACGCGAAGCATGTCGTCGACCACATCGCCAGGATGCGCGGCTATCTCGCCTATGCCCCGGCGGGCGCATGACCGGCAAGGCGGATTTGAGCCGCAGGCCGCGATCCGCTAGAACGGGCGGTGACCGGACCCCGGGAAGGAAATCCCGATGCGGCGCCTGACCGACCTATCACGCTATCCCGCGCTGGCCGTCTTCCTCTTCATGTCGGCCTGCGCCGCCGTCACCGCCTGGATATCCTTCGGCCTGCTCAGCCTCGCGATGGAGAACGCCCGCTACCTCGAACATTTCGGCCTGATGGCCGCGATCGACGGCGGCCTTCTTCAGGCGGCGCTGATCGGCCTGAAGGGCCTTGCCGCGATTTTCCTCTACCTTGTCTTCAAGGCCTGCGAAGACGAACTCCTCGACCGCTGGCGTGCCCTGCAGCAGAAGCCCACGCCGACTCCGCCGAAGGACTGACCCCCATGGCCCACCACCGCCACCGCAAGTTCAACACCCGCGACACCTATCCCGAACAGAAGCTCGACAACGACCTCGCGCAGGCGGTGGTCGCCCGGGGGAGGACGATCTTCCTGCGCGGCCAGTGCCCGCAGGATCTCGACACCGCGCAAGACATCGGCAGCCACGATCCGGTCGAACAGACCCACAAGGTGATGCGGAACATCCGCCAGCTGATCGAGGAATGCGGCGGCCGGATGGAACATCTGTGCAAGGTCGTCGTCTACCTGACCGACGTGCGCCACCGCGAGGCGGTCTACCGCACGATGGGCGAATACATCCGCGGGGTTCACCCCGTTTCCACCGGCATCGTCGTCACCGCGCTGGCCCGTCCGGGCTGGCTGGTCGAGATCGACGCCACCGCCGTGATTCCAGACTGATCTGGCCCGACCGAACCAAAAAGGAGGTTCCGATGCGCTACGCTGCCGCCCTCTCGCTGATGCTTCTCGCCGCCCCGGCCCTGGCCGAGGACCGCTGGATGACCGTGCCCAAGCCACCGGCAATGCCCGAAGCGGCCTCGTCGGGAACGGCCGAGGTGAACGGCATCCGGATGTACTATGCCACCTACGGCGCCGATACCGGGGCGCATCCGCCGGTCCTCCTGATCCACGGCGGCCTCGGCCACGGCGACATCTGGGCGAGCCAGGTCGCCGATCTGATGGCCGACCGGCTGGTGATCGTCGGCGACGGGCGCGGCCACGGCCGATCGACCCGCACCGAGGCGCCCTACGGCTATGACCTGATGGCCTCGGACTGGCTGGCGCTTCTCGACACCCTGAAGGTGGACAAGGTCGATCTTGTCGGCTGGTCGGACGGCGGGATCATCGGCCTCGACATCGCGATGAGCCACCCCGAGCGGCTGAACCGGCTGTTCGCCCAGGCCGCCAACATCACCGTCGACGGGGTGGACCCCGCGGTCGCCACCGACGCGGTCTTCGGCGGCTACATCGGCTGGATGGGCGAGGACTACGCGAAAATGTCCCCCACCCCGGGCGAATACGACGCCTTCGTCGCGCAGATATCGAACATGTGGGCGACTGAACCGAACTGGAGCGACGATCAGGTCAGGGCCATCACGGTGCCGACGGCGATCGTCCTCGGCGACCAGGACGAGGCGATCACGCGGGCGCATACCGACAAGATGGCGGCGCTGATCCCCGGCGCGGAAG
>JBJXFU010000119.1:0-76700 GCA_046155885.1 Paracoccaceae bacterium
CCCGAATTCACCATGCTGGAATGGTACCGCGCGAACGAGCCCTGCGACCGCCTGATCGACGACTGCGCCACCTTCCTCCGCCTCGCTGCCGAATCCGCCGGAACCGACACCTTCCGCCACCGCGACCGCACCTGCGACCCCTTCGCCCCGCCCGACCGCCTAAGCGTCGCCGATGCCTTCGCCACCCATGCCGGCATCGACCTTCTCGCCACCCTTGGCCCCGACGGCACACCCGACGCGGATGCCCTCCGCGCCGCCTGCACCGCCACCGGCATCAGGACCGCGCCCGACGACACCTGGTCCGACATGTTCTCCCGCACCCTCTCCGGCCGCGTCGAACCCCGCCTCGGCCAGCCCCGCCCCACCGCGCTCGACCGCTACCCGGCCGCCGAAGCCGCGCTGGCAAGGCCCCTCCCCGCCGACCCGCGCCTCGCCGAACGCGTCGAGATCTACGCCTGCGGGGTGGAACTGGCCAACGGCTTCGGCGAACTCACCGACCCCGCCGAACAGCGCCGCAGATTCGAAACGGATATGGCCGAAAAGGCCCGCCGCTACAGCGAACCCTATCCCCTGGACGAAGATTTCCTCGCCGCCCTCGCCCAGATGCCCCCGGCCAGCGGCATGGCGCTGGGCTTCGAGCGGCTGGTGATGCTCGCCACCGGCGCGCCCCGGATCTCCGACGTGATGTGGACCCCGCCCGGCTAGCCGGGCCGCCCGCCGCTCAGGCCTCGCGCCCGCGCTCGATCCGCACGAACTCGGCCACCCGCCGCCCGCCCTCGCGCGTCGCAGGACGCACCTGCACGGCCTTCACCGCCGGATGCGCCCCCTCCGCGCCCTCGCGCCGCTCGACCTCGGCGAACCGCGCCAGGCTCCCCGCGCCGCCCGCCGCCTGACGATCCGCGATATGCCGTGTCATCCTCCGCCTCCCTTTCCGCCGCACGCCCGAACACGGGCCCTGACAGCCATCATGCGCCCGATCCGCCCCCCCGCGCCAGTGCCCCGCCCGACCCCCCGCCCGACCCCCCGCCCGGCCCCCCGCCCGGATCGGCCACATTGCGCCCAGACCCCCCCTCAGCGCCCCCGCTGCGCCCTCACATAGGACCGGAGCACCGCGTTGATCCGCGTCTGATACCCCTTGCCGCCCGCCTTGAAGAAGTCGAGCACTTCGGGGTCAAGCCGGATCGAGACGGCACTTTTCGCCGGAAGCTCCACGACTTCCGCAGTCGACCAGTCGAAGTCGATCTCGCCGTCGTCCTCAGCCGTCGCGACGCGGTCCCAGTCCGTTTCACCCTTCAAGAGCCGGGCCTCTGCCAGCGTCACGCGCGTCAATGAGCTTCTCTTCATCCCTTCGCGCCCTCCGTGACGTGATGATCCGGAACACCCCGCCCCGGACCGTGAAAACCACTGCGATGGACGTCCCGTACAGTCGGCCGAGGGCGATTCACCGTTCTCCTCCTTCGAACTTCGACCGGGCTGTGAAGGGATCGTCCTCGAAAATCAGGATCGCTTCGGCGAAGTCGATCCCGTGCTTGCTCAGCGTCAAGCGCCGCTTCCGTTCGTCCCACTCGAATTGCATGACTTCGGAAATTCCCCGTTCTCCAATCCCCAACTTGGATAACGACATGTCCTACGTCGCGATGCCGTCTGTATATACACCCCGTCTCTACACGTCAAGCCGCCCCACCGCCCACCGCGCCGCATCCGCCACTGCCGGGTCGGGGTCTGCGACCAGCGCCGCCGCCGCCCCGCGCAGCCCCGCCTCCCCCGAATTCCCGATCGCATACGCGACGTTGCGCACGAACCGCCCCCGCCCGATCCGCTTCACCGCCGACCCCGCGAACATCGCCCTAAACCCCGCGTCGTCCAGCCGCGCCAGATCGGCCAGCCTCGGCGGCTCCGCGAACCGCCCCGCATACCCCGTCTCGGTCGCCGCCTGCGCGAACTTGTTCCAGGGGCAGACCGCCAGGCAATCGTCGCAGCCATAGATGCGGTTGCCCATCAGCGGGCGCAGATCCTGGTCCACCGGACCCTCGTGCTCGATCGTCAGGTACGAAATGCAGCGCCGCGCATCCAGCCGGAACGGCGCCGGAAAGGCCTTCGTCGGGCAGATGTCCAGACAGGCGGTGCACGTCCCGCAATGCTCCTCTCCGGGCGTGTCCACCGGCAGGTCCAGCGTGGTGAAGATCGCGCCGAGGAAAAACCAGTTTCCCAGTTCCCGGCTCAGCAGGTTCGTGTGCTTGCCCTGCCAGCCCAGACCCGCCGCCTGCGCCAGAGGCTTTTCCATCACCGGCGCGGTATCGACGAAAACCTTGATCGCCGCCCCCGGCGCCTGCCCCAGCAGCCACCGCCCGACCCGCTTCAGCCGCTTCTTGACCAGGTCATGATAGCCTTTTCCGCCTGCATAGACACTGATCGCCCCCCGGTCACGCCGTGTGATCACATCCAGTGGATCACCCGGGGGCGTGTAAAGCTCGGCCAGCATGATCACCGACCGCGCCTCGGGCCAGAGCGCCGCCGGGTCCCCCCGCCACGCCATCCGGTCGGCCATCCACCTCATCTGCCCGTGCAGCCCCGCGCCGACGAAGGCCTCCAGCCGCCCCGCCGCCTCCGGGATCGCCCCCGGCGCGCAGACGCCCATCGCCGCAAAGCCCTCGGCCAGCGCCTTCGCGCGCAGCGCCTCTTTCAGCTCGCCTGCGTCCATTTTCGGTCCGCAATTATCCTCGGGGGGCACGGGGGGCAGACAGCCCCCCGCCGTGCGGGATCAGAAATCCAGGTCCGCATAATGCGCCGGCGGCGGAAAGCCCGCGATCTGGTCGGCCAGAAGCGACCGGAACGCCGGGCGCGACTTGATCTTGGCGTACCACTCCTTGACGTTCGCCTGCCGGTCCCAGTCCACGTCGCTGATATAGTCCAGGCTCGACAGATGCGCGGCCGCCGTGAAATCCGCCAGCGTCATGTCCCCCCCCGCCAGCCAGCGCCGCTGGTCCAGAAGCCAAGCGAGGTAGTCCAGGTGGTACTTGATCTTCGCCGACCCGGCCTTGACGTTCTTCGATTCCGGGTACCCCAGCCCCATGATCTTCTTGTTCACCCGCTCGTAGAGCAGGTTCGAGGTGACCTCGGCGTGGAACTTGTCGTCGAACCAGGCGCAAAGCCTGCGCACCTCGTACCGCCCCTCCGGGGTCCTCGGCATCAGGGGCGGTTGCGGCACCGTCTCGTCGAGGTACTCGCAGATCGCCTGGCTTTCGCTCATCGTCCGGGTGTCGAGCTTCAGCACCGGCACCTTGCCCGCCGGGTTCCGCCGCAGGAACTCGGCGTCCTGTTCCCAGTACCGCTCCTCGACCAGCTCCACCTCGATCCGCTTCTCGGCCAGCGTCAGCCGCACCTTCCGGCAGAAGGGCGAAAGCGGCACGTGGTAAAGGCGGGCCATCGGTCGGGCGGTCCTCGGGGTCGGGGATCAGGCTGTCCCTGAATGGCCGAACCGGGCGCCGGTTTCAATGCCCCGCCCGGCAAGCGGCGGGCGGGGCACCAACGGCGCTCAGAGCGTCTTGCGGAAGATCAGCTTGTCATCGCCCGCGCCATAATAGCCGCGGATCGTCCCGTCCACGGCATAGCCGAGCCGCGCATAAAGCGCTCTCGCGGGGGCCAGGCCCGGCAGCGACGAGGTTTCGATCAGCACAAGCCGCGCGCCCAGCGCCCGTGCCTCGCCTTCGATCCCGGTCACCACCCGCCCGCCGGTCCCCTGTCGGCGCGCCCGCCGCTCGACCCCCAGGAACAGAAGGTTCAGCACGTCCGGCGCCAGCGCCTCGGGCGCCAGGCAGGCCCCGGCGGTCACATGGCGGCCGCAAAGCGCCACGAACCACCGCCGGTCGGGATCGCGCCCGTCGACATGATCGGCGATCAGGCCATCCAGAAAGTCCCGCTCGTCGCGGCTGAAAAGCCCGGTTTCGCGCAGGATACGGCGCAAGGCAGGGCGGTCGGCCGCCCTGGCGGGCCGAAGAAGGAAGTTGGTCAATTCAGGATACCTCGTGAAGTCGTACGGAAAGCCGCGCGCACCTCCCGGGTGCCGCGTCTCGCGAATGCCGACAGGTCTTCCCGAAGGAAGTCCGTCAGTCCGTCATGGTCCCCGCAGACATCTTCCGCTTCGTACCGCCTGCGCCCGGGGTCCGTTCCGCCCGGCGCCCCCCGGCCTGTGTAGGCCCGCATGCGCACCCTCACCCCTCGAAACACCCCGCCCGCCCGTCCGCCTTTATCGTCTCGCCGCCCGAAATGATCTCGCCCGCCCGCTTCCTCAGGAACCCCGAGGGCTTTCCCGGATCGCGGTCCTTGGGGTCGGGCAGCGCCGCCGCGATCCGCGCCGCCTGCGTGGGCGACAACTCCTTCGCGCCGATCTTGAAGTAATGCCGCGCCGCCGCCTCGGCCCCGAACACGCCCTCGCCCATCTCGGCCACGTTCAGGTACACCTCGACAATCCGCCGCTTCGTCCAGAACAGCTCCACCACCGGCGTCAGCAGCGCCTCCAGCGCCTTCCTCACCCAGCTCCGCCCGTGCCACAGGAAGACGTTCTTCACCACCTGCTGGGTGATCGTCGAAGCCCCCCGGTTCGCGCCCTGGTCCAGCGCCGCACGGATCGCCTTCACGTCGAAGCCCCAGTGCAGGCAGAAGTTCGCATCCTCCCCCGCCACCACCGACCGCGCCATCTCCGGCGCCATGTCCTCAAGCCGCACCCAGTCCCGCTCGATCCCGCCCAGCCGCCAGGTCTCCCCCAGCATGTAGAACCCGCGCGGCGGGTTCACGAAGGAAAAGAGCGCCACCAGCAGCACGAGTACCGATCCGAAGATCGCACCCGCCTTCAGCGCAAGGCGCAGGACGCGGCACACCGGCCCGCGCCGAGGTCGCTCTCCGCCCGCCTTCGCCTTCGTGGATTTCGCCCGCTTTGCCATCCCGGCCGTTAGAGCGGCGAGGAATGCGGGCGTCAAGCGACTGGCCGCACATGGCATTGGTTTGCAAGCCTTGCAAGTCGTGCTATTCTTGCGACGCGCGCAACTGAAGGAAACGCCCGATGACCGCCCTCATCCGTCGGCGCCGCAGGCTCGATGACGGCCGGATCGAAACCTTTCTTCCGCTGAAGAACGCCGACGGCTACTACATCCTCGCCGACCGCGCGGTTGACCCCCAGCACAACAAGGCGGTGAACCAGTTCTTTGTGAAGGACATCGCCGCCGTCGTCGCCCGCCTCCGCCGCGGTGGCGTCTCGCTCCGGATGCGCGGCGACATCACCGGGCAGCCCAACCTGATCAGTTCCGGCGAAATCGAGATCGTCACGGATGACGAGGGCGATCCCTTCGCCACCTTCACCGAATGGGCGGGGGCCGACGACGACGCGGCCTATCGGTCGCTGTGAGCTTCCAGCCATTCGACGTGGTCGTTGTCCCGTTCCCCTACAGCGAGCGGCTGAGCGAAAAGCGTCGGCCCGCGCTCGTTGTCTCGCACCCGGACCTTCCCGATACGCTCGGGCGGGTCTGGGTCACGATGATCACATCGGCGGAAACCTCGCAGATCGGCGATGCCGTGATCGCCGACTTGCAACAGGCGGGGCTTCCCGTGGCCTCGATCCTGCGCGCCAGCAAGATCGCGACACTCGACTCGGACCGGATACTGCGCGTGACCGGACGCCTGTCACCGAAAGACCGCGAAACAGCCAAAGCGGCACTGCGCGCCTGCGCAGCTTTCTGAAGTCGGGCCCGCCGTTCGCCGGACACCCCGAAGCACCGGGCGGTCCGCGCCGCCCCCGTCTGCCACTCGGCGCCGTTCCGCCCCCCCTTACTCCGCCGGCACCTTCTCCGCCGTCTCGCTCAGCGGCACCGGCAAGAGCGCCAGCATCTCCTTCGGGCAGACCTGCACGAAGGCCCGCCGCGCCCTCTCCCAGTCCGACAGCAGCGCCGCCGCCTTCTGGCTGCCCGTCTCGGCCCGGTGCCGCTCGACCAGCCCCTTCAGCTGCGCCTCCCAGTGCGGGTGGGTCACCGCCACGGTCACTATCGACTCCATGTTCATGTAGTGCCGCGCCACGCCCAGGGGGTCATGGACATAGGCCATCCCCCCTGTCATCCCCGCCCCGAAGTTCGCCCCGATCCGCCCCAGGATCACCGCCACGCCCCCCGTCATGTACTCGCAGCCGTTCGACCCGCAGCCCTCGACCACCACCTTCGCGCCCGAGTTGCGCACGGCGAACCGCTCCCCCGCCCGCCCGGCCGCGAACAGATACCCGTCCGTCGCCCCGTACAGCACCGTGTTCCCGATGATCGTGTTCTCCGACGCCACCAGGGGCGACGACATCGGCGGCCTTACCGTGATGATCCCCCCCGACAGGCCCTTGCCCACATAGTCGTTGGCATCGCCCATCACCTCAAGCTTCAGCCCCGGCGCCGCGAAAGCCCCCAGCGACTGCCCGCAGGACCCCGTCAGCTTCACCGTCAGATGGTCGGGCTGCAACGTGTTGCGCATCCCGAACTTCCGCACGATATGGCTCGACGCCCGCGTCCCGATGGTCCGGTGGGTGTTCCGCACCGCATAGGACAGCTGCATCTTCTCGCCATCCTCGAAGAACCGCGCCCCGTCCTTGACGATCTCGGCGTCCAGCGTATCCGGCACCGCGTTCCGCAGCTTCGTCCGGTCGTAAACGATCTTGTCGGCCCCATCGACGGTGATCAGCAACGGGTTCAGGTCCAGATCGTCCAGATGCGCCGCCCCCCGGCTCACCTGCGTCAAAAGGTCCGCCCGCCCGATGATCTCGTCCATCGACCGCACGCCGATCCCCGCCAGAATCTCCCGCACCTCCTGCGCATAGAAGGTGACCAGGTTCACCACCTTCTCGGCGCTGCCGGTGAATTTCGCCCGCAAGGCCTCGTTCTGCGTGCAGACCCCCACCGGGCAGGTGTTCGACTGGCACTGCCGCACCATGATGCAGCCCATCGCGATCAGCGCGGCGGTGCCGATCCCGAACTCCTCCGCCCCCATCATCGCCGCCATCACGATATCGCGCCCCGTCCGCAGCCCGCCGTCGGTGCGCAAGGTGATCCGGTCCCGCAGGCGGTTCATCGACAGAACCTGATGCGCCTCGGTCAGCCCCATTTCCCAGGGCAGGCCCGCATACTTGATGCTGGTCGCGGGGCTGGCCCCGGTGCCGCCGTTGTGCCCCGAAATCAGGATCACGTCGGCCTTGGCCTTGGCCACCCCCGCCGCGATGGTGCCGACGCCGCTGGACGACACCAGCTTCACCGTCACCTTCGCGCGCGGGTTGATCTGCTTCAGGTCATAGATCAGCTGCGCCAGGTCTTCGATGCTGTAAATGTCGTGGTGCGGCGGCGGGCTGATCAGCGTCACCCCCGGCGTCGAATGCCGAAGCCGCGCGATCAGCTTCGTCACCTTGATCCCCGGAAGCTGGCCGCCCTCGCCGGGCTTGGCCCCCTGCGCCACCTTGATCTCCAGCTCCTCGCAGGCGTTCAGATACTCCGCCGTCACCCCGAACCGCCCCGACGCCACCTGCTTGATCTTGGCGCTCGGGTTGTCGCCGTTTGCCTCGGGCGTGAAATGCGCCGGGTCCTCGCCGCCCTCGCCCGAGTCGCTCTTCGCCCCGATCCGGTTCATCGCGATGTTCAGCGTCTTGTGCGCCTCGGGCGACAGCGCCCCAAGGCTCATCCCCGGCGTGACGAACCGCTTGCGGATCGAGGTGATCGATTCCACCTCCTCGATCGGCACCGGCTTGCCCTTCGGCTTGATGTCCAGAAGGTCGCGGATATGGATCGGCGGGTTCGCCCGCATCGCCGCCGAATAGAGCTTCCACAGGTCATAGCTCGCCCGGTCGCAGGCCGTCTGCAGCATGTGCATGACGGTGGCTTCCCAGGCATGCTTCTCGCCCTTCGACCGCGCCTTGTAGAACCCGCCGATGGGCAGCACATCCGTGCCCGACTTCCAGCCGCGCGCGTGGATCTCCTCCACCTCCTGCTGGATGCCGGCCACGCCGATCCCCGAAATGCGGCTCTGCATCCCCGGGAAGTACTCCGCCACCATCGCCCGGCTCAGGCCCACCGCCTCGAAGTTCAGCCCGCCCCGATAGCTGGAGACGACCGAAATCCCCATCTTCGACATGATCTTCAGAAGGCCCGCGTCGATCGCGTCCCGATACCGCCGCATCGCGTCGATGAAGCTCCCTTCGATCAGCCCGCGCCGGTGCCGGTCGGCGACGCTGTCCTGCGCCAGATAGGCGTTCACCGTGGTGGCCCCGCAGCCGATCAGCACCGCGAAGTAATGCGGGTCGATGCACTCCGCCGACCGCACGTTCACCGAACAGAAGGTCCGCAAGCCTTTCCGCGTCAGCCAGCTATGTACCGCGCTGGTGGCCAGGATCATCGGCATCGCCACCCGGGCCGCGCCCTGATGCTGGTCGGTCAGCACGATATGCCCCGCACCCGAGCGAACCGCGTCCTCCGCCTCGGCCCTTATGCGCTCCAGCCCCATCCGCAGCGCATCCGCCCCGGCGGCAAAGGTGCAGTCGATCATCGCCACCTGCCCGCCGAACTGCTGCACCATCACCTCGAACTCGGCGTTCGCGATGAAGGGGCTTTCCAGCACCAGGATTTCCGTCTGGGCCGAGCTTTCGTCCAGCACGTTCTTCAGGTTCCCGAACCGCGTCTTCAGGCTCATCACCCGGCTCTCGCGAAGCGAGTCGATGGGCGGGTTCGTCACCTGGCTGAAGTTCTGCCGGAAATAGTGCGACAAGGGTCTGTACTGGCTGGAAAGCACCGCCGCCGGGGTGTCATCCCCCATCGACGCGACCATTTCCTTGCCGTCCTCGGCCATCGGCGCCAGAACCTGCTCCAGCTCCTCCAGCGTATACCCCGCCGCGATCTGCCGCCGCCGCAGCTCGGCCCCTTCGAACAAAGCCGTCTCGGGCACGTCGCGCAAAAGCGTGTTCAGCTCGACCACCTTCTCGATCCACTCGCCGAAGGGCTGCGCAGAGGCCAGCTTGTCCTTGATCTCGCGGTCGTGGAACAGCCTGCCGTCCACGATATCGACGGCGATCATCTGCCCCGGCCCCAGCGCCCCCTTCTCGCGCACCACCGTCTCGTCGACCGGCACCATCCCGGCCTCCGACCCCGCGATCAGCAAGCCATCGCCCGTCACCACGTACCGCAGCGGCCGCAACCCGTTCCGGTCCAGCCCCCCGCAGACCCAGCGCCCGTCGGTCATCGCCAAGGCCGCCGGCCCGTCCCAGGGCTCCATCACCGCGTTGCAATAGGCGTACATGTCCGCCCAGGCCTTCGGCATGTCGGTCGTCTGCTTCGACCAGGCTTCCGGCACCAGCATGGTCTTCGCCATCGGCGCGTTCCGCCCGGCCCTGACCAGCACCTCGAAAACCGAGTCGAGCGCCCCCGAATCCGATGTCCCCTGCGGGATGATCGGCTTGATGTCCTCGGCCGCCTCGCCGAACGTGCCGGATGCCATCCGTATCTCGTGGCTCCGCATCCAGTTGACGTTGCCCTTCAGCGTGTTGATCTCGCCGTTATGCGCCAGCATCCGGAACGGCTGCGCCAGCGCCCATTGCGGGAAGGTGTTCGTCGAATAGCGCTGGTGATAGATCGCAAAGGCGCTCTCGAACCGCTCGTCCATCAGGTCGGGGTAGAAGGTGGCCACCTGCTCGGCCAGCATCATCCCCTTGTAGATGATCGACCGGCACGAGAGGCTCGCGAAGTAGAGCCCCGGGATCTGCGCCGCCAGCGCCGCCTTCTCGATCCGCCGCCGGATGACGTACAACTCGCGCTCGAACGCCTCTTCCCCAAGACCCTTCTGGTCCTTGATCAGGATCTGCTCGATCTCGGGCCGCGTCGCGTTGGCCTTTTCGCCCAGAACCTCGGTGTTCACCGGCACATGCCGCCAGCCGTAGATGTAGTGCCCCATCCTGAGGACTTCGGTCTCCACGATCGTCCGGCACCGCTCCTGCGCGCCGAAATCCGTGCGCGGCAGGAACACCTGCCCCACCGCGATCAGCGCCTTCATGTCCGGCTCGTGCCCCGTCCGCCGCACCTGGTCATAGAAGAACCGCACCGGGATCTGCACATGCATTCCCGCCCCATCGCCGGTCTTGCCATCCGCATCCACCGCCCCCCGGTGCCACACGGCCTTCAGCGCGTCGATCCCGTGCTCCACCACCTTGCGGCTCGGCTTGCCGCTGATCGCCACCACCAGCCCAACGCCGCATGAAGAATGCTCGTCCTCCGCCCGATAGAGCCCGTTCGCCGCCAGCCACGCCCGCCGCGCCTCTTCCCCGGCCATCCAGTTGGTGGTGAACTCGGTCATTACAGGTCTCCCGCGCTGGCGTTGAGCGTCGCTTCGAATTCCGCCCCGGTCAGCCGGGGATGATCGCCTGCAAAGGCATACCCGTCCGGCTTTGTCTCCACGTAAATTTCTTTGGTCAGCATCAGCCCCCGCAGGTCGTCCAGCGTTCCGGCCGAAATGATGTAGTCCGCATCCACCCCGTTCAGCCGGTACCATAGGCCCGAACCGCAGCGCCCGCAGAACGACCGCGTCGCCCAGTCGGACGAGGAGTAGAAAACCACATGCTCCCCACCTGCGATCCGCATTGCCGCGTAGGGCACGTTGACGCTGATCGTGGCCGACCCTGAAATTTTCCGGCAGATTGTGCAGTGGCAGGCGTGCAGATGGTCGGGCACGTCAGACGCGACATACCGCACCGCACCGCACAGACAGCCCCCCTCGCGCGGACCGCTGCCGCTCATGGCGCATCCTCCCCGACAAAGGGCTTCTTCGCCTCATACTCCGCCCGCGTCGCCCGCCGGTGCTCGCCCGCAAGGCGCACCGACGCCATCGCCCGGTCGGCATAGACCTCCGACCGCAAGGGCTCGCCCAGCACCGCGTCGAACAGCCCCGGCATCAGGTCATAGTCGTCCCCGTCCAGGTTCTTCATCCACAGATGGCTGCCGCAGACCGCACAGAACGCCCGTTCCGCGAAATCCGACGACCGGAACCGCGCCACCGGCCCCTCCACCGCCACCCCGTCCGCCTTGGCGTTGAAGCACAGGAAAAGCCCCCCCGACCATCGCTGGCACATCCGGCAATGGCAGGCCCCCGGCCGCGGATCGTGCGCGCCCGAAACGCGGATCGTCACCGCTCCGCACAGGCACCGCCCCTCGATCATGGCACAGCCCCCAGCGAGGCCGTCACCACGTCGCAGTCATAGTCGGGCTTCATCGACAGAAACCCCGCATCGCCGGGAAAGGCAAAGCTCACCGGGGTATCGAGCGTGTTCACCGTGTCGCCGGCGGCGTTCGAGAACTCTTCCCTGTCGGAAAAGAAGATGCGCCAGTCGCGATGGATGAACTGCGCGCCCTTGCGCGTCCAGGCCCAGCCGCCGTCCGCCTCATAGGCCGAAAGCTCGAACCGCGTCCGCTCCAGCACCACTCCGTCGATGGTGACCTTCTCGCCGGTCAGCTGGTCGTAGCCCTTGTAGCGCATCTCGACGCCGGCCGAATTCAGCGTGGTAAAGTCGAAATCGTCGCGCCCCGACTGGATCAGGGCCGAAAACGAGGCCGGGTCGGTATCGGTTCCCAGCCGGTCGGTCTCGCCCGTCTCCAGGCTGATGCTTTCCACCCAGCGCGTCTCGGCGTCGATCTTCGAGGCGAAGTGCGGCCCCACCCCGTCTCCGTAGATCGCCCACTGATCGCCCGGCGCATCGCTTGTGCAGCGGTAGTGCTGGCTGACCTGGCAGCTCCGGTGCTGCGCCGTGGCATAGACGGTACAGCCCGCCGGCGGCTTGAACAGCGGGTCGGCGGCCAGGGCGGGGATCGCGGCGAAAAACAATGCGGAGACGGCGGCCGCCCCCGCCCGTCCGATCACGCATGTCCGATCCGGCATCTTTCTTACCCCTTCTTTACCATAACGTCAGCGCCGCTGACCCTTTGCGCAAGACTGGCATGCTACCTGCCATACGATCGTATGGCATATTGCTGGCATATTGCTGGGGGGTTTCTGGCACCCGCTTTTCCGCCATTCCCGTCACTCTGCCGCCACCGCCGCCGGCGCTTCCAGATAGTCCAGGATCGCCTCCGCCGCCTCGCGCCCGTCGCGGATCGCCCAGACGACCAGGCTCGCCCCGCGCACGATGTCGCCCACCGCGAACACCCCGTCCATCCCCGTCGCATGGGTCCGGAAATCCGCCCGGACCGTGCCCCAGCGCGTCACCTCCAGCTCGGGCACGCCCCACAAGGCCGGCAGCGGCTCGGGCTCGAACCCCAGCGCCTTGATCACCAGTTCGGCCGGCTCCACGTAATCCGCGCCCTCGATCACCTCGGGCGCCTGCCGCCCGGTTGAATCGGGCGCCCCAAGCCGCATCCGCTGCACCATCACCCCCTCGACCTCGGCGCCCCCGGTGAAGCCCTTCGGCGCCGTCAGCCAGACGAACTCGACGCCCTCCTCCTCGGCATTGGCCACCTCGCGCTGCGATCCCGGCATGTTCGCCCGGTCGCGCCGGTAAAGGCACTTGACCGACTGCGCACCCTGCCGGATCGCGGTGCGCACGCAGTCCATCGCGGTGTCGCCGCCGCCCACCACCACCACCCGCTTGCCTGCGGCGTTCAACTCGCCCGAATCGTACTCCGGAACCTCGTCGCCGAAACCCTTGCGGTTCGACGCGGTCAGGTAGTCGATCGCCCGCACGATCCCCGCCGCCCCGGACCCCGGCGCCATCAGATCGCGGCTCTTGTAGACGCCGGTGGCGATCACCACCACATCATGCGCCCCCCGGATCGCGTCAAAGGACAGATCGACGCCCACATCGCAGTTCAGCACGAACGCCACACCCCCCGCCTGAAGCTGCGCGATCCGCTGCCCGACCACGTCCTTCTCCAGCTTGAAGCCCGGGATGCCATAGGTCATCAGCCCCCCGGCGCGGTCGTATCGGTCATAGACCGTGACCTGCACCCCCCGCCGCCGCAGCAGGTCGGCTGCGGCCAGCCCCCCGGGGCCGGCGCCGATGATCCCGACGCTCTCGGCGCGTTCCTGATGCGGCCGGATCGGCTTCACCCAGCCCTTGTCCCAGGCCATGTCGGTCAGGAACTTCTCGACCGAGCCGATGGTCACCGTGCCGTGCCCCGAATGCTCGATCACGCAGTTGCCTTCGCACAGCCGGTCCTGCGGGCAGATGCGGCCGCAGATCTCGGGGAAGGTGTTGGTGGCCTGCGACAGCTCATAGGCCTCCTGCAGGCGGCCCTCGGCCGTCATCCGCAGCCAGTCGGGGATGTTGTTGTGCAAGGGGCAATGCGTCTGGCAATAGGGCACGCCGCACTGGCTGCACCGCCCGGCCTGCTCGGCCGCCTTCGCCTCGGCGTACTCGCGGTAAATCTCGCCGAAATCCTGCGAGCGGACAGTGGCGTCACGCTTTTCGGGCGTTTCCTTCGCCACTGTGACGAATTGCAGCATCCTCTGCGTCGCCATCTTTCCCCCGCTTTCCGGGCCCTTCCCCGGCATTTTCCGGCCATCCCGCCGGGCGCGCATGTTTAGCGAAGTGTTTACCGAAATAAAAGTAAGTATTGCTGTCCTATTACGGACGGGGAGCGATCAGAATAGCCGCCAAGCCTGAAGAAGATATGAAATTTAGTTCCGGTTTGATACCTATCTGGCTCAGTACCCCGCCGCCAACGCCGCCAGCACCACGATTCCCACCCCGATTCGCCACCACCCGAACAGCGCGAATCCGTGCCGGCCGACATAGCCAAGCAGCCACCGCACAACCAGAATCGCCATCACGAAGGCCGCCGCGAACCCCACCGAAATCTCCCACACGGCCGAGGCATCCAGCAGGTGCCGGTTCTTCAGAAGGTCAAAGCTGAACGCCGCCGCCATCGTCGGAATCGCCAGGAAGAACGAAAACTCCGCCGCCGCCCGCTTCGACGATCCCATCAGCAGCGCGGTCACAATGGTCGCCCCCGACCGCGATACGCCCGGCACCAGCGCCAGGCACTGTGCAGTGCCGATCAGGAACGCCATCCCCAGCGGAAACCGGTCGGCCGCCTCGTGGCGCGGGGTCAGCGGCAGCCGGTCCACCGCCAGCAGCACCACCCCCCCGACGATCAGCATCCAGGCGATCAGGCGCGGGCTTTCAAAAAGCACCGTCTTGATGAAGTCGTGCAGCAGCGCCCCCGCCGCCATCGCCGGCAGAAGCGCCAGCGCCACCGAAAGCGCGAACCGCCGCGCCTGCGGATCGGACGGGATCGCGGCGACAGTCGAGACGATTTTCCGGAGGTAAACCAGCACGATGGCCAGGATCGCGCCAAGCTGGATCACCACCTCGAAGGTCTTTCCCGCGCTCTCGAACCCCAGAAAATGCCCCGTCAGCAGGATATGTCCCGTGGACGAAACCGGCAGGAATTCCGTCAGCCCCTCAAGCAGCCCCAGGACAAGGGCAGACAGCGTCTGGTCGGCCAAGGGCGCAACTCCGGCAGCACGGGCACCCCGCCCGCCGCGCCCTTCTACTCAGGCATAGGCCGAAAGGTCCATATGGGCCGGAAGCATGTCACGAAGCCGTTTGTTCGACGCGGTAAAATGGCCCCGGAACGTCTTCTCCACGTACTCGGTCACCGGCCGGTAGCTCTTCATCACCGCCTCGACCGGCCGCCGCTTCATCGCGTAGCCCGCCAGCTTGTAAAGCCCGTAGGGCGTCTGCCCGACCGAAAAGACCGGGTTGGGGTTCAGGTCCGAGGTCTGGATATGGTTGATCCGCCGCAGGATCGGCGCGGCATATTCCGGATAGCTTTTCGCATGCACCCGCGCATCGGCCGCCGCAAGCCCGCTGAAGATCGTGTTGTCCGAAAACTCCGCGATCGCCGCCGCCGCCGCATTGGCGTCGCGCGCCAGGCATTCCTGCGGTGTCACATGCACGTTCCCGGCCCCGAACAGGTTCTGGTAGTAGCCGATCAGCTTGTCGTACTCGAAGTGATCGGGCCGGAAGGCATAGAATTCGACCGCGCGCCTGCCTTCGAAGAACTGCCGGGGCGACATCGTGCCACCGCGCAGAAGGTACTGCATGTAGCACGACACCAGTATCTTCGTCTGTGACCGGATCGACACCAGCACCCGCGCATCCGGCGCTATGGCCTTGATCCGCTGCGCATAAACGTCGCTCGACAGCCCGCCGAAGAAGGGCTGCCCCGACATGATCTCGGACGACACCACCGGCACCGACGCGTTCGAAATCCGCCGGCGCTTTTCGTCGATCATCCCCGCCATCGGCCGGGGGTCGAAGTCGAACCCGTGCGGCGCGACGATATGGGCATCGACATCCTCGTGCGAGGCAATCTGCTCATAGCCGTACTTCGGCACGAACAGCAGCCGCTGCATCCATGTCGTCGCCGTCTTGTGGTACCCGATATGAAACAGAACAGGCGCGGACATGGCGCGCATCACCCCAGACAAACTCCAACACCGCGTTCAGGATGACGGATCGCGGGAAAGATTCAAGGCCAAGGCGACTTTTCGCCGATCCATCGGGCAGAAAGGCGGAACCCCGCGCAAGGATTCCGGCGGAAAAAAGTGATGTGGCGTCGATTGTCGCGCACGCGGCAACCCCCAGTCGGTCGGGATCGGGGCCGCGACTCGGGCCCTGCGCCCGGCTGCGGCTCAGCCCTCGCCGCGCAGCTTCCGGGCCGAGGCCTTGATCGCGTCGTACTGCCCGGACGGCCGGAACCGCCAGAGATAGCCGGGCAACACGGATTCCATCGCCACCGGCTCGATCCCGAGGTCGGCGAAGCCCTTCGCCCCGGGCGCGACAATGTTGTCGGCCCGCAGGCTGCGGACCTGGTCGCGGGTGATCGGCGCGGGGATCAGCCCGCCCGAGATCATGTGCGTCACGTCCGCGACCGTGGCCATCACCCGCGCCACCCAGAACGGAATGTTCGGCACCAGGCGGCGGCGGTTGATCACCCCCAGCATCCGCCGCATCAGGTCGGCGAATGTCGCCACATCCGGCCCGCCCAGCTCGTAGACCCCGGCCGCGACATCGCCGGTCAGCGCAACCTCGGCGGCGCGGGCCACGTCATCGGCATAGACCGGCTGGAACCTTGTGCCACCGCCCACCACCGGCAGCACCGGCCCGAAACGGCTCATCGCGGCGAAACGGTTGAAGAACTGATCTTCCGGCCCGAAGACGACCGACGGGCGCAGGATCACCGCCCCGGGAAAAGCGGCGGTGACGACGGCCTCTCCCGCAGCCTTCGATTCCGCGTAAAGGCTCGCCCCGCCCGCGTCGGCCCCGATGGCTGAGACATGAACCAGCCGCTTCGCCCCGGCTTCCGCCGTCAGCCGCGCGATGCGGCCCGCGCCCTGGTTCTGCACCGCGTCGAAGTTGTTCCTTCCGCCCGCGTCGAAGGTGCCCACGCAGTTCACCGCCGCGTCGGCCCCGGCCAGCGCCGCCCGGACGCTGGCGTCGTCGCGGATGTTGCAGAAGACCGGCTCCACCTGCCCGACCACGCCATAGGTGCGGGTGAACAGCGCCTCGTTCGGGCGACGGCAGGCGATCCGCACCCGCCAGCCCCGCGCCGCCATCCGCCGCGCGATATAGCGGCCAAGAAAGCCCGACCCGCCGAAAATCGTCACCAGCTTCGACATCGAAGGTCCGCCCCTGAAAGGAAAGCCGTCGAGCGGCTGAATACCCCCCGCCCGGGCAGCGGACAAGCCGCGATTATCCCAGGGTCCCGGCCAGCGCCCCCAGGTCCACATTGGCCCCGCAGACCAGAACGCCCACGCGCTCGCCGGGCAAGGGCGTGACGGCGCCCGACAGCAGCGCGGCCAGCGCCGCCGCGCCCCCCGGCTCGGCCGCGATCCGCACCTCGCGCCAGAGCACCCGCTGCGCCTCGCGGATCGCGTCGTCGGAAACCAGCACCACGCGTTCCACCGCCCCGCGACACAGCCCGAAGACCAGATCGCCCACGTTCCGCGCCCCGAGCGAATCGGCCGCGACCGAGTTCACCGGCACATCCACCGGCCGCCCCGCCGCAAGCGCCGCATGCAGCGTCGCGGCCCCCTCCGGCTCGACCCCCAGTACCCGCGGGCCGCCGCCGCCCCACCACGCCGCCGCACCCGAAATCAGCCCGCCGCCGCCCACCGCGATCACCACATTGTCCAGCCGCGCCTGCCCCTCCCATTCGCGGAAGAGCGTCCCCTGCCCCTCGATCGTCGGCGCCGCTCCGAAGGGGTGGATGCGCAGCGCGCCGGTCCGCCCCACATGCTCGTCACAGGCTGCCTGCGCGTCGTCGAAGCGGTCGCCGATGATCGTCACTTCGGCCCCGAACCGGCGGATGGCCGCGATCTTGGCCGGGGACGCGATGGTCGGCACGAAGATGCGCGCCGGATGGCCAAGGCGCCGCGCCGCCGCCGCGACGGCCGCGCCGTGGTTCCCCCCCGAAGCGGCCGCGACCCCGGCCGCCCCGACCGGGCCCGTCAGGATCGCATTGAACGCGCCGCGCGCTTTGAAGCTGCCGGCATGCTGAAGGAATTCAAGCTTCAGGACCGGCACCCAGCCGCCACCGAAGGCGCCTGCGGCCAACTCGATCACCGGCGTCACCCGGACGTGCTGCGCGATCCGCCCCGCCGCCGTCTCGACCCCTTCGCGCGTAACGCCCATCCCCGTCCCCCCGCTTTCCGCAATCAGTGGCCCGACCTGCGCCCCTCCGCAATGCCAGCGTTGACAGCCGGAATGCCCCCCTGTATCCCGCCCGTCGCGACACCTGCCCAGGTGGCGGAATTGGTAGACGCGCTGGTTTCAGGTACCAGTGTTGCAAGACGTGGAGGTTCGAGTCCTCTCCTGGGCACCAAGGCCCCCCTCTGCCAGGGGGCCGCGCCACCCCGACCGTGGGCGCGCGCCACCGGCCAAGGCGGAACCCGACCACAACGCGCGGCTTAGGCGGAGTATGGCCTTGACCATTCATGTCCACAATGGCGACCTTCCCTCGGGGCTCGACCTTGGCCGCGTCGTCGCCATCGACACCGAAACGATGGGCCTCGACCCCCGCCGCGACCGGCTGTGCCTGGTGCAGCTTTCGGCGGGCGACGGCGACGCGCATCTGGTCCGCATCGCCAAGGGACAGACCCGCGCGCCGAACCTTGAACGCCTTCTGGCCGACCCCGCCACGCTGAAGCTCTTCCACTTCGCCCGCTTCGACATCGCTGCCCTCAAGGGGGCCTTCGGAGTGCTCACCCAGCCCGTCTGGTGCACCAAGATCGCCTCCAAGCTCGTGCGCACCTTCACCGACCGGCACGGCCTGAAATACCTGCTCCAGGACCTCCTCGGAGTCGACATCTCGAAGCAGCAGCAGACCTCCGACTGGGGCGCGGCCGACCTGACCGAGGCGCAGGCCGAATACGCGGCCTCGGACGTGCTCTACCTGCACCGGCTGAAGGCGGAACTGGAATCCCGGCTCGACCGCGAAGGGCGCACCGATATCGCCGAAGCCTGCTTCCGCTTCCTTCCCGTACGGGCCGAGCTCGACCTTCTGGGCTGGGGCGACGAGACCGACATTTTCCGGCACTGAGAGCCCTCCCGTGACCGATGCCGAAACCTTCCTCGCCACCGCCCGCCGCGTCATCGGGATCGAGACGCGGGGGCTTGCCGCGCTGGCCGATAGCCTCGGGCCGGGCTTTGCCGATGCGGTCACCGTAATCCTAGGCGCAAAGGGGCGCGTCATCGTCTCGGGAATGGGGAAGTCGGGTCATGTCGGGCGCAAGATCGCCTCGACCCTCGCCTCGACCGGCACACCCGCGCAATTCGTCCACCCGGCCGAGGCCAGCCACGGCGATCTCGGCATGATCACCGAGGCCGACGTGGCGCTGGTCCTGTCGAACTCGGGCGAAACGCCCGAGCTTTCCGACCTGATCACGCATACCCGCCGCTTCCGCATTCCGCTGATCGGTGTCGCCGGGCGGGCCGATTCGGCCCTGCTCCGCCAGGCAGACGTCGCGATCCTTCTGCCTGCGGCGGAAGAGGCCTGCGGCACCGGGAACGTCCCCACCACCTCGACCACCATGACGCTCGCGCTGGGCGACGCGCTGGCGGTGGCGCTGATGGAACACCGCCGCTTCACCCCGGACCATTTCCGCAGCTTCCACCCCGGCGGCCGGCTCGGCGCGAAACTCGCCAAGGTCAGCGACCTGATGCATTCGGGCGAAGCGCTTCCCCTGGTGGCCGAAGCCGCATCCATGCCCGAGGTCCTGCTGGCGATCACCCGCAAAGGCTTCGGCGTGGCGGGCGTGACAGACAGCGCGGGACGCCTTGCCGGCATTATCACCGACGGCGACCTGCGGCGGCACATGGACGGGCTTCTTGCCCTCAGCGCCGCCGAGGTGATGACCGCGAACCCCCGCACCATCCCGCCCGGGGCGCTGGCGGGAAAGGCGCTTGCGGTGATGAACGACCGTAAGATCACCTGCCTCTTCGCCGTCGGCGCCGACGGGCGGCCCGAGGGCATCCTGCATATCCACGACTGCCTGCGCGCCGGGGTGATCTGAACCGATGGCCGACGCCCTGGCACTGCATTCGCGTGTGGTGTTCTGGCTGAAGATCCTTCTGCCGCTCGCCGCGCTCTTGATCCTGTCGACCCTGTTCCTGCTCGCGCGCGGTCCGGCGCCGGACGGGACGATCCCGTTCTCCGATGTTGACCTGAAGGGTCTGGCCGGAGACCCCCGGGTGACGGCGCCGGAGTATTCCGGTATGACCGCCGACGGCGCCTCGGTCACGGTCACCGCCGCCGAGGCGCGGCCGGGACAGGGCGGCGACAGCCCCGCGACAGCGACGGGCATCGCCGTCATCTACGAACGCCCCGGCGGCACCCGCGCGACCATCACCGCCGACCGTGGCGCACTTGCCCCGGAGGAGGGAAGCCTGGACCTTTCCGGCAGCGTCGTGCTGCGGACCTCGACCGGATACGTCCTGACCGCCGACCGGACGGTCATGGATCTCGACCTGACCCGCCTGGCTTCGGATGGCCCGGTCACCATCGACGGACCCTTCGGGCGGATCGAGGCCGGGTCGATGCTGCTCGACGCCGCCTCGGGGCGCGGCGGCCATGACGTTCTGGTGTTCCGGGGCGGTGTGCGGGTAAGGTACGATCCTGCGAACCCCGTTTCCCCGGCCAACCCATGATCCGCAACGCCGCAGTTTTCGCCCTGACCCTGCTTTCCGCCGGCGCCGCATCGGGCGCGGGCACCGAGGTCGCGTTCGGCGGCCTCAAGGCCGACCCCACGCTTCCGGTGGAAGTGACCTCGGACGCGCTCAGCGTCGACCAGACCAATGGCACGGCCGTCTTCACCGGCAATGTCGTGGTCGTGCAGGGCGATATGCGGATGAGCGCCGCGGAAATCCGTGTCGAATACACCGCTGCGCCGGATCGCCGCGTCGCGCGGATGACGGCGACAGGCGGCGTGACGCTGGTAAGCGGCGGCGGCGACGCGGCCAGCTCGGAAAAGGCGGTCTATTCGCCGGAAACGGGGGTTGTGGTGATGACCGGCGACGTGGTCCTGACGCAGGGCGCCAACGCGATGAGCGGCCAGTCGCTGACCGTCGATCTCGACACGGGAACGGGGCGGATGGAGGGCCGGGTGACGACCACGCTTGCCCCCGCGAAGAAGAACTGATGGCCGATGCCGGCCCCACCCTGACCGTCACCGAAGGCTCGGCCGGGCTGAAGGTCAGGCACCTGCGGAAAAGCTACCGCCGCCGCCCGGTGATCCGGGATGTCTCGCTGGACCTCGGCAGGGGCGAGGTGGTTGCCCTGCTCGGGCCGAACGGGTCGGGCAAGACCACCTGCTTTTACAACATCGCGGGCCTGATCCTGCCCGACAGCGGCGAAGTGAGCATCGACGGGCGCGACGTGACCGGCCTGCCGATGTACCGCCGCGCCCGCCTGGGGATCGGCTACCTGCCGCAGGAAGTCTCGATCTTCCGGGGCCTTTCGGTCGAAGACAACATCCTCGCCGTGCTTGAGATCGCCCACGGCGACCGCCACAAGCGGCGCGAACGACTCGAAGAGCTCCTGTCGGATTTCTCGATCACCCACCTCCGCCGCGCCCCTGCTTTGTCGCTTTCGGGCGGCGAACGGCGGCGGGTGGAAATCGCGCGCTGCCTGGCCTCGGACCCGAAATACCTTCTGCTCGACGAACCCTTCGCGGGCGTCGATCCGATCTCGGTGGGCGAAATCCGTTCGCTTGTCCATGACCTGAAGTCGCGTGGGATCGGCGTATTGGTCACCGACCACAACGTCCGCGACACGCTGGAAATCGTCGACCGCGCCTACATCCTGCACGATGGCGCGGTCCTGATGAGCGGCACAGCCGAAGAAGTGGTGCGCGACGAAAACGTGCGCCGCGTCTATCTCGGCCAGAGTTTCCGTATCGGCTGACAGGCAAAGGCGGTGGCGATCCGGCAGCGACTGGAGCAGCGGCAGCGGCAGGTCATCGCATTGACGCCCGGCATGCGCCGGTCGCTCGGCATCCTGCGGATGCCTGCGCTCACGCTTCGCGATGAACTCCTGCGCGAAGCGGCCGAAAATCCCCTGCTGATCGTTGAAGAAGGCGACGGCCGCGCCGCCGGCCTGTCCTTCGCGGCAGACCTGCCGGCCGTGGAAGGCCCGCGCGCCGCGCTTGTCGCTCAGATCGAACGGCGCCGCCTTGCACCCGAAGTCGAGGCGGCGGCGCTGTTCCTGGCGGGCGAGCTGCGCGAGGACGGATACCTGGACACCACGCTGGAACGGATCGCCGAGGAATTCCGACTGCCCATCGCGCCGCTGGAAGCCGGCCTCGCGGCGCTGCAGGGCTGCGAACCCGCCGGTGTCGGCGCTCGGTCCCTGGCCGAATGCCTGGCGCTGCAGCTGGTGGACCGGGGCCTCGACCGCGCGCTGGCCTTCGGGCTGACCGGGCGGCTTGCCGACCTTGCCGCCGGCCGCTGGACCGTTCTTGCCCGCGCGCTCGGGCAACCGATGGACGAGATCGCGCGCCTGGCCGAACTGGTGCGCAGCCTGTCGCCCCGCCCGCTTTCCGACCCGGACACTCCCAGCGTCATCCGCGTGCCCGATCTCGTGGTGCAGAAGACCCCTGATGGCGGGCTTTCCGTGGCGCTGGCCTACGGCGTCGTGCCGCGCCTTTCGGTCATGGACATGGCGCACGCGGGGGAACCGGGGACCGAATTGCGCAAGCTTTTCGCACGGGCGCGGGCCATCGCCTCGGCGGTCGGTGCGCGCGGGGCGACCCTCCTGGCCATCGGGCGGCTGATAGCCGAGCTGCAGGCCGAATTCTTCACCGGCGGTGAAAGAATCGTTCCCCTGACCCGGGCCGAAGCGGCGGCCGCGCTGGGGCTTCACCCTTCCACCCTGGGCCGCGCCATTGCGGACAAGGCGCTGGTCTTCGCCGGCACGGTGCACGCTTTGGAAACATTCTTTCCCCGCCCCGCACCCGGACCCGACCTGGCGGTCTCGGCTTTCGATCTGCAGCGGCGGATTCAGGCGATTGTCGCGGCCGAGGACCCCGGGCAGCCCCTTGCGGACGAAGCGATCCGTACCCAGTTGAAGATCGAGGGCGTTGACATCGCGCGCCGAACTGTCGCCAAATATCGGAAATGCCTGCGCATAGCCTCTTCGTACGCGCGACGGCGCAACCCGCGTCCCGGCCGGGGTCCGAAGCGGCCGGACAGGCAGTGAAATCTCTCCCGTCATTCCCGAGCCAGCGGCACGGCCGACCGACCGGCCGCATTCCGCGCCCCTGTCAGCCGAGGAGGACCCATGCGCTATCAGATCAGCGGCAAACAGCTTGAAATCGGCGAGGCGCTGCAGGCCCATGTGAAGGCCGAACTGGGCGGCACCATCGGCAAGTATGCCCAGCGCGCGACTGACGCGAACGTCGTCTTTACCCGCGATGGCCACCAGTTCCACTGCGAGGCGACGATCCACCTTTCGACCGGTCTTTCGGCCTCGGCACGGGGCGATTCGCCCGATGCCTACGTCGCCTTCGAAACCTGTCGCGAACGGATGGACAAGCAGCTTCGCCGTTACAAGCGGCGGATCAGGGACCATCACCACCACCGCTCCTCGCCCGTTGAATTCGACGGGGCCCCCATGTATGTCCTCGCGGCGGAAGACCCCGGCGAAGACAGCGAGCCCGAGGGCTTTCAGCCGGTGATCGTCGCCGAGATGGAGACGCGGATCCCCGCGCTCTCGGTGGGCGAGGCGGTGATGCAGATGGAACTGAGCGGGGCGCAGCTTCTGGTGTTCCGCAACGAAAAACACGGCAGGGTCAATGTCGTCCACCGCCGGGAAGACGGCAATGTGGGCTGGATCGACCCCCAGGCGAACGGCTGACGGCCGCTCGGCGGGCAGGACGGTAGAACAGAATGAACCTCTCGGAATTGCTGCCCGCCGGCGCCGTGCGCGTGCTCGGCCAGGCTTCGACGAAAAAGCGACTGTTCCAGGATGTCGCGGACTTCGCCGGCCAGGTCTATGGCCTTCGCCCGGGTCTGGTGCAGGACGCGCTGCAGGAACGCGAGACGCTGGGGCCCACAGGGGTCGGCCACGGAGTGGCGCTGCCGCATGCGCGGATCGAGGGGATCGACCGCGTCGTCGGGCTGTTCATCCGCCTTGAACGGTCGCTCGACTTCGATTCCGTCGACCGCCAGCCGGTGGACCTGATCTTCACGCTGCTGGCGCCCAAGGACTCAGGCGTCGAGCACCTCAAGGCGCTGGCGCTGGTTTCGCGGACGATGCGGGATGCGGGCGTCTGCGTGAAGCTTCGCGCGAACTCCGACCCGGCGGCGCTGCACGCCGTCCTGACCGAACATCGTTCGATTCAGGCGGCTTGACTCACGAGGTGCCCGGCGTCCAGTCACCGAAGCCGAAGTTGATGTAATCGCGGGCATAGGCCGCCCGCGCCGCCGCCTCGATCGAGGGATCGAAGACGTCGGCCAGCGCGGCGGACGGCGCCGGTGCGGCAATGCCGGGCGGTCCGTCGTTCCCGGCAAGGGTCTTGAATCCTTCGGCAAGACAGGAAGCGCGCAGGATCGCGTCGGGCGGGCGGAACTCGGAAAACCCGGCGATGACCGCCGACTGGCCGGCCCAGGCGGCGGGAACGGCGCCAAGCGCCGGATCGGCAAGTCGCAGCCGGACGAGCTTGAGGAATGCCAGGAACAGCGCTCCGGACTCGGCCTGCGGGGACGCCCCAGGACCGGACACCTCCGGCGGCAGGTCAATTCCGGCAGCCCGCCCGATCTCGGCCCGCTGCCAGTCCGGCGCCACCGTGTCCCGCGCGGCGGTGAACGCCTCCCATGCCCGCGCGACCGGATGCCGGACCAGCGTGAAGGCCCGGTGCCCCGGCCGGTCCCGCATCCATGCGCGCAGCGTCGATTGGGTGAAGCCTTCGGTCAGGCCTGCTTCCGCGCCCTGGCCGATGCCCGCAAGCCAGGGCAGAACCCAGTCGCGCGGAACACCGGCGACCGGCATGTAGAGAAGCGGAGCGCCCTTGGCCGCGACGAAGCCCGGCACCTGCGGCCCCCGCCGGACTTCGGCGAAGTCGGGGACGAACGCCGCGCACTGGCCGGTTTCGCGAAGCGCGCGCTCCATATCGTCCCGGTTGCGGACGGCGTGAACGAGGCCCCCCGGGTTCTGCCGCACGACTGTCCCGGCGAGCGCAGCAATCGGCCTGGCCCCCAGGAACGCGATGAGCCCGTTGACGATCGCAAGATCGCCCAAGTCGTCGTAGCCGATATGGAACGCCGTCTGCCCGGTTGTCCGAAGGGCGCGCGCGATATGCCGGTGGAACCTGTCGCGTTCATCGAGGAAGGTTCGGAATTCCGCCGGATCGAAGTCGAACTCCGCCGTCTTCCGGTCGCGCGCGTCGCTGATCCGCCACTGGCCGGTGGCGCGCGCTGCCAGGAGGCTCAGGAAACTGTCCGGCGGGTCGCGCGTCAGCACGATCTTGGCACAGGCGGGATCGAGAAGCGCCCGCTCCAGCGCCCTTTCGCTGTGGCCGGGGAACAGGCGGAACCCGTTCAGGCCGGGGGCGGCGACGATCCGGTCGATCAGAGTGTCAGGGTCGCCATCGCGGGCCCGCTGGGTCATGCCCAGAACCGACCTCCCGCCGGGTTGCCCGACGAAGGCGGGGTTGAAGGCTTCGCCGTGGCATCGCAGCCCTTCGGCACTGTTCAGATGGGCTTCCAGCAGGTTCGAACCCGTGCGCATCCCTGCGAGGACAACGAACCATGTCGGCCGGTCTGCCATGCCGCGTTCCTACTTCACCAGATAGGGCCGCCCGCGCCGCGACCTGCCGCCGGACGAACCGCCCGAACGGAAATCGCCGGTAAGGGTCGGCTGCATACCCTGATTCCTCAGGTTCTGCAGGAACTGGAGGAATCCGTCCAGCTCGACCAGCCGGGGCGCCTCGGCAGGGCGGCGCAGGGAATGCGGCGCGATCTCGTCGATGATCGTCTGCAGGGGTTCCATCGGATTTTCGATGAAGTCGGCCATCGTCCAGATGCGGATCCGCGCCTTGACGAACATCGACCTGAGAATCGCCAGATGCTCGGTCTCGATCTTCTGAAGACGCGCCGCTTCGGCCCTGACTTCCTGGAAGTTCCGGTTCGCCCGGAAAAGCGGCACCGCCCAGGTGCCCGTCACGACCGAGACTTGGGCGTTGGGGTCGGTCGCGATGAACCAGCTCAGGCTTTGCGTGTCGCGCGGGCTGAACATGAAGCATTGCCGTTCGCCGCGCGTATTCCAGACGAGGTTTGTCAGGAACGACCGGGGATTGTAGTCGCGCAAACCCGCGCTGTCAGTCAGGGCGCCGTTGAACAGCCGCTCGCCGCCGGCGAACTCGGCCCGGTCCGGGCCGAAAAGGTGGCCGTGCACACGCCCGCCGACGGACCTAGCAAGCCAGCCCTGGAAGTCCTCGAACAGGTCGGAAAACCCGTGAAACACCGAATAGGGGCCCGCAGTCTTGCCGTTCTCATGGTCCCGTTTCGGAAACCGGCTTTGCATGTAAAGCCCCGGGCGCCCGCGCGAGCGCCGCTCGACCGCCTTCGAGAAAAGCAGGTCGATCTTGCCCGGGTCCGGCTCGGCACGCAGCGCCATCTCCGGGTCGCGGGAAAGAAACGTCTCGTACAGCCGCTCGGCCCGCGACCATATCTTGCGGGCGACAAAACAGTCCGACCGGCGCAGCAGCTGCAGGTGGTCGTCATAGAATATGTGCGGTTTCCCATGCGCGCCGAACTTGCTCAGCGTCAGCGACCGGCTTTCGATCCGGGTGGAATAGAGCCGCGCGAGCGTCTGGAAATAGCTTTCGTCGGGAATCCAGACGCGGCGGAAGTACCGGTCGTGCACCCCGCGGTCAGGGTCTTCGAGGATCGCCGACAGCGTCTGGCGCGTCAGGCACCACCATTGCGAACCGAGATGCGGCACGATGCCCATCGGCACGCCCCGCCTCAGGCCGAGGCGGCGCTGGATCGCCGTCCAGCGGTCGAACAGGAACCGCTGCCGGCGCCAGGAGAAGGGGAAGCGATAGCGGAACCTTTCGGCATCGAGCCCGCCGATAGTCCAGCCGACATCCGCCGTGGTCACGCTTTCGATGAAGTCGGTGCGCGACTGGCTGTCGAGATAGGCGACGAGCTCGCCCACCGGCCGCAGCGGCAGGCAGGAACCCGACGCCAGGAACACGTGCCGCACTTCGGCGTGCCGCGCCAGCAGCAGGCTTGCCGCCGCCTGCGTCGCCCGGACCAGCGACCAGGTGCCCCAGTCGCAGCGGTAGCGGTCCGAAAAGCCGACATTCCGCAGATCGCGCAGGGCTTCGCCGAGCGACCGGAACTCCGCCTCCGGCACGCGCCTGTCGACGTGCAGGACAACGGGGCAGCCCGCCTCCGCCCAGAACCGCGCCACCTGTGCCGCCCGGTCCAGCGCGGTGTGGCAGAGCATGAGGAAGCCGACGGTCGCCCCGCCCGGCCCCGCCGCGCCCGGCCCCGCCAGGCCGGTCACGCCCAGTTCCCCTTGGACATGAGCCCCAGTATCTCGAGCTGGCGCCAGTTGATGTACTTCTCCGACCACTTGCACCAGAGGTCCGGGTTGCGCCCGAAGGCCTCGTCCGCCGCCCGGTACTCGCGCCCACCCGAATAGTGCATGCCGCGGCCGAGCTCTTCGGCGATCTTCGGGACGAGCAGGCTGGTGAACTTCGCGTGCAGCAAGCACCCCGAGGGCTTTTCGCCCCCCTGATCGTCATAGACCCGGTTCAGACCCCTTGGCAGAAGCATGTGGGTCGAACTCGCGAAGGCATAGCCGCGCTGCCACTTCACAAGCGGGATCTTGTTCAGCGCGGGCGCGTCCTTCGGCGCATCGGCGAACATCAGGCGCATCCGGGGGCCGCCCTGGATCCACAGGTTCCCGTAAAGCCGGTTGCGGCTGATGACGTAGTTGCCCGGGTCGAACCAGTTCGCCACCTCCAGCGGGTCCTGTCCTTCCACGCAAACTGCATCCGCCACCGGACCCTTCGGATACATGTCAAGCTGCATCGCCGGAAAAGCCCGCGCGTCGTAGATGTCCAGCCAGTCGGTCAGCGCCCGCAGAGGCCGCGTGTCGCAGAACGGGTAGACGAAGAACTCGTCGGGATCGACCGTCAGCGCCCAGTGCCCGCAGCCGTGAATACGCAGCAGCCGGTTCATCCAGTCTGCGCCGTAGCGTGACGCCTTGTAACTGGCATCGGTACGCCAGAGCGACACGTCCGGCTGCTCCGCAAGGTACTCACCCGAACCGTCGGCCGAGCCGTTGTCGACGATCAGGAAGTGCGAAACCCCAAGCCCGCGGTAGTAGGCGAGGAAAAACGGCAGCCGGAAACGTTCGTTCCTGAGGGTTGAACAAAGCAGGATGTCATCGGGCCGGATCGCCCGCGCCCGGTCGGTCACCGGTACAAGCTCGCGCCCCTTGCGCCAGGCGCGCACGAGTAGCCGCTTTCGACGCAGCCGCAGCCGATATCGTTCCCAGACGCTCAAAGGCCCGTCCCGTCGCCGGAGAGTCGCCCGACCGGACTACCCTATCGGCGATAATTCTATGTTCATTCCGCCTTCGGCCGATACCGAAAGCGGTTGCCCCTGCTCTCGCGAAGCCCATGCCCGGAGACATAGGCCGCGCTACCCGTCCCCGACACTACCGGACAAGCGAATCGCCGTAAACCGGCGGGCTCAGACCCAGTCGCCGCGCGACATCAGGCCCAGTTCCTCAAGCTGCTCCCAGCCGGAGAAGCGGAGCGAGCCCGACACCCAGAGCGTCGGGTCGGCGATCAGCCTGTCGTAGTAGCCCGCGAAGGCGTCGGGGTCGTGGAAATGAACCCTTCGCAGAGAGTCCTCGCGCGCCTTGTCGATGGCGAGCGAAAGGAACTTGGAATGCAGAAGCACGCCCGACACGGCGTCCGGCACCTCCGCCACCGCGTTCAGCCGGGGCGGAAGTGCCGTATGGGTCGAATTCACGAAGGCATGGCGCCAGTGCCAGCGAACCAGCGGCAGCTTGTTCAGCGTCGGCGCGCGGTCCGGAGCGTCCGGAAAGAAGACCCGTTCCCGCGGGCCGCCCTGCACCCGCCTTCCTCCTTGCGTTCCATGCCGCCCGGCCCGGTAGCCCGTCGCGTCGAACCATTCGAGCGTTTCGAAGGGATTAGCCCCTTCCACATAGCCGGCCGACCCGACCGGGCCCCTGGGATACATGTCCAGAAGCATTGCCGGCAGCGCCGCCTGCCCCCGCCGGTCAAGCCATGCGGTCAGGTCCGCCAGCGTGCGGCTGTCATGATGCGGATAGACCAGCGCCTCGTCGGCATCGAGGATCAGACACCAGTGGCCATGCCCGTAGCGGGCCAGAAGCCGGTTCACCCAGTCCATCCCGAAGCGCGATGCGCGGTAGTCGCCGTCGGTCCGCCACATCGACGCGTCGGGCTGCTCCGCCAGATAGTCGGCGGTGCCGTCGTCGCTGGCATTGTCGATGAACAGGAACTGCCGAACCCCCAGCGCCCGGTGATGCGCCAGAAACCACGGCAGCCGCAGCCGTTCGTTCCGCACGCAGGCAAAGCACAGGATGTCCCCTGGCCGGATCAGGGCCGTTCGGTCGCGGACCAGCGCCATCTGATGCCGGGCCTTCAGCGCGCGCCAAAGCATCCGGCGGCGTTTCCAGCGCAACCCGTAGGCGGTGCGCGCATCGGCCAGAAGGCCCATCCCCGCCCCCTCAGCCCGCCGCCTCAGCGGGCAAAGCCCGGGCCCTGATGCCAGCGCCAGGCATCGGCGATCATCTCGCGCATGTTCGATCGCGAAGGCCTCCAGCCCAGCTCGGCCGAAGCCCGCGCGCTTCCTGAAACCAGCTTCACCGCGTCGCCGGGGCGGCGCGGTCCGTAGGTGACCGGCACGTCACGGTTGGTGACGTGCCGCGACTGCTCGATCACCTCGCGGACCGAAAACCCCGTCCCTGTCCCAAGGTTGAAGACCCGGCTTTCCCTGCCGTCCAGAAGCCAGTTCAGCCCCAGCACATGCGCGTCGACAAGGTCCGAGACATGCACATAGTCGCGGATGCAGGTGCCGTCGGCCGTCGGATAGTCGGTGCCGTGAACGGTCAGCGCGGGCCGGGTTCCGGCGATGGCGTCGAGCATCACCGGGATCAGGTGCGTTTCCGGCCGGTGGTGTTCGCCAACCTCGCCTTCGGGGTCGGCCCCGGCCACGTTGAAGTAGCGGAAAATCACCGAGCGCAGGCCGTGGGACGCGCCGAAATCGCCCAGCATGTCCTCGATCGCGCGTTTCGATTTCCCATAGGCGTTCAGCGGGCGCTGCGGCGTCTCTTCATCCAGCAGCACCCCGTCATGGTCGCCGTAGGTCGCGCAAGTCGAGGAAAAGACGAAGTCGGGGCAGCCCGCCGCCACCGCCGCCTCGATCAGGGTAAGCGAGGCCAGGACGTTCGCGCGCCAGTAAAGCCCCGGGTCGCGCATCGCGTCGCCGACAAGGCTGAGCGCCGCGAAGTGCATGACCGCGACCGGCTTCCAGCGGGCGAAGACCTCGTCCAGCCGCGCGCGATCGGCCAGATCACCATGTTCGAAGGGCCCGAACCGGACGGCATCCTGCCATCCGGTGACCAGACTGTCGTAGGTTACAGGTACATGACCCGCACGCGCCAGCGCCTTGCAGGCATGCGAGCCGACATAGCCCGCGCCCCCCGTTACCAGCACATGCGAAGGCATCCTGCCCCTATTCGGCGGCCCGCTGCATCGCGGTCATTTCCACCAGATACTGGGCAAACTCGTCGCGCAGGTCGTCGCGCGCAAGGCCGAAAGCGACCGTGGCCTGCAGGAAGCCCGCCTTCGAACCGCAATCGAAGCGCTGGCCGCGGAACCGGAAGCCGTAGACATTGTCCGACTTGCGGATTTCTTCGGCAATCGCGTCGGTCAGCTGGATCTCGCCGCCGGTTCCCTGCTTCACCTTGCCGAGGTTGGTCATCACCTTCGGCGACAGGATGTAGCGGCCGATCACGGCAAGGTTCGACGGCGCGTCTTCCTTCCTCGGCTTCTCGACCATGCCCTTCACCGACACCAGCGAGCCCATGTCCTCCTTGACGTCGAGCACACCGTAGGACGAAGCCTTTTCCGGCGGCACCTCCATCGCGGCCACCATGTTGCCGCCGGTTTCGGCATAGGCCTCGACCATCTGCTGCAGGCAGGGCTTTTCCGCCGCGATCACGTCATCGGGCAGGATCACCGCGAAGGGCTCATTGCCGATCAGCCGCTTGGCGCACCACACCGCGTGCCCGAGGCCGAGCGCCCGGTGTTGGCGGATATAGGCGATGGCGCCCGAGTCCATGTTCGTCGATTGCAGCGTCTCGAGCAGCGCGGTCTTGCCGGACCGGCGCAGGTTCGCCTCAAGCTCGGGGGCGTGGTCGAAATAGTCCTCGAGCGCGGACTTGCCGCGCGACGTCACGAAGATGAACTCCGTGATCCCGGCGGCGCGCGCCTCGTCGATCGCGTACTGGATCAGCGGACGGTCGACCAGCGTCATGATCTCTTTCGGGATCGACTTGGTGGCCGGAAGAAACCGCGTTCCGAGCCCGGCGACCGGGAAGATCGCCTTGGTAACCTTGCGCTTCATTACATCACCCTTACTGGCTCCCGGCCGCGAAGTCCGGCTCGTTCGCCCCCGACCTATTAAGACAATCCGACGCAGTTTCGACAAGCATATGACTATTTTGGGTCAAGCGCTCAGGAAAATCGCGGATCGCCACGGCGCTTCGGCGCCGGTTTGGCAACAAAAGGGGCATTTCGGTAACCATCCTTCCAGTGAATCAAGGCAAAGCCGCCCTATTCGGCCCTATGGCTCGCCCATCGCGGACAGCATCGCCTCGATCCGCCCGACGTCCGCGGGGTTGTTCAACTCCCAGAACTGCCGCCCCCGCGATTCGACCCCGACGCAGAGTACCTGGCGGCCGTTTTCCAGGAACCGGAGCTGTTCGAGACCTTCCAGCGCCTCCAGCGGCCCCACCGCCCACGTAGGATAGGCGGCAAGCGCCTCCGGCCGGAAGCCATAGACACCGACATGATGGAAGACCGGGGTGGCCTCTTGGCGGCCATAGTCGCGCCCCGTAAAGGGAACGACCTCTTTCGAGAAGTAAAGCGCCCGCCCCCCGGCGCCGAAGACCGCCGTGGTCCCGCCCACGCGGCCGGCGCGGCGGTCCGCAAGCAGGCCCGACAGCATCTCGCCGTCGCACCTCAGGACCGGCGTGGCGACCTCTGCGCCCGGGTCGGCCCTGAGCCCGTCGATCAGCGCCTCCACGAACCAGGGCGGCGTAAGCGGCGCGTCGCCCTGCAGGTTCACCACGATGTCATGGCCGCCGCCCAGCGCCGCCTGCGCCTCGGCGCAGCGCTCGGTCCCGTTGCGGCAGTCGGGCGAGGTCATCACCACCTCTGCCCCGAACGCGCGTACCGCATCCCCGATGCGCGCATCGTCGGTCGCCACCACCACCCGGTCGACGCCGCGAACCCGCCGCGCCGCATCCCAGGTCCGCCGGACCAGTGTCCGGCTTTCCCCCGTCGCCCCCTTCAGCGCGACCAGCGGCTTTCCCGGGTACCGCGTCGAGGCGTAGCGCGCCGGAATCACCACCAGCACCGGCATCACGCCACCAGTCGCACGCCCGGCGCATAGGCGATGAAGAACGGGTTGGCGAAGCCGGCCTTGCCGTAGGCAAGCGGCCTGTGGTCGTCGAACCTCACCACCTGACCGCCCGCGCCGCGCAGGACCGCGTCGCCGGCGGCGGTGTCCCATTCCATCGTGCGGCCGAGCCGCGGGTAAAGGTCGGCCTCGCCCGTCGCCACCAGACAGAACTTCAGCGACGAGCCCGCGCTGGTCATGTCGCGCACGGCGTAGCGGGCGATGTAGTCGTCGGTCGCCTGATCGCGGTGCGACTTCGAGGCGACCACCATCAGGGCGCCGTTATCGGGAACCGAAACGCGCATCGCCTGCCGCTTGCCCGTCCGGTCCCGGCCGAAGGGCGCCTTCTCTTCAACCGACCTTCCGTCCGCCAGCGTGTAGAAAAGCCGCCCGATCGCCGGCGCAAAGACGACGCCTCTGACCGGCACGCCGTTTTCCACATAGGCGATGTTCACCGTGAAGTCGCCGCGCCGCTGCACGAACTCCTTCGTGCCGTCCAGCGGATCTACGATCAGAAAGGTGGAAAGCGCCCGCCTGTGGGTCGCTGCCTGCTCTTCGGTCACCAGCGGCACGTCCGGGAAGGCTTTCCTGAGCGCGGCCGAGATCAGCGCGTCGGCCTTTTCGTCGGCTTCGGTGACCGGGCTCGCGTCGGACTTCGCGCGCACCCCGAAATCCGGCGCGGCATAAACTGCCATGATCGTCTCACCCGCGTCCAGCGCGGTCCGCCGCATCACGTCCGTCAGTCGTTCGTAGTCCAAATCGCTCTCCGGAGGTTGCGCCGGTTGAACCGACGGCACCCTTAACCTTATGCTGCTAGGCAAGAACATCGGCAAGGTTCGCCGGCGGCAAAACCCGGAAGGCACGGCAGACATGTACAGCTCGGGCGCGCCTCGCACCAGGATCGGTCACGCGCTGGGCGTCCTCGCGCTGATCTACCACGCCACGGTACGGTCGATCCGCAAGGGCCACGGAAATGCCGTTGTGGGGCTCTTGATGGCGATCGTGCAGACCATCATCCTGATCGTGACGTTCTGGGTGATGATGTCCTTTTTCGGCCTGCGCGGGCTGGCGCTTCGCGGCGATTTCGCGCTGTTCCTGATGACCGGCGTCTTCCTCTACATGACGAACACCCAAGCCATGGGCGCCGTCGCCTCGGCCGAGGGTCCGACTTCGCCGATGATGCTGCATGCGCCGATGACCACTGCGGTCGCCATTGCCTCCGCCGCGCTCGGGTCGCTTTACACCCAGGTCCTGTCGATGCTGGTTGTGCTCTACGGCTACCACGCTTTCTTCGCGCCCATCACCATCGAGGATCCCGCCAGCGCCTTCGGCATGTTCCTTCTGGCCTGGGCGTTCGGCGTATCGGTCGGGATGGTGCTGCTGGCCGCCAAGCCCTGGTGGCCCGGGGCGGCGGCGATGGCTTCGACCATCTACAGCCGGGCGAACATGATCGCCTCGGGCAAGATGGTGGTGGCCAACGTGCTGCCCTTCTGGATCATGAGCCTGTTCATATGGAACCCGCTTTTCCACCTGATCGACCAGTGCCGGGGATACGTGTTCCTGAACTACAATCCCCATTACACAAGCTACATGTATGCGGTCTATGTCAGTCTTGTTCTCGCGGTGATCGGGCTGATGGGCGAATTCTTTACGCGGCGCCATGCCTCGCTTTCGTGGGGGGCAAAGCGATGACGGCTCGCCCCGGGGTTGCGCGGACCCGGGTGTTGGCGCTTAGCTGCGCTCCGGGGGCGCGGCGCAGGATCGAAGGGCAGCGATGACAGACGCAGACAGCCAATCCGCCGGGCCGCCCCTCAAGAAGGCGCGCCGCCGTGGGCTGAACCGGCTTTCTGCCATCAGGGGGGTGATCGTCGGCCTGTACCGGCTGGTCTACACGCGCGCATTGGGGATGGATATCCACCCGACGGCGCAGTTCTCGCTGTCGGCCAGGTTCGACAAGACGTTCCCGATCGGGGTACATGTCGGCCCCTACTCTTACGTCGCCTTCGAATCGCGCATCCTGACCCATGACCGCACCCGCGGGCTCTACCTGCACACGCGGGTGGGCCGGAACTGCTTCATCGGCGGGCGCAGCCTGATCCTGCCGGGGGTCGAGATCGGCGACGATTGCGTGATTGGCGCGGGCTCGGTGGTGACCAAGTCGGTTCCGCCGCGTTCCGTTGTGGCGGGCAACCCGGCAAAGGTCATCCGCTCGGGCATCTCGGTCGGCCCCTACGGGCGCTTCACCGACGCCGATGCAACCGAAAGCCGCTTGGCCGAGCAGGGCCTGACCTGACGATGCGGCCGCTCCGGTGGATCGCCGGTGCGGTTGCCGTCGGGCTGGGTGCGCTTGTTGTCCTCTGGGGGTCCGACCGCCCGTGGACGCCCATCGACCGCGCCATGCCGCCCGTCCGCCAGGGCACCGACACCCTGCGCATCGTCACCTTCGGCACCAGCCTGACCGCGCGGGGCACCTGGCCCGACGACCTTGGCGCGGCTTTGTCCGGCTGCCTCGGCCGGCCGGTCGAGGTGACGCGGGTGGCCGAACCCGGGGCGTCCTCGGCCTGGGGCGAGGGCAGGCTGGCCGAGGTGATCGCCGCGCGCCCGGATGTCCTTCTGATCGAATTCGCGATCAACGACGCCGACCTGCGCGACGGGCTCTGGCTGAACGACAGCATCGCGCGGCACGACGCCATCCTGACGCAGATCACCTCGGCGCTGCCGGGCACCTCGGTGGCGCTGATGACGATGAACCCGGCCTTCGGCGCACGCGGCTGGGCGCGGCCAAGGCTTGCCGCCTACTACCGGGCCTACGACCAGCTTGCTGCGCGGCACAAGACGGGCGTGATCGACCTCTACGCCCTCTGGCGCGCCCGCCCCGACCCGCGCCAGGGCATAGCGGACGGGCTTCACCCGGACGCCACGACCGCCAGCGCCCTGATCGCCCCGGCCGTCGCGGCTTCGGTCGGTGCGCCGACGGGTGTGACCTGCGGTTAAGGCGGGATCCCCCGCCCCCGGACTGCCCCCGGACTGCCCTGTCGCACGGGCTCAAGTGGGGGCTCGTTGGCGAGCAGGAGTTAACGTTAACTTAACCGAAAGCCATACGATCGTATGGGGGGTTGCTGGCATATTGCTGGGGGGTTGCTGGCACCCTGCGAACGCTCCTGTCGGAAGTCGTTAACCCTGCGTTCGCAAGGACTTGGCACAAGATCGCAGACGCTTCCGCAAACCGCGAACAGGGGCGCCAGTCCGCCCCGAAATCACCGCACCAGAACGCTCAATCAACCACCCGTAGGGTCAGGTTGATCCGGCCGCCCCCGGCCACAAGGGCCGACGTGCCCTCGGCGATACGGTCGATCCCGTGATAGACCAGCCGCGCCGCGCCGCCGAGCACAAGCACATCGCCGGACCTCAGCCAGACGCTTTCCGTCGGCCCGCCGCGCGCCACCCCGCCGATCCGGAAAAGCGCGTCGTCGCCGAGACTTACCGACACGACCGGCCAGCTGAAATCGGCTTCGTCCCGATCCTGGTGCAGCCCCATCCGGGCGCGGCCCCGGTAGAGGTTGACCAGGCAGCAATCGGGCATCCGGTCCGCGCTGCCGACTGCACGCCAGACCGCGAGAACGCTTTCCGGAATCGCAGGCCAGGGGCTGCCCGAGGGGCGGCGATCCACGTAGCGGTACCCCTTGCGGTCCGAATACCAGCCGTACTTGCCCGCCGAAGTCATCGCCACGCTCATCGGCTTTCCCCAGGGCGTCAGCGGCGAAAAGGGCGGCGCGACGCCCATCACGGCTGCAATATCCCCAGCCATCCGCACCTGCCCGACAGGGTCGAGGAAGCCCCGGAACAGCCGCGCACCCGCGAACGTTTCAGGTTCCGGAGGCAAGCGTTCGATTTGCACGGTTTTCTCCCGCCCTCGGCCCTTGCCCGATGCTTGCAGGCCTTGAACCCCCTCCCTATATAGCCCCCTGAGCCGGTTGGGGCATGCCCCCCGCCGACATGTCTGGGATAGGGCGCGCAGGGGCCGCTTTCGGGCCTGCACCCCAAAACATCGCCGAAGGAAGGAAAGACATATGGCCAAAGTGATCGGCATCGACCTCGGGACCACCAACTCCTGCGTCGCCATCATGGACGGGTCGCAGCCCCGGGTGATTGAGAACTCCGAAGGCGCGCGCACGACTCCCTCGGTTGTCGCCTATACCGACAACGAACGCCTTGTCGGCCAGCCCGCGAAACGCCAGGCGGTGACGAACCCGACGAACACCATCTTCGCCGTCAAGCGCCTGATCGGCCGCCGAGTCACCGACGCCGAGGTCGAGAAGGACCGCAAGCTTGTGCCCTACAACATCATCGACGGGGGCAACGGCGACGCCTGGGTCGAAGTGAAGGGCGAGAAGTACAGCCCCGCGCAGATCTCGGCCGTGACCCTTCAGAAGATGAAGGAAACTGCCGAGAGCTATCTGGGCGAGCCGGTGACGCAGGCAGTCATCACCGTACCGGCCTACTTCAACGACGCGCAGCGGCAGGCCACCAAGGACGCGGGCAAGATCGCGGGCCTCGAGGTGCTGCGGATCATAAACGAACCCACCGCCGCCGCGTTGGCCTATGGCCTGGACAAGAAGGAATCGAAGACCATAGCCGTCTATGACCTCGGCGGCGGCACCTTCGACATAACCATCCTGGAAATCGACGACGGCCTTTTCGAGGTGAAATCGACCAACGGGGACACGTTCCTCGGCGGCGAGGACTTCGACATGCGGATCGTCAACTACCTGGCCGACGAGTTTAAGAAAGAGCACGGCGTCGACCTGACCCGCGACAAGATGGCCCTTCAGCGCCTGAAGGAAGCGGCCGAGAAGGCGAAGATCGAGTTGTCTTCCAGCCAGCAGACCGAAATTAACCAGCCCTTCATCAGCATGGACATGAAGTCCGGCACGCCCCTTCACATGGTCGTGAAGCTGACGCGGGCAAAGCTCGAATCGCTGGTCGGTGACCTGATCAAGAAGTCGCTGAAACCCTGCGAGGCGGCGCTGAAGGACGCCGGCGTCAGCAAGGCCGACATCGACGAGGTGGTGCTGGTCGGTGGCATGACGCGGATGCCGAAGGTGATCGAGGAAGTCACCGCCTTCTTCGGCAAGGATCCCCACAAGGGCGTGAACCCCGACGAAGTCGTGGCGCTGGGCGCCGCGATTCAGGCGGGCGTGCTGCAGGGCGACGTGAAGGACGTGGTGCTGCTCGATGTCACGCCGCTATCGCTGGGGATCGAGACGCTGGGCGGGGTCTTCACCCGCCTCATTGACCGCAACACCACGATCCCGACGAAGAAGAGCCAGATATTCTCGACCGCCGAAGACAACCAGAACGCGGTGACGATCCGCGTCTTCCAGGGCGAGCGGGAAATGGCGGCCGACAACAAGATGCTGGGCCAGTTCAACCTGGAAGGTATTCCGCCGAGCCCGCGCGGCATGCCGCAGATCGAGGTGACCTTCGACATCGACGCCAATGGCATCGTCAGCGTCAACGCCAAGGACAAGGCAACCGGGCGGGCTCAGCAGATCACCATCCAGGCCTCGGGCGGCCTGAGTGATGCCGAGATCGAGAAGATGGTGAAGGACGCCGAGGCCAACGCCGAGTCTGACAAGAAGCGGAAGGAGCTGGTCGAGACCCGCAACCAGGCTGAAAGCCTTGTGCATTCCACGAAGAAGTCGCTGGAAGAGCATGGCGACAAGGTGGATGGGTCCACCGTCGAGGCGATCGAACTGGCCATTGGCGCGCTGGAAGAGGCGCTGAAGACCGAAGACTCCGGCAAGATCAGGGGCGGCATCCAGAACCTGACCGACGCCGCGATGAGACTTGGCGAGGCGATCTACAAGGCTCAGGCCGCCGAAGGTGCGAAAGCGGAGCCGTCCGATGACGAGGACGGTCCGCGCGGCGTCGACGACGACATCGTGGACGCGGACTTCGAAGACATCGGCGACGGCAAGAAGCGCAAGTGATCGCGGGCGGAACCGCGTGGCCGGTCCGGGTTGAAGGCCCGGGCCGGCTCTGCTGTTCCCGGGGGAACTGACGGATGGCGAAGCGCGATTTCTATGAGGTGCTGGGCGTCCAGCGGGGCGCCTCGGCCGAGGACATCAAGAAGGCCTACCGCACCAAAGCCAAGGAGCTGCATCCGGACCGGAACCAGGACGACCCCAAGGCCGAGGCGCAGTTCAAGGAAATCAACGAGGCCTATGAAGTCCTGAAGGACGAACAGAAGAAGGCCGCCTACGACCGCTTTGGCCATCAGGCCTTCGATGGGGGCATGGGTGGCGGCGGACCTCGCGGCGGTTTCCAGCAGGGCGACTTCGCCAGCGCGTTCTCAGATGTGTTCGAGGACCTGTTTGGCGATTTCATGGGCCAGCGCGGCGGCGGCGGACGGGCGCGCGCGGCGCGCGGCTCGGACCTTCGCTACAACCTGCGCGTGACGCTTGAGGAAGCTTATCGCGGTTCGCAGAAGTCGATTTCCGTGCCGACCTCGGTCACCTGCGGCTCTTGCCACGGCACCGGTGCCGAAGGTGGCTCCGAACCCGTCACCTGCCCGACCTGTTCCGGCATGGGCAAGGTCCGCGCCCAGCAGGGCTTCTTCACGGTCGAACGCACCTGCCCGACCTGCGGCGGCGCCGGGCAGACCGTGAAGAACCCCTGCAAAACCTGTGGCGGCGCCGGACGAACCGAGAAAGAGCGCCAGCTTGCCGTGAACATTCCCGCCGGGGTCGAAACCGGCACCCGCATCCGCCTCGCGGGCGAAGGCGAGGCCGGCCTGCGCGGCGGCCCGACCGGCGATCTCTACATCTTTATCGAAGTGAAAGAGCACGCACTTTTCCAGCGCGACGGGGTAAATCTGTACTGCCGCATTCCGGTGGCGATGACCACCGCGGCGATGGGCGGCGAGGTCGAGGTGCCGACGATCGACGGCGGCAAGGCGCGCGTGAAGGTACCGCCGGGAAGCCAGACCGGCAAACAGATGCGGCTGCGCGGCAAGGGAATGCCGGCGCTTCGCGGCACCGGCATGGGCGACATGCTGATCGAACTCGGCGTTGAGACACCGGTGAACCTCACGGCTCGGCAGAAAGAGCTTCTGCGCGAGTTCGAGCGCCTCAGCGAAGAGAACAACCCCGAAGAGGCATCGTTCTTTTCCAAGGTGCGGAACTTCTGGGACGGGATGAAGGGCTGAGGTCCGCGCAAAGGGTGCTTTGCCCCCGCCGCCCTGCGGGCGACTCCCCCGGATGTTTCGGCCAGGGCGAAGACTCGTTAGGGTTTGATTAACCTTGATTGCGGAGCCTGTCCGGTATGAGGACAGAGCCTTCGGACTTTTCGGAATCGCCCCGGCTTTTCGGGGATGACGAAGCGCCCGTGCTGCCGATCCCGGAAGGGGACCGGCTCCCTTCCTACATCGTCGATCACCGGGCGCGGCTGCGCCAGCGCTTCGCCGAAGGCGGCGCGGCGGCGATGCCCGACTATGAACTCCTTGAGCTGATCCTTTTCTCTGCTATCCCGCGACAGGATGTGAAACCGCTGGCGCGCCGGATGATCGACAGCTTCGGCGATCTCGGCGGGGTCCTTTCGGCACCCGTCGCACGGCTTTCCGAGGTGAAGGGCGTGGGCGGCGCGGTCATCCTGGCGGTGAAGCTGCACGAGGCGGTGGCGCACCGAACGGCCCGGGCGCGGGTATTGAACCGCCCGGTCCTGTCGTCCTGGGACGCGCTTCTGACCTATTGCCATACCGCGATGGCGCACCGTGAAACCGAACAGTTCCGCATCCTGTTCCTCGACCACAAGAACGTGCTGATCGCCGACGAGGAGCAGGCCCGGGGAACCGTCGATCATGTGCCGGTCTATCCCCGGGAGGTGGTCAAGCGTGCTCTGGACCTGAACGCGAGCGCCGTGATCCTGGTCCACAACCACCCCTCGGGCGACCCAACGCCGTCGCAGTCCGACATCGCCGTGACGCGCCAGGTCGAGGAAGCGGGGCGGATTCTTGGCATCACGGTCCACGATCACATCATCGTCGGACGGTCGCGCGAGCTGAGCTTCCGTGCAGCAGGGATACTTCAGTAGCCGGAGACCGTGGGCTCAGTTACTCGCGACGCTTAAAGGCAGAGTCGGCGCCGTCGTATCGACGTTTATGACGACATAGCCGCCCGCTCCGTCGCAGTCCGGCATCCGAAGGCTGACCGGCAGGGCCGACGCCCCCGGACGAAGCACTTCGCCCGCAATTTCGCGCCCGCAGGTCGCGGAAGTGACTTCGGAGGAAACCTCGGCGGCAAGCGAGCTCAACTCGCCCGCGCCCGAATAGACCAGCGCCAGCTTCGGCCAGGCGAGCGACGGATCGCCGAGGGAAAGCACGCCACCAAGCCCCGGCTCCGGCTCCGAAGCGGCCGACACATGCCCATCCTCGCCCCAGGCGGCCCCGTTCTCGAACACGTCGAGCTGCAACCTCTGGGTGCCGGTCCATTGAACGGCGATCCGGCGCATTGTAAGGACGTCCGGAACCGCGATCTGGCCGGAGGCGGCGGTGCCGTCCGGAAATGCGACCGTCACATCCGCCAGGGCGGCAAATGCGGGAACGTCGAGCCGAAGCGACCCGTCACGGCCGGCGAGCGTATCGAAGACAAGGCCAGCCGCCGAAACCTCGGCCCTCGCCCCGGGCTGGCACGGAGCGGCGACAGTAACGCCGATCATCCCGCCGGGCTTGGCGGTCAGCGTCAGGGCCGGGTCGGAACAGGCAAGACCGAACGCCGAATACCGCACGTCCGCCGCCGTCTGCCTTCGCGCGTAACCGCGCTCGACCCGGATCATCCGCGGAGCGAGGGCCATGCCGGAAGCGAGCGCAGGAATCGTGGTATCGGGAAGATCGGGAAGCTTTGGGATCGCCGTGTCCTGCGGACCGGCCGAAACCGGAACGATCGAGGTCTGGTCGAGGGTGGCCTTCGCCAGCGGTACCGGGGCCGCCACCGAAGCGGTGGAGACGTCGCTTCCGGGAAGGAACCGGGCCGAAATCGCGCCGCCGTTCTGCATAAGATGCCCCGTCGCGGCAGCGAGGAAAAAAGTTGTCCCGGCGGTCAGTATCCGGCGCTTGATCTGCATGGCCAACCCTCTGCATCGGATTTCCCCGGGTGGGACGCTAGGTGCCGATTCGGGCGGACACATGGCCGACATGTGTCATTGTGCACGGAACCGCGATCAAACACCCCGCCGGCAGCCCTAATCCGGGGCGGCTTGGCCGCTCGTCCGCCCGCCCCGCGCCCGGAGTTCGCTTGCCTTTGGCCGGGGCCGGGCCAGGCCGCCTTGCGCTGGTCAGATAAGCCTGCCGTGGCAGTGCTTGAACTTCTCGCCCGACCCGCAGGGGCAGGGATCGTTGCGGCCCGGGGCGCCCCAGGTCTTCGGTTCGGCTTCGTCGAAACCGGCGACAAGTGGCACACGCGGCGCGGCCGGGGCCGCTGCAGGCACCTGAAGCGCCGCTTGCTGCTCCACGAACTGCTTCAGCATAGCATCTTGTTCGTCCTGCGTCAGCGGCCGTACCTGGGCGAGTTTCAGCGACACTTCCGAGCGCAGCCCGTCGAGCAGGTTGCCGAACAACGCGAACGCTTCGGACTTGTACTCGGAAAGCGGGTCGCGCTGCGCATAGCCCCGAAACCCGATCACCGAACGCAGGTGTTCCAGACGCACCAGATGTTCGCGCCACTTGGTGTCGATCGTCTGAAGTAGAAGCTGCTTTTCGATCGTGCGCATCGTCTCGGTGCCGAAGGCCGCGCCTTTCTCGGCGGCGAGCCTGTCGGTCGCCTCGACCACGCGCTCACGCAACGCTTCCTGATCCACGCCTTCCTCGGCGGCCCAGGCCACCACCGGCAGGTCGAGGTTCAGCTTTATGCGGATATCTTCGGACAGTTCCTCGGTCCGCCACTGCTCGGGATAGGTCTTCGGTGGCATGAACTCTTCCACCAGATCGTCCACGACCTGGTGACGCATGTCGCGCACGATCTCTTCCAGATCGTCCGCCTGCATGATGTCGAGTCGCTGGCTGAAAATCGCCTTGCGCTGGTCGTTCATCACGTCGTCGAACTTCAGAAGCTGCTTCCTGATGTCGAAGTTCCGTCCTTCGACCTTGGCCTGCGCCCGCTCCAGCGACTTGTTCACCCAAGGATGGATGATCGCCTCGCCTTCCTTCATTCCCAGTGACGACAGCACCTTTTCAAGCCTCTCCGACCCGAAGATGCGCATCAGGTCATCTTCCAGGCTGAGGAAGAACGACGACCGGCCCGGGTCGCCCTGCCGGCCCGAACGGCCGCGCAACTGGTTGTCGATCCGACGGCTCTCGTGGCGCTCCGAAGCCAGCACGAAAAGCCCGCCTGCCTCGATCACACGCTTCTTGTCCTCGGCATGTTCGGCCTCGACGCGGGCGCGGAGTTCGTCCGGATGCGCCCCGGGGTCGGCGGCGAGCGCTTCCATCACCGTCATCTCGACGTTGCCGCCAAGCTGGATGTCGGTGCCCCGCCCGGCCATGTTGGTGGCGATGGTCACCGCGCCGGGCTTGCCCGCGTCCGCGACGATCTTGGCTTCCTGTTCGTGCTGGCGCGCGTTGAGGACGTTGTGGACGATGCCCTCTTTCTTCAGCATCTCCGACAGCATCTCGGACTTCTCGATAGACGTCGTGCCGACAAGGATCGGCTGGCCCTTTTCATGCGCCTTGCGGATCTGCTTGATGATGGCTTCGTACTTCTCGCGCGCGGTCCGGTAGACTTGGTCGTGGTCGTCCCGACGCACGACGGGGCGGTTCGTCGGCACCTCGACCACGCCGAGCCTGTAGATCTCGGCGAATTCCTCGGCCTCGGTCGCCGCCGTGCCGGTCATCCCGGCAAGCTTGTCGTAAAGGCGGAAGAAGTTCTGGAAGGTGACCGAGGCAAGGGTCACGTTTTCGGGCTGGACCTTGACGGCCTCCTTCGCCTCGATTGCCTGGTGCAGGCCGTCCGACAGGCGCCGGCCGGGCATCATGCGGCCGGTGAACTCGTCGATCAGCACCACTTCGCCGTTGCGAACGATGTAGTTCACATCCTTCTGGAACAGCTTGTGCGCACGAAGCGCCTGCGTGATGTGGTGGACGAAGGTGGTGGATTCCGGGTCGTAGAGCGTCTGCCCCTCGGGAAGGATGCCGGCTTCGCGCAGGCGGTTCTCGACGAATTCGTTCCCCTCTTCGGTGAACGTCGCGTTGCGCTGCTTCTCGTCCAGCTTGAAGTGGCTTTCGCTCAGTTCGGGGATGTACTTGTCGAGCGTGTTGTAAAGCTCCGACCGATCCTGGCTGGGCCCCGAAATGATCAGCGGCGTCCGCGCCTCGTCGATCAGGATCGAGTCGACTTCATCGACGATCGCGAAGAAATGCCCACGCTGCATCATGTCGGACAGTTCCGACTTCATGTTGTCGCGCAGGTAGTCGAAACCGAGCTCGTTGTTGGTGGCATAGGTGATGTCGGCCTGGTACGCGACCCGCTTGTCGGCATCGCCCTGGAACGGATAGACGACGCCCACCTTCAGGCCGAGCGCGCGATAGACCTTGCCCATCCACTCCGCGTCGCGCTTTGCGAGGTAGTCGTTGACCGTGACGATATGCACGCCTTTGCCCGTCAGCGCGTTCAGATAGGCCGGAAAGGTCGCCACCAGCGTCTTGCCTTCGCCGGTCTTCATCTCGGCGATATTGCCCTGATGCAAGAAGATGCCACCCATAAGCTGCACATCGAAGGCGCGCAGGCCCAGCGCCCGCTTCGCCGCCTCGCGACAGTTGGCGAAGGCTTCCGGCAGGACCTCTTCAAAGCTTTCGCCTCCTTGAACGCGTGCCTTCAGAGCTTGGGTACGCTCCTTGATCTCACTGTCGGAAAGCTTTTGGAACTCGGGCTCGAGCGCGTTGATCCCATCGACCAGCGGGCGCACCGACTTGACCTTGCGGTCGTTCGGCGTTCCAAAGACCTTCTTCGCGAGTGTTCCGAGGCCGAGCATGCTTTCTCCGCGAGGCGTCATTTGACGGTTTCTTGTGAAAGGCGGCCTTGCCCACCTTCCGCGCCGTGCCTAGAAGGGCAGCGAACCAAGGGCGCGCGCGCAGACTGGCCTTCGAAGACGCACCGCGATGTAAGTGCCTGCCGCACCCGTGTCAACGCCGCCCGTCCGGGGTTCGGCCCCAGTCAGGAGTTACGCCAGATGACCCGCTTACCGTCGCTTGTGGGCGCAGCCATGCTTTTCGCCGCCTCCGCGCTTGCCGCGCTTGCGGAAGAACCGACCGCCGCCACGGTCGTCGCGAAAGTGAACAGCACCGAGATCACGCTCGGCCAGATGATTTCCGTCCGCGAGTCGCTGCCGCAGAAGTACCTGACTCTGCCGGATGACGTTCTTTTCAAGGGTGTGCTCGACCAGATCATCCAGCAGACCGTGCTGGCCCAGAAGGCCGAGGGCGCCCTTACTGAAGCGCAGCGGCTGGAGCTTGAACAGCAGCGGCGCGGCTACCTGGCGAACGTCACGCTGACCGCTGCGGTGGACGCGGCCGTCACGGAAGAGGCTGTGAAGAAGGCCTATGACGAAACCTATGGCAGCGCCGCGCCGGCATCCGAATTCCATGCCGCGCACATCCTCGTGAAGACCGAGGACGAGGCGAAAAAAATCAAGGAAGATCTCGATGCCGGAGGCGATTTCGCCGAGATCGCAAAGAGGTCCTCCGGCGATCCGGGTTCGGCGCAAAGCGGCGGCGACCTTGGCTGGTTCGGCGCGGGCATCATGGTGGAACCGTTCGAAAAAGCGGTGACCGCGCTGAAGCCCGGCGAAACTTCGGCCCCGGTCGAAACGCAGTTCGGCTTCCACATCATCCGCCTGATCGAAACCCGGGCAGCCGCCGCGCTCACGCTTGAGGAAAAGCGCGACGAGATCGTGGCCGGGCTTCAGCAGAAGGCGGTCGAGAACGAAGTGAAGTCCCTGACCGAGGCGGCCAGCGTGGAACGCATGGATGAAGGCATCGATCCGGCGGTCCTGAAGAAGGCCGAGCTGATCGGGAAGTGAATGTTCGGGAAGAGGGCGGCTGAGAAATGGCGGGCAAGGAAAAGGACTGGAAGGCCGAGGCGAAGAAGCTGCGCGAGAAGCTGAAAAGGCTGCGCGGAAAGGCTGCGGCGGTCGCCGCAAAGGCAAAGTCCGTATCGCCGCTTGCCCCGGCCGCCTTCCCGGCGCTTCCCGCGATAGCGGGGGCCGAGTTCGCGGCTGTCGCGGCAGGCGTCCGCTATGCTGGGCGCACGGATGTGATGCTGGTGCGCCTCGCCCCCGGCGCCACAGTTGCCGGCGCCTTCACCCGGTCATCGACCCGCTCGGCATGCGTACGCGATTGCGAGGCGAAACTGGCGGGGAAGGCCGATCCGGGTGCCGGAGCGGCGATCGTCGTCAATTCGGGCAACTCGAACGCCTTTACCGGAAAGGCCGGCGAAGCATCGGTCGCTTCTATCTCGGGGGCGGTGGCGGCGGCATTGGGCATTCCGACCGGGCGGGTGTTTTCGTCCTCGACCGGAGTGATCGGTGAGCCGATGGCGCATGACCGAATCGTTGCCAGGGTGCCCGAACTTACCGCCGCCCTGGATGCAGGCGGGATGGAGATGGCCGCCCGCGCGATCATGACCACCGATACCTTTCCCAAGGCCTCGACAGTCGAGATCGCCGGCGAAGGCGGGCCGATCCGCATCGCCGGTATCGCGAAAGGCTCGGGAATGATTGCCCCCGACATGGCAACAATGCTGGTCTACATCTTCACCGACGCGGCGATCCCGCAGCAGCTTCTGCAGAAGATGCTGTCCCGCCATATGGACACGACCTTCAACGCGATCACCGTGGACAGCGACACCTCGACCTCCGACACGCTGATACTCGCCGCCACCGGCCAGGGCCCCGCGGCCCCGATAACCTCGGCCTCTGGACCGGTCGCGAAGGCCTTCGAAGCGGGGCTTGCGAAGGTGATGCTGGATCTCGCCCACCAGGTCGTCCGCGACGGCGAGGGCGCCACTAGGTTCGTCGAGGTCGCCGTGACGGGGGCAAGATCCGATGCTGACGCCCGCAAAGTGGCCCTGGCCATTGCAAATTCGCCGCTGGTCAAGACCGCCATCGCCGGCCAAGACCCGAACTGGGGCCGCATCGTCGCCGCTATCGGCAAGTCCGGCGCCGAGGCCGACCGCGACCGCCTGACCATCCGCTTCGGCGAAATACTTGTCGCCGAAAAGGGCTGGCGCGCGCCGTCCTACACGGAAGAGGCGGGCGCGGTATATATGATGGGCGCAGAGCTTCGTCTGGGGGTTGACCTCGGCCTTGGGCGCGGGAAGCGAACCGTCTGGACCTGCGACCTGACCCACCGCTACATCGACATCAACGCGGATTACCGCTCTTGAAGATGGTGCTGGTGGCGGCGGTCGCGCTGATCGACGCGGACGGTCGGGTTCTTCTGGCCCAGCGCCCCGAAGGGCGGGCGATGGCCGGGCTGTGGGAGTTCCCCGGCGGAAAGATCGAATCGGGGGAAACGCCCGAGGCGGCGCTGATCCGCGAGTTGGCTGAGGAACTTGGGATCGGAACCTGGAAAAGCTGCCTTGCTCCCCTCAGTTTCGCTAGCCACGGCTATCCTGACTTTCACCTTCTCATGCCGCTTTTCGCCTGCCGCCGTTGGGAAGGCACGCCCGCCGCCCGAGAAGGCCAGAAACTCGCCTGGGTCCGGCCGCGCGACCTTCGCCTTTACCCGATGCCGCCCGCCGACTTGCCGCTGATCCCTGTTCTTCGCGACTGGCTCTGACCTTTCCGGCCGGACCCGCGCGCCTTTTTGCCGACGGGAAATCGCGCTTCGCGAATATTGTTTCCAAATCCGATGGTCTATGTCACTAATGTGACCGTCGGGTTTGTGAATCGTAAAGATGCGCGGCCTACATTGATAGCAGCCCTGGATTTGGGGAGGTTTGGGATGCTGCGAACGATCATCTTGGGCAGTTGCGTGTCCGTGCAAGGCACGTTCGAACGGCAGCTCGACAACGGAAAGATCGTCGTACGGGTGGGCAACCGCCTGTTCGAGGGAACCCCCGTTCTGAAAAAGGCCGCCTGAACGGGCGGCTTTTGGGCTTTTCCTACCGGAGACCTACGCCAGCTTGCGCTGGACTTCCTCCCGCTCGAAAATCTCGATGACATCGCCCTGGCGGATATCGTCGTAGTTCTCGAAGGCCATCCCGCATTCCTGCCCGGACTGGACCTCTTTCACTTCGTCCTTGAAACGCTTGAGCGTCTTCAGCGTGCCTTCGTGAATCACAACGTTGTCGCGCAGAAGCCGCACGCCCGCTGAACGGCGCGCCACGCCTTCGGTGACCAGACACCCGGCAACCTTGCCGACGTTCGAAACCTTGAACACTTCCTTGATCTCGGCATAGCCGATGAAGGTTTCGCGCACTTCCTTCTTCAGAAGGCCCGAGGCCGCCGCATGGATGTCGTTCACCAGATCGTAAATGATGGAATAATAGCGGATCTCGACTCCCTTCTGGTTCGCCGTCGCCCGTGCCGGCGCGTTCGCCCTCACGTTGAACCCGATGACCGGCGCCCGCGAGGCCTCGGCCAAGCCGATATCGCTTTCGGTGATCGCCCCGACCCCGGAGTGCAGCACCCGGACCCGCACTTCGTCGTTTCCGATTTTTTCCATGGCCTGAACAATCGCCTCAGCCGAACCTTGGACGTCGGCCTTCACGACGATCGGCAGCTCAGTCACCGATTCATCGGCCCGGGCCTTTGCCATCAGCTGCTCCAGCGTCGTCGCAGCGCCCGCCGCCGCGCGTTTGTCGCGCGCAGCCTTTGCCCGGTAGTCGGCGATCTCGCGCGCCTGCGCCTCGGTTTCGACGACGTTCAGCACGTCGCCCGCCTCGGGCGTCGCGGTAAGGCCAAGCACCTCGACCGGAACCGACGGCCCGGCCTCGGCCAGCCTTTCGCCCTTGTCGTTCATCAGCGCACGGACTTTGCCCCAGACCTCGCCCACGACGAAAATGTCGCCCTGGCGCAGCGTACCGTTCTGCACCAGCACGGTCGCCACCGGACCGCGGCCCACGTCGAGCTTCGCCTCGATCACCGCGCCCGTGGCCGCCCGGTCCGGATTGGCCTTCAACTCCAGAATCTCGGCCTGAAGTGAAATCGCTTCGAGGAGGGTGTCGAGCCCCTTGCCCGTCACCGCCGAAACCTCGACGTCCTGCACCTCGCCTGACATCTGCTCCACGACAACTTCGTGCTGCAGAAGGTCTGTCCTGACCTTCTGCGGATTGGCCGACGGCTTGTCGACCTTGTTGATCGCCACGATCATCGGCACTTTCGCCGCCTTGGCATGGGCTATCGCCTCGACGGTCTGCGGCATGACCGCATCGTCGGCCGCCACGACCAGGATGACGATATCGGTAACCTGCGCGCCCCGTGCCCGCATCGAGGTAAAGGCCGCATGGCCCGGCGTGTCGAGGAAGGTGACGATCCCGCTGCCGGTCTTCACCTGATAGGCGCCGATGTGCTGAGTGATCCCACCCGCTTCGCCCGACACAACGTTGGTCTTGCGGATCGCGTCAAGAAGCGATGTCTTGCCGTGGTCGACATGGCCCATGATCGTCACGACCGGCGGACGCGGCCGCAGCGTTTCGGGCGCGTCGCCGACGGCGCCGATGACCTGCTCGACGTCGGCGTCGGAAACCCGGACCGCGTGGTGACCGAACTCCTCGATTACAAGTTCGGCCGTGTCGGCGTCGATGGTCTGGTTCATGGTGACCATCATTCCCATCTTCATCAGCGACTTGACCACATCGGCCGCGCGCTCGGCCATGCGGTTGGCAAGCTCCTGCACGACGATGGTTTCGGGCAGCTGCACGTCGCGCACCTGCTTTTCGGCCCGCATGGCAAGGCCGAGCGCCTTAGCGCGCGCCTTTTCCTGCTTGCGCTTCATCGCGGCGAGCGACCGCTGACGGCCGCCCTCTCCGTCCAGCGCCTCGGTCAGCGTCAGCTTGCCGGTACGGCGGCTTTCGTCGCGCGCGGCTTTCGCGCGGTTGTCACGGTCGGCCACGCGGTCGTCGCGTTCCCGGTCGGTCTTGCGGGGCCCGCCGACAGGTACGCCCTTGGTCGCAGCGCGCGTCGCGGCGGCTTCCGCGGCGGCCGGATCGGCCTTCACAGTGGGGGCGCCGGCGGGCTTGCGCACTTCTTCCTTGCGCTTCTCGCGCGCCTCGGTCTCGCGCACCTTGCGCGCCTCTTCCTCGGCCTTCATGCGCAGCGCCTCTTCGCGCTCGCGCTCCTCGCGTTCCTTGGCTTCGATCTCGACCCGGCGGCGGGCGCGATCTTCCTCTCGGGCGCGCTCGTCGGCATCGCGCTGGGCGGATTCGACCACCTCGCGGGCACGAGCGGCCTGCAGCGCCTTCATGCGCCGCTCCATTTCGGCATCCGATATCCCGGCCGGGCGGCGCGCCGGGTCGCTTGAAACGGACGTCGGGCCACCGGGTTTGGCCAGCGGCGCCACGGGCTTCTGCGGCACGACCACGCGCTTGCGCTTGGTCTCGACCAGAACGGCGTGGGTGCGCCCGTGGCTGAAGCTCTGCTTCACCTGACCCGAGCGTCCGCCCAGTCCGAGGGGTTTCTTGTCGCCCGTATCCGTCATTCCGACTTCTGTTCCTTCCCGGCGCCCAAAGCGCCGTCAACCGGCCTGAGGCCAGTCAGCTTCGCGGCCTCCTCTACAACACGCTCCGCGAGTCCGCCAGCCGCAAGCGCGGCATGTATAACGGAATCGCGTCCGAAGGCCATACCGAGCTCGGACGCCTTCAGGCAGCCGAACCAGCGGGCCCCTTCCGGGGTCCAGAGCTTGCCCTTGCCGCGGTCCGATCCATCGCTTGCCTGCAACAGAACCTTGACCCGGCCATCCGACAGCCAGCCCTTGACCTTCTCGAACCCGGCCACCGCCCGCGCGCCTTTGCGCGCCAGCGAAACCAGGTCGACCACCCGTCGGGCCAGGGCCGCTTCAACCAGATCGGTCAGGCCGTCCGGCACCAGCGCCGGGGTCTTCGCAGCGCGCGAGAAGACGCCCTTGCCGGCCTTGTCCAGCGCCGCCCGGTCGGCGGCGACCCACAGGCCCCGCCCCGGCAGCTTTCCCGCAAGGTCTGGCACGATCATGCCGTCGGGCGACAGGACGAACCGGATCAGCCCGCGCTTCGGCTGGCTTTCGCCGGTGACGATGCACCGCCGCTCCGGCCCATCCGCCGCCTTGTCCGCCCCGCCCCGGGTCATCCCGCCCCTTTCCGCCAAGCCCCCTCAGATCAGGCCCGCGCCACTTCCTCAGCGCCCGCTTCGGGTTCGCCAACCTTGGCAAGCTCGTCGGGATCGACCCAGCCGAGCTGCACGCGCGCGGTCATCACCAGAAGCTGCGCCTCTTCCAGGCTCATGTCGAACTTCTCGAGGATGCCTTCGTCCTTCACCCGCTCACCGTTCACCGTGGTCCAGCCGCCCGCCAGCTCCCAGTCCGCGCAGGTCGCGAAGTCTTCGAGCGTCTTGATCCCGTCATTGCCCAGTTTTTCGAGCATCTGCGGCGTCAGCCCCTCGAATGCGAAAAGGCTGTCCTCGACACCCAGTGCCCGCGCCGCTTCCAGCGCCGCCTTGTTCTGCGCCTCGAGGTGATCGCGCGCTCGGGCCTGCAGCTCCGCCGCAGTGCCTTCGTCGACGCCCTCGATGGTCAGGAGCTCTTCCAAGTCCACATAGGCCACTTCTTCAAGGCTGGTGAACCCCTCCGAGACGAGCAGCTGCGCGAAGAATTCGTCCAGGTCGAGCGCGTCGACGAAGAGCTTGGTGCGTTCCGCGAATTCCGCCTGCCGTTTTTCGCTTTCCTCGGCCTCGGTCATGATGTCGATGTCAAGTCCCGTCAACTGGCTGGCCAGGCGCACATTTTGCCCGCGCCGCCCGATGGCGAGCGAAAGCTGTTCGTCCGGCACCACCACGTCGATCTTGCCCGCTTCTTCGTCGATGACGACCTTCGACACTTCGGCCGGCTGGAGCGCGTTCACCAAGAACGTGGCCTGATCCTCGTTCCAGGGGATGATGTCGATCTTTTCGCCCTGAAGCTCGTTCACCACCGCCTGCACCCGGCTGCCGCGCATGCCGACGCAGGCACCGACCGGGTCGATGGAGCTGTCGTAGCTGATGACGGCGATTTTCGCGCGGCTGCCCGGATCGCGGGCCACGGCCTTGATCTCGATAATGTTGTCGTAGATTTCGGGCACTTCCATCTTGAAGAGCTCGGCCATGAACTGCGGGTCGGTGCGCGACAGGAATACCTGCGGCCCGCGCGGCTCGCGCCGGACATCCTTGATGTAGCAGCGGATGCGGTCGTTCGGGCGATAGCTTTCGCGGCCGATCTTTTCGGTCCGCCGCAGGATGCCTTCGCCCCGGCCGATATCGACGATGATGTTGCCGTATTCCTCGCGCTTGACGACGCCGTTGATGATCGTGCCCTTGCGGCCGATGAATTCCTCGAACTGCCGGTCGCGTTCCGCCTCGCGCACCTTCTGCAGGATGACCTGCTTGGCCGATTGCGCCGCGATCCGGCCGAGGTCGACCGGAGGCACCTCGTCCACGATCATGTCGCCGAGCTTGGGGTCGGACAGCCAGGTCTTGGCCTGCGCCACGGTCAGCTGCGCCTGGTAGTTCTCGACCGCGTCATCCTCGACCACGGTGCGGACGCGGGTGAAGTTCGCGCGGCCCGTCTTGCGGTCGATGGCCACGCGGATGTCCATCTCGGCGCCGTAGCGGGACTTGGCGGCACGGGCCAGGCTTTCCTCCATCGCCTGGATCACCAGATCGGGGTCGATCATCTTCTCGCGCGCGACAGCCTCGGCGGTCTGCAAAAGCTCAAGCTGGTTGGCGGATGTGATGGCCATGTCAGGTCTCCTCCGGTGTCTCGGGTTCCTCGACGATCTCGTCGAAGGCGGTTTCATCTATCGCGCCGGAGGCTTTCCTCTGGCGCAGCATCTCGGCGATCAGCGCGTCGGTCAGGATCAGCTTGGCGTCGCTGAGCCAGTCGAACTTCAGCCCGATCACCACCTCGGCGCCCTGATTCTCGATCTCGACCAGCACCTCGCCGTCTTCGGTGCCGCGCAGGATGCCCTTGAAACGCTTGCGCCCGTCGATCTGTTCGGAGGTCTCGATCCGTGCCTCCCAGCCTTCCCAGACGTCGAAGTCCTTCATCCGGGTGAGCGGCCGGTCGATGCCCGGGGACGAGACTTCCAGGTGGTAGTTGTCCTCGATCGGGTCCTCGACATCGAGGATCGCGCTGACTGCGGTGGAAATCCTGCCGCAGTCGGCCACGTCGATCCCGCCCTCGGGCCGGTCGGCCATGATCTGCAGGGTCTTGGTGTTGCCACCCATCAGCCGCACCCGCACCAGTTCGAACCCCAGCCCTTCCACGGCGGGGGTCACGATCTCGGCGAGGCGCCGGTCGATGGCGGTCTTGGCGATGAGGTCGGTCATTGCGCTGGAGCGGGGTCCGGAAACGAAAAACGGGCCAGAGCGGCCCGTCGGAACTTCCGGTGGGTGCCGGGATTGGACCCCGGCGCCGCGCTGTTGAAGGGGATATAATCAGGCCCCTCTGCCGATGCAAGGTATTTCCGTCAGCGTGTACGGAACACCATCACCAGCCCCCGGTCGTCCTTGTGGGGGTGGTCCGCGCCTTCGTAGATCGGGATGTCGCGGAAGCGGACCGGGTCGATCCGGCCTGCGGCCACCAGCTTGGCCAGCGCCGACCCGAACCCCGCGCCATCCAGCACCGCCGGGATCGTCCCGCAGACGAAGAGCGCGCCGGGTTTCGTCACGCGCAGAAGCTCCGGCAGGCATTCCGGCCCGACATGGCCATACGTAAAGGTGCCGCAGGTGATCACGGCGTCATAGGCCGCGTCGGGCAGTTGCAGGGGCTTCGTCAGGTCGCCTAGGATCAGGTTGCGGTAAAGACCCTTGCCTTCGGCCACCAAGAGCATCTCGGGCGTGATGTCGAAGGCATCGACCGTCAACCCCCGCAGGTGTTCGACCACCAGCCCCGTCCCAGCGCCCGCGTCAAGGATCGTGCCGCCCCCGAATTCGGCCTTCAGGATGCCCGCGATCTCGCGCGGGGCGATGTAGCCCCAGCCCTTGCCGAAGCTCTCGTCATAGGACGAGGCCCAGGTGCCGTAGAGCTTGCGCGCCTCTTCCGGCCCGTTGATGTCGTAGGCGTTGTCGAGACCATAGGTGTCGAGCATCGCGAAGCGTCCTTTCGCTGGTCGAGAGCGTTCGGAACGACGCAATAGGACCGCCGCGTGACAGCGGAATGACTGTTCTGGTGGCAGCGCGGCCTCAGGCCCGCAGCCCGTCCATTACCCGGACAAGCTCGGCCGATATCCCCGGCTCCGAAAGCGCGTGCCCCGCCACCGGAATGATCCGAAGCTCGGCCCGTCCCCAGCCCTGAGCAAGCTTCCAAGCCGAGACCGGCGGGCAGATCATGTCGTAGCGGCCCTGCACGATGACTCCGGGCACCGACTTCAGCCGGTTGAGATCGCGCAGGACCTGCCCGTCTTCTTCCAGAAACCCCGCGTTGATGAAGTAGTGGTTCTCGATCCGCGAAAACGCCCGCGCGTAGTCGGCCGGGGCCTCGCCCAGCGGCCCGTCATGGTCGATCGAGGCAAGCGCATTTTCCCATGCGGCCCAGGCCCGCGAAAACCGCGTCTCGACCATCAGGTCACCCGAGAAAAGCCGCCTGTGATAGGCCGCGATCAGATCGTCCCGTTCGCCCTCGGGCACCATCGCCGCGAAATCCCGCCAGAGTTCCGGCCAGAAACACCCCGCCCCACCGCCGTAGAACCACTGCAGCTCGGCTTGCGTCATCAGGAAGATGCCCCGCACCACCAGCCGCTCGGCCCGTCCCGGATGGGTCTGGGCATAGAGAAGCGCCAGAGTCGCCCCCCAGCTGCCGCCGAACACGATCCAGCATTCGATACCGAGGGTCCGCCGGATCAGCTCGATATCGGCGATCAGGTGCTGGGTGGTGTTCGCCTCGACGCTCGCGTGTGGCCGCGACCGCCCGCAGCCGCGCTGGTCGAAGAGGATGACACGGTAGACCGACGGGTCGAAGTACCGCCGCATCGCGGGCGAACAGCCGCCGCCTGGGCCGCCGTGCAGCACGACCACCGGCTTGCCCTGCGGATGTCCGCACTGCTCCATGTAAACACGGTGCCCGTCGCCCACGTCGATCAGACGCTGATCGAAGGGCTCGATCTGCGGATAAAGAAAGGCGCCCGCGCGCTTTTGGTCTGCGAACCTGTCCATGGCCCGACTATATACCGGAAATACGGCGGCCTTCCACGGGTCCGCCCGTTCTGCGAGGGGAAAGATGGACGCGACCGGCAGTATCGACGCCGCCGAGGTGGCCAAGTTCGAAGCGATGGCTGCCGAATGGTGGGACCCCGAGGGCAAGTTTAAGCCCCTCCATATGCTCAATCCCTGCCGGCTCGACTACATAACCCGCCAGATCGCAGCCGAGTTCGGGCGGAACCTAGCCTTGCCGCGCCCTTTCGCTCGGCTCCGCGTGCTCGACATCGGATGCGGCGGCGGCCTGCTCTCGGAACCGATGGCGCGCCTGGGGGCCGATGTAGTGGGGGCCGACGCGGCGGCGCGGAACATTCCCGTCGCCCGCCTTCATGCCGCGAAGATGGGATTGGCCATAGACTACCGCCACACCACCGCCGAAGCCCTGGCGGAAATGGGCGAGCGCTTCGACGCGGTTCTGAACATGGAGGTCGTGGAACATGTGGCCGACCCGCAGGCGTTCCTTGCGACCTGCCGAACGCTTTTGAGACCCGGCGGTCTGATGGTGTGTTCGACGCTGAACCGGAACCCGAAAAGCTTCCTGATGGCGATCGTCGGCGCGGAATGGGTGATGCGCTGGCTGCCGAAGGGCACCCATGACTGGGCGAGGTTCATCACCCCCGACGAACTCTACGGGATGCTGCGGGCCTCAGCGCTCGACCCGGTGGACAGGAAGGGCTTCGTCTTCAACCCGCTGGCCTGGACCTGGTCCATCCACGACCGCGATCTGTCCTGCAACTACGTGACCACCAGCATCCGGCGCGGCTGACGCGGCGCCACGGCTTGCCGCGCGCAGACCCCCTTCGCGGAGCACGTACGGGCGCCTCACTCCCCGCTGAGTTGAAGGCGAAGCTCGCGCAGAACCGGCAGGATCGGCCGCACCCGGTCGGCTCCGACCGCGCTGACGATCTCGGCGATGATCGGGGCGATGGCGGCCAGCGCGGCATCGCGCGCCGCGCGGCCGGCCGGGCTGATCGACACGAACTTCCGCCGTGCGTCATCCCAATCGGGCCGGATATGCACATGGCCCGCCCAGTCGAGCCTGGTAAGCGTGTTCGTCATCGCGCCGCGCGTCAGATGGAAGGTGGCGGCAAGCTGGGCCGGCGTGCGTTCGTCGCCAATACCGGCAAGGTGATTGAGGACCGAGAAATGGCTTAGTTCCATTCCCTTTGGAAGCGCCCGCGAAACCCGGTGCCGGGCGAGCTGATCGAGCGCGAAGATCTCTGAAAACAGCCCCGCAGCAAGTGCATCCAATCCGTCGGTCACACTCATGGCCCCCCGAAGGGACGGTCGTGAAGAAGCGACGGCACCCGCGCGCGGGCGTTTCCGACCAGCGAAAGATCAAGGTCCGCCAGCGTCACCCCTGGATCGGTCCCGCCATCGGCCAAGACCTCGCCCCATGGCGCGACGGCTAGCGAATGCCCCCAGGTCCGGCGCGGCCGGCCGTTCGAGTGCAGGCCGTGGGTGCCGGTCTGCGTGGGTGCAAGAACGAAACAACCGGTCTCGATCGCCCGCGCCCGGACAAGGGTTTCCCAATGCGCCGCGCCGGTCGTGTCGTTGAAGGCGGCAGGGATGGTCAGGATCGTCGCCCCCGCCTGGGCAAGGCGGCGGTAGAGATGGGGAAAGCGTACGTCATAGCATACGCTCATTCCCACCCGACCGAACGGCGTGGCGGCGATGATCGCCTGGCTGCCAGGGCGATAGCCCGCTGATTCGCGGTAGCTTTCGGTCGCAGAGATATCGACATCGAACATGTGGATCTTGTCGTAACGCGCGGCGACCGAGCCATCCGGCGCGACCAGGAAAGACCGGTTGGCGAAGCGCCCGTCGGCCTCGCCGGTCCGCAGTCCCAGCGACCCGATAAGCAGCCAGATACCCAGCGCATTCGCCTCGTCCCGGAGCGCGGAGAGGGTCGCGTCTCCTTCTTCCGTCGCGAGGACCCGTGCCAGGAGCGCCCGGTCGGATGAAACGCAGTTCATCACTTCGGGGGTCAGGATGAACTTTGCGCCGCGGCCCGCGCCTTCCCGTATCAGCTCGCGTGCCGCCGCCAGATTGTCCGGCGGCACGTCGGTTGAAGTCATCTGAACCAGCGCGACCTTCACCTGCCGACCTGCAGCAGCGGGTCCAGCCTGCCGTTGCGTTCGAGCGCGTGCAATTCGTCCGATCCGCCGACGTGATGCCCGCCGATGAATATCTGCGGAACCGTGTGGCGCCCGGCGGCGCGAAGCGTCATCCGCTGCCGCGCCGGCATGTCGGCCGAGACATCCGTTTCCTCGAAGGCGATACCTTTCCGTGTCAGAAGCCGTTTGGCGGCGACGCAATAGGGGCACCAGGGCGTGGTATAGATTTCAACGCGCTGCATGGCCCGAACCCTTGCCCGAAGCTTGGTAACGCAAGGTTATGCGTCTTTCGTCACACGCGCCAGAGCCACGACCGATACCAGGCTTGCGCCGGCTGCAAGGCAGGCCTCGGCCGCCGCCGCGAAGGTCGCGCCCGAAGTCATCACGTCGTCCACCAGCAGGACCGGGCGCCCGAGAATGCCGGCGCACCGGCGCGGGTCGACCCGGATCGCCCCTTCCGTGTTTACGAACCGCCCATCGCGGGTACGACCGTCCTGGGTACCGGTGTTCCGAATTCTTTGCAGAAGGTCGGGGCAGTGGTCTGCTTTGGCGAGCCGCGCGAGGGGGCGGGAAAGTTCGGCCGACTGGTTGTACTTCCGGCGGAGGAGCCGCAGCCAGTGCAGCGGGACGGGTGCGACCACTGTTCCCGGCTCGACAAGTGGCGCGGCCGCGCGATAAAGCCACTTCGCAGCTGACGGGGCGAGGTCGAGCCGGTCGGAATGCTTGAGAGACAGGACCAGGTCGCGGGCGTTTCCGCGGTAGAGCAGCGCGGCCCTTCCCTTCACCCAAGGCCGCGCGATCGTAAGGCAGTCATCGCAATGCTCCGACCGCCCGGTATCGTCGCCGGGAAGCGGGCTGCCGCAGAGATCGCAGACAAGGCCCGAAATGAATGGCGTTTCGCGCCAGCAGCTGGCGCAGAGGCCGAAGTCGTCGGTGACGGACGCATCGCAAGTCAGGCAGCGCGGCGGAAAGGCCAGCCTGAGCGCGCTTTGCAATCCCTCGCGAAGGCCCCTAACTTGAACCGTCATGACCGAACCGCCCCTTCTGACCGACCGCGCCGCACTGTCTTTGCACCGCCGCCGCGCCGTTCTGCAGGGGTTCGAGCCCTTCCTGTACGAGGACATCGCGGCCGAGGTCGATGAAAGGCTCGCCGAGGTTAACAGGCCGTTTACGTACGCGGCTTTTGTCAGCGGATTCCCCTTCTGGTGCGCACGCCGCTTTCCGCAGGCGCGGGCGGTCGAAGATGGCGACACGCTCGACCTTGCGCCGGCGGCGCATGATCTGGTCGTTCACTTCCTCTGCCTGCATTGGGCCAACGATCCGGTCGGTCAACTCATCCAATGCCGCCGCGCGCTGATGCCCGATGGGTGGTTACTCTGCGTGCTTTTCGGCGGCCGGACATTGGCCGAATTCCGCTCCGCGCTCGCCGAGGCAGAAACGCGACTTTCCGGCGGACTTTCGCCGCGCGTGCTGCCGATGGGCGAGATTCGCGACCTTGGCGGGCTTCTTCAGCGGGCAGGCTTTGCCCTGCCGGTCGCCGACGTTTCCAGCCGAACGGTCAGCTACCCCTCGGTCATGGCGCTGGTATCCGACCTGCGCGGAATGGGCGAGGGGAACGCGATGGCGGCGCGAACGCGATCGATGCCGCGGTCCATGCTTCCGCTGGCGGCGGATATCTACGAACAGTCGTTCGGCGCGGGCCAGGGGCGGATCCCGGCCAGCTTCGATACGGTTTTCCTGACCGGCTGGGCACCCGCCCCCGGTCAGCCGAAGCCTCTCCGCCCGGGATCGGCGTCCCTGCGGCTCGCCGACGCGCTGGATGTCGCGCGCAGGGGCGGTCGAACCTGATGCCGCCCCGGTTGACGCCACGGCCGGGGCACCTAAGTGAAGCGCGGGAAGAAGGATGCTCGCATATGGAAGACTGCGCCGCGCCTCCGGGCGACATGCCGGGCCATACGCCAGCCGGACACCCGCGCCTCCCGGAAGAACGAACCGGGGTGCTGGTCGCTAACCTCGGCACGCCGGATGGCTACGACTATTGGTCGATGCGGCGCTATCTGAACGAGTTTCTTTCGGACCGGCGGGTCATCGACTATGCGCCGTGGAAGTGGCAGCCGCTTTTGCAGCTCGTGATCCTGTCGAAGCGCCCATTTACCTCGGGAGCGAACTACCGGTCGATCTGGAACCACGAGCGGAACGAAAGCCCGCTGATGACCATCACGCGGGCGCAGACCGAGAAGCTGACGGCGGCGATGGCCGCACACTACGGGCCGCGCGTGCGGGTCGAATTCTGCATGCGTTACGGAAGCCCCTCAACCCCGGATGCGGTGCGGAAGATGGTCGCGGACGGGTGCACGCGCATTCTGTTCTTCCCGCTTTACCCCCACTATGCCGGCGCGACTTCGGCCACGGCGAACGACCAGTTCTTTCGCGCCCTGATGAAGGAAAAGCGTCAGCCCTCGGTCAGGACGGTGCGCGAATACTTCGACCGCCCGCTCTATATCGAGGCGCTCGCGCAGTCGGTCGAACGGGTCTATGCGGGGCTCGGGGTCAGGCCCGACGTCCTCGTCGCCTCGTATCACGGCATGCCGAAGCGCTATCTGGTGGAGGGCGATCCCTATCACTGCCAGTGCCAGAAGACCTCGCGGCTGCTGCGCGAGCGGCTGGGCTGGGAGATGGGGTCGATCGACACCGCGTTCCAGTCGGTCTTCGGGCCCGAGGAGTGGCTGCGCCCCTATACGGTCGAGCACGTGGCCGAACTGGCGAAATCCGGGCGGAAGCGCATCGCAGTCATTTCGCCCGCCTTCTCGGCCGACTGCATCGAGACGCTTGAGGAGATAGACGGCGAGATCCGCGAGGCGTTCCTGCACGCGGGGGGCGATAGCTTTACCTATATCCCGTGCCTTAACGACGACGACGCGCATATCGACGCGTTGGTTGAGGTGATCGAGGCGAACCTGGCGGGCTGGGGGGTCTGAGGCGCCGCCGCAGCTGGGGCAGCGCCAATGCGGACAAACGAAAAGGGCGGCGGCCGAAGCCACCGCCCCCTAATCGTCAGATCGGGAACCGATCAGTTGCTGGCGACCGCCGCAGCGACCAGAACGAGCAGCAGGATCGGGATGAGGATGCCGCCCGAGGAGCCGCTGGATTCAGCGACGACGGGGGCTTCTTCCATCACGGCCGGCGCCATGCCACCCGCGAAAGCGGTGGACGCGGCGAGCGAAAGACCGGCAGCGAGCGCGATTTTCTTCATTCTGAACTCTCCATCTGCGCCCCAGCGAATTTTGGATTGAGGATAGCCAGGGCAGTCATTCTGTACCTCGTGGCCCTGACTAACAAGCAAGGTTCGAGTTTTGCAACTGGCTAGAGCGCCGCTGGGCGCATGGATTGCCGCTGTCGTCAAATTGGCAACACCTGTGCGCGGGTTGCCGCTCATGACGAAATGCGTCGCCACGGCGGAAGCCCCGCCGCAGCGCGTTGAATTGTTGATTGCAGGCCTTTCGGGCCGAAATCAGTTGCTGGCGACCGCTGCGGCGACCAGGACGAGCAGGAGGATCGGGACGAGGATGCCGCCCGAAGACGAAGCGGTATCTGCGACCGGGGCCGGGTCCATGACCGGGGCAATGCCGCCCGCGAAAGCGGTGGACGCGGCGACGGAAATTGCTGCGGCAAGGGCGATCTTCTTCATCTGGCAGTCTCCTATAGCGGCCGGGCAGGAGGGTGACAGAGGAACGCCGGGCCGGAACCTCCACCTCGTGGCCCTGACTATCCATCGCCTTTCGCGCAAAGCAAGCGGATTTTCGCCGATCCGGAGCGAGCCGTGGCGCGGCGTGTCAGATGAACAGCACCTGGGTTCCCACCTGGGCCAGACCGAAGAGTTCCATGATGTGTTCGTTGTAAAGGCCGATACAGCCATTCGACGACCGGCGCCCGATCTTGCGCGTGTCATGGGTGCCGTGGATGCGGAAATACTGCCAGGACAGATAGAGCGCGCGCAGTCCGAGCGGGTTCGTCGGGTCGCCGCCCTCGATGAACTCGGGCCATTCGGGATTGCGCTGGCGCATCGCGGGAGTCGGCCGCCAGGGTGGATTGACGACCTTCTCAACCACCTGCGTCCGGCCGCGCCGGGTCAGGTCATCGGTCAGGGGAACGCTTGTGGGATAAAGCCGGTAGATCGACTGGTCTTCCGACCAGAAATGCAGCGCGCGCGAGGTGATGTCGACCAGCACCGCGCCTTTCTTCGTGGTTTCGAAGTAGGGCTGCCACTGGAGCGACCGGAAGCTTGAGATGTTGCGGCGGATGTTCGACCCGAGGTCGCGTTCGTATTCGGTCGAGTTGCTTGTCGCATCGCTTGCCTGCGCCAGGACCGGCCCCGCGAGCGCGGCGCCAAGGGCACCGGTCGCGCCGGCGATCAGGGTCCGCCGGGAAATGCCGGGGATGCGTCTTGGTGTCATCCGTCTTGCTCCTGCCGTTTCCTGCGCTGCGCCCCGTGATCCGGCGCGTTCCGGGTGCCGAAAATATGCGGCGTTGCGCCATCGCACAATTCAACACTGTGGCACAAGGTCCGCCGAAGCCATTTGATCCCGCGTCGGCAAGCGGCTAAACGACGCCCCTGAACCGCAATCCGGGACCCCACATGCCGCGCCTCGTCCTTCTGATCCCGCTGCTCGCCGCCCTGTTGGCTGCCTGCGCACCTTCGACGCCCGCGCAGCTTGGCCCGGACGGCCTGCCGCTGCCCAAGCTTTACACGATCAAGCCCGCCGACGTGAGCCGCGTCACCTTCTCGATGGTCGATGGAATCAACGAGTTGCGCCAGGCGGCGGGCCTGCCGCCCCTGACCCTGAGCGCCCAGCTTACGGCCGCCGCCGCGACACATTCGCGCGACATGTCGGTGCAGAACCGGCCCTGGCATTTCGGGTCCGACGGATCCTCGCCGGTGGTCAGGGTGCAGCGCGCGGGCTATGCGGGGGGAATGCTGGGCGAGAACATCTCGGAGACCTACGAGGACGAGCTGACGACCCTTTCGGCCTGGATGGGCCAGCCCGACACGCGGGCCGTGATCCTTGACCCGGTGGCGCGGGACCTGGGCTTTTCGTGGTTCCAGGAGCCGACCGGGAAGATCTGGTGGACATTGGTTACCGGCGGGTAACGCAGGACAAAATTTTTGGGAAATGGTCGTGGGCTTTCCGGCGTACGGAAGGCCCGGGCATCCCGCCGTAAGCCCTTGCGGACGCTGCATTAACCGCCGGCTTCCGCGACGTTCGCAGGGGGCCAGCAACCAGCCAGCAATATGCCAGCAACCTGCCATACGATGGTATGGCTTTTGGTGAATTAACCATCAACTTCGAATCACCCGACCCCCCCGAACCCGGGCGGCAGGCGGGCCCGTCCCGGCCGGTCAGGGCAGGATGTAGATCGGCGTGCCGACGCGGACCATCGAATAGATTTCCTCCATCTCGCGGTCCCTGACGGCGATGCAGCCGGCGGTCCAGTCCTTGCCCCTGCCCCGGTTCTGCCCCGCCCGGCCGTGGATGAAGATGTCGCCGCCCGGCGGCTTGCCGAGCGCCTTGGCGGTCTCGCGATCCTGATCGCTGGGGTACGAGATTCCCAGCGAGAGGTGATACTGGCTGTTGGGGTTGCGGCGGTCGATCCGGTAGGCGCCTTCCGGTGTCTTCAAGTCGCCCTCGACCCGCTTCGGGCCGATCGGGTTGCCGCCGAGGCCGATCTTGTAGTCCCTGAGGACGGTCCCGCCGTTCAGCAGGTACATCCGCCGTTCGGCCTTGTGCACGACGACGCTGGTGACCGCCGGCCCGTCATAAGTCCGGAAATTCGAACATGCGGCCGGAATGGCCAGCACCAGCGCCAGAACGGCCCGCCGCGGAAGGATCATCTGCCCGTTTCCCAGCCCTTTTTCCCGCCTTCTACACGGCAAAGCACGGCGCGGAAAGCGGCGTCACCGGAAGAACGCGGCGACCAGCTCGACATGCGGCGACCAGCGGAACTGGTCCACCACCCGGACCCAAAGGATGCGGAACCCCGCGTCGGTCAGGATGCGCGCATCGCGGGCGAAAGTCGCGGGGTTGCACGAGACGTAGGCGACGCGCTTCAGCCCCGAGCGCGCGATTTCCGCCGCCTGCGCCGCAGCCCCGGCGCGGGGCGGGTCGATCACGGCGGCGTCGAAGCGGGCAAGCTCGTCAGAGAGCAGCGGGCGGCGGAAGAGGTCGCGGCGTTCGGTGGTAAGGCGGCGGAGACCGGGGGTGGCGCGGGCGGCGGCATCAAGCGCAAGGGTCATGGCGGCATCGCCTTCGACGGCATGGACCTCGGCCTGTTCGGCGAGGCGAAGCGCGAAGGTGCCACAGCCGGCGAAGAGGTCGGCAAGGCGGCGGGCCCCGTTCAGGGCCTCGGCGACCCCTTCGGCCAGCGCCGCCTCGCCTTGGGCTGTCGCCTGAAGGAAGGCGCCGGGGGGTGGCGCGACGCGCGCGCGGCCGAAGCCAAGAACCGGCACCACGCGTTGCGCGAGGGTTTCGCCGTTCCAGGTCAGCCGGGCGAACCCGGCCCGCCCGGCGATGGCGGCAAGCCCGGACCGCAGCACGGAATCAGGGTCTTTTCCGCCCGATACCGCGACATCCGCGCCGGTTTCCATTTCGGTCACCGTCAAGTGGAGTACCGCGCTTCGAGAAGCGCCGAGGGCGGTCAGTTCCTTCAGCGCCGGCAAGTGCGCGAGGATTTCCGGCGACAGGAGCCGGCATCCCGGAATCCCGGCGATGGTGCCCGAGGCGCGCCCGTTGAAGCCGATAGCCGCGCCAGTCTTCGTTCTGCGTCCGGCGAGTGTCGCCCGCCGCCGCGCGTTTCCGGGCGATGTGACAACGGCTCGGAACGTCGCGCCAAGGCCCTGCGCGGCCAGCGCTTCGCGGACCACTTCGTCTTTCCACGCCGCGACGAACCCGTCATTCGCGTGCATCAGCGAACAGCCGCCGCAGGCGCCGTAGTGCGGGCAGTGGGGCGCGACGCGATGGGCCGAGGGCGTGACGACCACCGGCGCCGCCATCCGCCCGCCGCTCACTTCGCCTTCGACCACTTCGCCGGGCAATGCCATCGGTACGAAGATATCGCCCGCCACCCCGTCGCCGAGATGCCCCAGCCGTTCGACCGTCAGCCTCACCCGATGCTCACTCGGCAGCCTCGCTCTGCGCCTCGACGCCGATGAAGCCGCCGGACTGGCGGTTCCAGTAGCGCGCGTAAAGCCCGCCCCGGGCCAGCAGCGCGGCATGGGTGCCGTCTTCGACGATGTGCCCGCGGTCCATGACGATGATCCGGTCCATCTCGGCGATGGTGGAAAGCCGGTGGGCGATGGCCAGGACCGTCTTTCCCGTCATCACCCGGGCGAGCGCGTCCTGGATCTGCGCCTCGACCTCGGAATCAAGCGCCGATGTCGCTTCGTCCAGGACGAGGATCGGCGCATCCTTGAGGAAGGCGCGGGCCAGCGCGATCCGCTGCCGCTGTCCGCCCGAAAGCTTCACGCCGCGTTCGCCCAGGAAGGCGCCGTAGTCCTTGCGGCCCGCGTGATCGGCCATGCCGGTGATGAAGTCATGCGCCTCGGCCGCCTTCGCCGCCGCGATGATCTCGTCTTCCGTCGCGTCGGGGCGGCCATAGCGGATGTTTTCGCGCGCCGGGCGGTTGAACATCGCGGTGTCCTGCGTGACCATGCCGATCTGGCGGCGCAGGGATTCCTGGGTGACCCCGCGCACATTCCGGCCATCCACCAGCACGGCGCCCTTTTCCACGTCGTAGAGACGCAGGAGAAGGGCAACGAGGGTCGATTTCCCCGCCCCCGAAGCGCCCACGATCCCGAGCCGTTCGCCGGGGCGAATCGTCAGGTCGATGCCGTCCACGCCCCGGGCCCGGCCGTAGCCGAAGCTGACATCCCGGAACTCGACCAGGCCGCGCGCGGCCGGCAGTTCGGCCGCATCCGGCGCATCGGCCAGCGTGTAGGGGGCCGAGAGGGTGCGCATCCCGTCTTCGACTTCGCCGACGCTGGAATAGATCGACAGGAACGACAGGCTGACCCACCCGGACATCTGTGCGATCCGCATCGAGACCGCCCCGGCGGCCGCGATCTGGCCTGCAGTTGCGCCGCCCTGCTGCCACAGGACCAGCGTTCCGCCGATCAGCAGGATCGGCAGGAACCCCGCCAGCGCCATCAGCGCCAGACGGAACCAGGTGGAAATCTCGCCGTACTGGATCGACTTGTCGCGGAAGGTGCCCATGGCCTTCAGCGCCTCGCGGTCTTCGAAGGCGGAGTGGGCGAAAAGCTTCACCGTCTTGACGTTGGTGATCGTGTCCACCACCTGCCCGGTGACCATCGCACGGGCCGCGGCGCGGGCGGCCGAGTTTTCGCGCACGAGCGGCAGGAAAAAGCGGACCAGGCCGACATAGGCGGCAAGCCAGAGCATCAGCGCGCCGGCCATCCAGGCGTCGATGGACAGAAGGAAGATCACCGAGGCGATGACCGAAGCCAGCGCGAAGCAGCCGGTGTTGATGATTTCGGTCGCCACATCGGTCAGCGCGCGGGCGGCCTGCATCTGCTTTTGCGCGATACGGCCGGCGAAGTCGTTGTCGAAGAAGGTGACCGCCTGGCCCAAAGTCCAGCGGTGCAGCCGCGACAGGACCAGCGGCAGTACATTCGACCCCACGAGGATCGAACTCATCGCCGAAGACCCCGCAAAGGCCAGCGGGCGCAGGATCAGGTAGAAGACACCGAAGGCGGCAAGCAGCAGCGCATGGTCGGCGAAGTACCCTGCCGCTCCGGTCGTCAGCGCCGAATCGATGACCCAGCCGAGGATGAGTGCCGACACCACCTCCATCGTGCCGGCCAGCGCCGAGGCGAAGGCGGCGAGCCAGAGGCTTGGCCAGGCGCCGCCGAGGCACCAGCCGAAGAACGCCCGGAGCGTCTGCGGGGGCGCGCCCGTCGCGGGTTCGAAGGCGTCGATGCGGTCGGCGAGGCGGGTCAGGATGCTCACTCGACCGCCTCGCCAAGGCCTGCGTCGGCGCCGATGAAGCCGCCAGACTGCCGCGCCCAGAACCGCGCGTAAAGGCCGCCCTTCGTGATCAGTTGGGCATGCGACCCCTGTTCCGCGATCCGCCCGTCTTCCAGCACCACGATCCGGTCCATGTGGGCGATGGTCGACAGCCGGTGCGCTATGGCGATGACGGTCTTGCCCTTCATCATGCCGTAAAGCGTGTCCTGGATCGCCGCCTCGACCTCGCTGTCGAGCGCGCTTGTCGCTTCGTCGAGGACGAGGATCGGCGCGTCCTTCAGGACGATGCGGGCGATGGCGACCCTTTGGCGCTGCCCGCCGGACAGCTTCACGCCGCGTTCGCCGACATGCGCGTCATAGCCCCGGCGGCCTTCGGGATCGACGAGATCCAAGATGAAGTCATGCGCCTCGGCGCGTTTGGCGGCATCGACCATCTCGGCCTCGGTCGCTTCGGGGCGGCCGTAGAGGATGTTTTCCCGGATCGACCGGTGCAGGAGGCTGGAATCCTGCTGCACCATGCCAATTTTGGCGCGAAGGGTATCCTGCGCCACTTCCCGGATGTCCTGCCCGTCGATCAGGATGGCGCCGCGCTCGACATCATAGAACCGCAGGAAAAGCTTCACGAGGGTCGATTTGCCCGCCCCCGACCGGCCCACAAGCCCCACCTTCTCGCCCGGGCGGATGATCAGCGACACGTCCGCGAGGCCGCCGGAGCCCCGGCCGTAGTGGTGGCTGACGCCGCGCATCTCGATCCGGCCTTCGGTGAGACGCAGCGGTTTCGCCCCTTCACCGTCTGTCAGCGTCACCGGGGCGGCCACCGTTTCCATCCCCTCGGCGACGATGCCCAGCGACTGCACCAGAGTCGTCGTCGCCCACATGATCCAGTAGGTCATGTTGTTCAGCCGCAGCACCAGCGCGCTGGCCGCGGCAACCGTGCCGACGGTCGCGCTGCCGCCGTACCAGAGCCACATGGCCAGGCCAGTCACCGACACGATCAGCGCGCCGTTCAGAAGCGTCAGCATCACGTCCATCTTGGTGATGATCCGCATTTCGGCGTTCACCCTCTGCCGCCCGGTTTCGATCGCCTCGCGGGCGTGGCGGAGTTCAAGATCGTGATGTGCGAACATCTTCACCGAATGGATGTTTGTGTAGCTGTCCACCACGCGGCCCGTGATCGCCGAGCGCGCGTCGGATGCCGCCTGCGCCGCCGGGCCGGCGCGGCGGATCGTCCAGCGGATCAGGGCCAGGTAAAGGAGGATCCAGACGATCAGCGGCGCGACAAGCCGCGGGTCGGCGGACGACAGGAGCCAGAGCGACCCGATCAGGGTCGTCAGCGCGAAGGCGACGGCATCGAAGGTCTGGAACACCGCATCGGTCGCGGCCGAGGGAAGCTGCATGACCCGGTTGGCGATCCGGCCGGCGAAGTCGTCCTCGAACCAGCCGACGGGCTGGCGCAGCACGTGACGGTGCGCCCGCCAGCGGGCCAGCGCGGTGAAGCCCGGCATGATCGTGTTGTGCAGAAGCGCGACGCCGGCACCGGTCAGGAGCGGGCGGACGATGAGCACCACAAGTGCCGCGAAGATGAACTCTGTCCCGTGGCGGGCCCAGACCTCGGACGGCGCTGCGCCGGCCAGAAGGTCGACCACGCGGCCGGTGTACCAGATCAGCGCCACATCGGCGAAGCCGGCAATGGCGGTGATGACCGTCGTCACGGCGAACACGCCGCGGAACGGCCGCGCATAGCCCAAAAGGAACGGCAGCACGCGGCGGGGCGGCGTGTTCGTCGCTTCGTAGGGCGAATAGGGGTCGACGAGGTTCTCGAAGAACCTGAACATGGCCGGGCCTTTCGGATACCTTTCCGTTATAGTCCGAAGCGGGGTGGAGGGAAACTGCCCGGCCGCCTGGAAAACCCGCCGGATCGCGCCTCAGCCCAGCAGATCGCCGCGCGAAAGGCGAAAGCCCGAGGCGATCCAGCGCGCTTCGAGATCGGCCAGACGCTGGCCCAGGGCTTTTCCCGAAAGCGGCGCCAAGTCGGCCGCGGCCACCGGGAACCGCGCCGCCGCCCCCCGCCGGACCTCGGCTTCCCAGCCTTCCGGCGGAGACGCGCCCGAAAGGGCGGCCCGAGCCAGCACCGCGTCCGCGCCCTCTTCCGCGCCGAAGCGATAGCCGAGCGCGGCCGGGCCTTCATCCGACCCAGTACCGGCCCGGATGCGGCCCAGCCGCTTTGCCTCGCCGCGCGACAGGCGAAGCGCTTGCGGCTCGCCGGCGGCGCCGAGAACGGCCAGCCGGCGAAGCCAGCGCAGGGGAACCGGCCCTTCGATGTGCACCAGGACCGGCAGGAAGCGTGCATCCGCGCCCGGGAGGACGCGCGTCAGCACGCCCGCCGCCTGCATCGCCGAGACCGCGGGCGAGGGATCGGGCGCGGCGAGCAGTTTGCGCATCTCCTGCCCCACCCGTTCGCGCGAAAGCCCGGAGATGCCCTCCGCCAGCGCCGCACAGGCGGCAAGGGATTCCGCGTCCGGCCCCCCGGCCGGGTCGCCGTAGACGGCGTGGAAGCGGAAAAAGCGGAGGATGCGCAGATAGTCCTCGCGGATACGCGCCTGCGGGTCGCCCACGAAACGCACCCGCCGCGCCCGAAGGTCGCCGATGCCGCCCACCGGGTCGAGCACGGTGCCGTGGCGGTCCGCGTAGAGGGCGTTCATGGTGAAATCGCGGCGCGCGGCGTCGTCTTCGAGCCGTTCGGAGAACGCGACCTTTGCGCGCCGGCCGTCGGTTTCCACGTCGCGGCGGAAGGTCGTGACTTCATGCGGGTGACCGCCGGCGATGACCGTGACGGTGCCGTGGTCGATTCCGGTAGGAACCACGCGCAGGCCGGCGCGGCCGGCAAGATCGGCCACCTCTTCCGGGCGCGCGCTGGTGGCGATGTCGATATCGGTGACGGGCAGTCCCATGAGGTCGTTGCGCACGCAGCCGCCGACCGGCAAGGCCCGATGCCCGCCCGCCTCGATCGCGCGCAGAACCGTCTGGACGCGATCTTCCGTGAGCCAGTCGCCCCTGATCCGCATCGTCAGCCCCGGCCCTGTCCGGCCATCCGGTCGGCCAGCGCCCGCAGGATACGCGCTGTCGCCCCCCAGATGTAGTAGGGCCCATAGGGCACCGTGTAGTAGCGCCGGTCCTGCCCCCGCCAGCGCCGGGTTTCGATGCGGAAACTCGCGGGATCGGTGAGGAACGCGAGCGGAACCGTGAACACCTCGTCCACTTCGCCGGCTTCGGGAACAGGGTCGAATCCGGCCCGGACCCGCGCCAGAACCGGGGTCACGCGGAACCCGGTGACGGTTTCGTGCGGCGGGAATGTTCCGAGGACTTCGACGTTTTGCGGGTGAAGGCCGATTTCTTCCTTCGCCTCGCGCAGCGCGGCCGCCACTTCGTCGGCGTCGCCGGGATCGACCTTGCCGCCCGGGAAGGCGATCTGCCCGGGGTGGTGCTTGAGCCCGGAAGCGCGTTTGGTCAGGATCACCGTCGCTCCGGCCGGCCCGGCCAGGAACGGCACCAGCACGCCGGCGTTGCGCAGCGATCTTCCCGGCGGCAGAACGAACCCCGGGTTCAGATCGTAGTCGGAACTCGGACGGCCAGGCCGGGAAAGCGCAGCGCGGACCGGTTCCAGCGGATCGCCGGCGGCGGGATCAGGCAGGCCGCACACGCGCCCCCTCCGCTTCGAAGCCCAGCGTCGCGGGGTCGAACTCGTAGTGGGCGCCGCAGAACTGGCAATCGGCCGTGACGATGCCTTCGTCGGTGGTCATTTTCCGGATGTCCTTGGCCGAATAGATGGACAGGCTCTGCCGGACCTTGTCGTCCGAGCAGGTGCAGCCGAACTGCACGGCCTGGCTGTCGAAGACCCTCGGGCGTTCCTCATGGAAAAGCCGGACCAGCAGATCGGTCGGCTGTACGGTGGGGCCGATGAGCTCGAGCTCTTCGACGGTATCGAGAAGCAGGTTGGCGCGGGTCCAGTTTTCGCCGTCCTCGCCATCGAGGATATCGCCGGCCGTCAGCAACCCGCCTTCGCCGCTGCCCCCGTCGCCCTTCGCGAAGGGCGAGGCCTTGGGCATGTGCTGGAGCATCACGCCCCCGGCCCGCCAGTGTTCGGGTCCGCCCGGCAGGCGCGACCGGCCATGCGCCAGGGCAAAGCGGGTGGGAAGCTGTTCGGACTGGGCGAAGTAGGTTTCGGCGCAGGCGGAAAGCGATCCGCCGGACAACGGCGTAATGCCGCGATAGGGCACCGTCCCGGCGCCCTGGTCGATGAGGATCGCAAAGTAGCCGTTGCCGATCAGGGCGAACGGCTTGTCGTGTTCCGCAAGCCGCTCGCGGTCGAAGCTCGCCCAGGCGCGGATGCGGGCCGAGCTGCCATCGTCCTGGGGTCCGTAGTAGTCGGTGGCGAGTATGCGGACCGGCCCGTCGCCGCGCACCTGCAGCGACAGCTTCCACCGGAGCTTGATCGTCTGGCCGATCAGCGCGGTCAGCAGCGCGACTTCCGAAACCAGCGCCTCGACCGGCGCGGGGTAGTCGTGCTGGGAAAGGATCCTGTCGAGCGCGCCATCGAGCCGCGCGACGCGCCCGCGGATGTCGGACCGGTCGAGCTGGAAGGGCAGCACGGTATCGTCCCAGGCGATCTGGACCAGACTTGTCATGGGGTTCCCTTCCGGCGAGGGCCGTTGCATATCGCCGGAGTCGCAAAAGGGCAACCCGAAGGGCGAGGAGTGGGCGGATGATCCCCCGGTTCGGTGACGTTCCAAGGCCAGGACAAGGCTACATAAGGCGGCCGGGGGTCTATGCGATCCTGATGCGCGGCGGAGAGGTTCTGGTCACCCACCAGGCCGAGCCCGTTCCGGAAATCCAGCTTCCCGGCGGCGGCATCGACCCGGGCGAATCGCCGTTTCGATCCCTGCGCCGCGAGGTGATGGAGGAAACCGGCTGGACGGTTTCAGCTGCCGTCCGGCTGGGCGCCTACCGCCGCTTCACCTGGATGCCGGAGTACCGCATCTGGGCCGAGAAGATCTGCCAGGTGTTCCTGGCCCGCCCCGGCCGCCGGGTCGGGCCGCCGACGGAACGCGGCCACACCGCGCTGTGGCTTCCGGCCGAACTCGCCCTGGCGTCGCTCGCATCGGAGGGCGATCGGTGGTTTCTGGCCCGGCAGCTTGCCCCGGCCGGGGGCGGAGGGCGGGCACGGCCCCTGTTCAGGCGTCTTTAGGCCCGGCGAATTCGAAGAGCACGCCCGAGATATCGTCGCCGAGATCTTCCCCGGTGAAGGCCGATATCTCCCAATAGAGCCATTCCAGGAAATCCGGCCCGCCCAGATCGGGCTTGCGCGCGAGGATCTGGGAAAGGCCGGCTTCGCCCAGCTGGCCCAAAGAGCGGCCCTCGGCCTCGATGATGCCGTCGGACATCAGGAAGAGCTTGTCGCCGGGGAGCAATCTGGTGCCGAAGCCTTCGAAGGCCGCATCCGGAAACATCCCGAGCGGCAGGCCGCCCTGGCCGATGAATTCCGCCCGACCGTCGGCGCGGAGGACCGCCGGATGGGGATGGCCAGCCTGCACCATCTCTACCGCGCCGGACACCAGGTCGATATCCGCGTAGGCCATCGTGAAGTAGCTGTCGGTCTGCATCTCTTCGATGACGATCCGGTTGAGCTGGGCGGCGAATTCCGCCGGTGGCCGCGCGTCGTAGATGCCGAGGTCGGACTGCACGAGCGCCAGGTTCTGTTCTGGCGACGTGCCCGAAAGGTACCCGGCCAGCCGCGCTGCCATCAGCGCGGATGCGATCCCGTGCCCGGCGACGTCGATCGCGAAGGCGCCGACGCGCCGCGCGTTGATCGGGAAGAACCCGACGAGGTCGCCGCCGACATGGCCGCTGGGCCGCAGAAGCAGGCTGATCTGCGAATTGCCGAATTCGCGGTGGCGATCGCGGATGAGGCTTTGCTGCAGCTTCCGCGCCTCGATCAGGTCATTGTTGATCGCCTCGTGCAGCCGGCGCATTTCGTCGAGGGTGTCGGTGAGCAGCCGGTTCTTCTCGGACAGTTCCCGTTCCATCCTCACGATGCGTTCGCCGGCCGAAACGCGTGCCCGGAGCTCGTCGCCGCTGACCGGCTTGGTCAGGAAGTCGTCGGCCCCTACGTCGAGGCCCTGCGCGATGTCGGCCTTTTCGGACTTCGACGTGACCAGGATGAAGTAGACATAGCGCGGCAGGTCCAGCCGCCGCAGCGCCAGACAGAATTCGAGCCCCGAAAGTCCCGGCATCATCCAATCCGAAATCACCAGGTCCGGCGGATTTTCGCGGCAAAACGCAAGCCCGGCATCGCCTGAATCGGCTTCGGCGACTTCGAATCCGGTTCGTTCGAGCAGGCTGCGCAGCAGGTGGCGCTGCAGGCGGCTGTCATCGACGACAAGCACGCGGCAGGCCCGCCGGGGGCCGGATGCCGCGCCCTGACTGGCAAGGACCGGAGGCATGACGGTCAACCTGATCGCACCGTGCACATTCTTCGCCCGTTGATAGCCCGCGCGCGATTAACATCGGCTGAAGCCGCGACGCCCTTAACCGGCGACTTACCGTGGCCGGTCTATGCTCCGGCTGAAGGAAAGGCGGTGGTCCGATGATCGACTGGGCGCGCGTTGAAGAGCTGAAAGATGAAATCGGGGCCGACAGTCTGGACGAAGTGGTCGAACTTTTTCTTGACGAGGTCGAAGCTGTCCTCATGCGCCTTGGGGAACCCGGCTCGCTTGGGGCGGATCTGCACTTCCTTAAGGGAAGCGCCGCCAACCTCGGTTTCGAAGCCTTCCGCGGACTGTGCGCCGAAGGCGAGACGCTTGCCGCGAAGGGCGACGGCGGGCGGATCGAAATCGGGCATGTCATTGCGACCTACGCCGCCTCGAAGCAGCGGTTTCTGGCCGGGCTGGCGCCGGCGGCGCGCGGGAGCTGACAGCGGCCGGGGTGGCCTGGGCCATAGTCCTGCCAGATTGTTGGCGTTTTCTCCGCAGCCGGGGGTGTCGGTCCGCGCGCGGCGGACCAATCGCGGGGATGTTCGCATGAAGTCTGCCAAGTCACTTGCCCTGATGGTGGGCATTGCGGCGTTCGCTTTGTCACCCTTCGCCGTGGACCTGCCGTTCGCGGGGTCGGGTCCGGCCTTTGCCAAGGGCAACGGCGGTGGGAACGGCGGTGGGGGTAACGGCAATGGTAATGCCGGCGGCAATGGAAACGGCAACGCCGGCGGCGCCAAGAGCGCTTCGGCGGCCAGCTCCGGGTCCGGCACGGCCGGTGCGAAGAATCACGGCGCGATCGCCTCGGAGCTGAAGGGGCTGAACGCCTATCACGCCAGCGCCCAGGCCTTCGCCAACGCCTCGCCGAACAGCCAGGTGGGGCGGATCGCCGCTTACCGCGAGGCGGCGGTCGCCACGCAGGAAGCCCAGGCCGCCGCTGACGAGGCGCAATCGGCGCTCGATACCGCGAACGGGGCTCTGACCGACCTCAACTCCCAGCTTTCCGACCTGGTCGCCGGGTACACCGGTCGGACCAGCGCAGAGGTACAGGGAGACATCGGCGCGCTCGATCCTGCGGCGCCCGACTATGCCGACCAGCTTGCGGCCCTGACCGCCGAGCAGGATGCGGCGACGTCGTTCGAAGCGGCGAAGACCGGGCTGGAAACGCAGATCGCCGACGCGGCCGCCGACGCGGCCGGCGCGCAGGCGGCCTACGACACCGCCGCGGCCGAAGCCGAAGCGGCCGCGCAGGTCGAGGACGCGGCGCTGACGACCGCCTCGAACGGGCGGACGATTTCGGACGAAGCGCTGGCCTACCTGCGCGAACAGCTCGGGCTCTGACCTTCGCGCTTTCCAGACGGGAACGGGCGGCTTCGCCCGCCCGTTCCCGATTGCGCCCCCACGCATCGCTTGCCCGCGTCCGGCGAACCCGCTATCCGCAGGCGCGGCCCGGACCCTGTGGGAGATCGCGATGCAGCCGCCGAAGAAAGTCGTCCTCGCCTATTCCGGCGGCCTCGATACCTCGATCATCCTGAAGTGGCTGCAGACCGAGTACGGCTGCGAGGTGATCACCTTCACCGCCGACCTCGGCCAGGGCGAGGAACTGGAGCCCGCCCGGCAGAAGGCGCTGCTCTTGGGGATCAGGCCCGAGGACATCCACATCCTCGACCTGCGCGAGGAATTCGTGCGCGACTTCGTGTTCCCTATGTTCCGCGCCAATGCGGTCTACGAGGGGCTTTACCTGCTGGGCACATCGATCGCCCGGCCGCTGATCGCCAAGCACCTGGTCCGCATCGCGGAAGGCGCGGGTGCCGACGCGGTGGCGCACGGGGCGACGGGCAAGGGAAACGACCAGGTGCGGTTCGAGCTGGGCGTGGCGGCGCTGGCGCCATCGCTGCGCGTCATCGCGCCCTGGCGGCTCTGGGACCTGACGAGCCGGACGAAGCTCATCGAATTCGCCGAGGCCAACCAGATTCCGATCGCCCGGGACAAGCGCGGCGAGGCGCCCTTCAGCGTTGACGCCAACCTTCTGCACACCTCGTCCGAGGGCAAGGTGCTGGAAGACCCGTCGGAGGAAGCGCCGGAATTCGTCTATCAGCGCGTGACCCCCGTGGAGCGCACTCCCGAAGAGCCTCAGTATGTCGAGATCGGGTTCGAGCGGGGTGACGCGGTTTCGATCAACGGCGAAGGCCTGTCGCCGGCGACGATCCTGACCCGGCTGAACGAGATGGGCGGGCGCCACGGGGTCGGGCTGCTGGACCTGGTCGAGAACCGCTTCGTCGGCATGAAGTCGCGGGGGTTCTACGAGACGCCGGGGGGCACGATCCTGCTGGAAGCGCATCGGGGGATCGAGCAGATCACGCTGGATGCCGGTTCGGGGCACCTGAAAGATTCGATCATGCCGCGCTATGCGGAGCTGATCTACAACGGCTTCTGGTTCAGCCCGGAACGCGAGATGCTGCAGGCGCTGATCGACAAGAGTCAGGAGTATGTTTCGGGGACGGTGCGGGTGAAGCTTTACAAGGGCTCGGCGCGGACGGTGGCGCGGTGGTCGGACCGGTCGCTTTACAGCGAAAAGCATGTGACCTTTGAAGAGGATGCGGGCGCCTACGACCAGAAGGACGCGGAGGGCTTCATCCGGCTGAACGCGTTGCGGTTGAAGCTGATCGCGGTCAGGAACGCGCGGACGAAGTAAGTGCTTGTTTTGGATTCCTTTTTTTAGATGGCGATTCAGATATCAGAATCAATGGCTTAAGCTTGACATTCTTTAGCTGGACGACTATGTTGAGGCTGTGGGGAATGCGGTAAGGCCCACGTCCGCAGATAGTCGAAAGGCTGGTCTCAAGGGGGCGCTGTGGGTCCCCCCCTCACATCCCTCTTCCCTATTTCACTTTAAAATATCCAATCTTGCTTGCATCACGCAGGACCGTAGCGCGCCGCATCTTGCTGCGTGACAGCTCAGCGGAAAAGTAGAAGGTTCGCAGGAAGATACCCGTATCCTCTTGGTCTCGTGCAAGGACCAGGAAGTATGCGCGCTTTGGGTCATCTGGTTCGTGCATCACGACCTCGATCTGCAACTTCGTACCGCGATGCTGCGTCTGGTAATAGTCGCCGTGCTCGATGACGAGAGGCAAATAGATACCGCGGGCCGCATTCATTCCATGCATCGGATGAAATCTGATTTTCTTTGCATCACCTTGGGTTAAGAACACTGCCCGGCCGCGCCACCTAAGCGCACGCGAGACTTCCGCCGGAATCTTGCCGACCTGCAAAGGTGAAGGACGCCCCACTCCGTGCAGCAGTTGAAACAGGAGGTAGTCTCTATCGTCCGGGCGCATGTACCCCAAATGCCAAAGTTCGAATTTCGTTGAAAGCAGAAATGCAAATGAACACTGGAAGGTCAGCTATGTAAGGCATTCGCGCCTTAGTTGGTCGTAGTAGGGTAGCGCCGCTTCGACCAGCCGCGCGGCCTCTGGCGGCAGGCCGGGCAGTGCGCCTTCCGGTTCGTCGAAGCCCGTCGAGGCGTGGACGGCGTTGTACCAGTGGGGGGCCCAGGCGCCGTCGTAGGGCTTGGGGCCGGCGGGCCAGCGGAGCATCCGGTCGGTGAAGGGGGTGCCGAGGGTGGCGCAGAGTTTCCCCAGCGATTCCCATGGGTTGGCGCGAATGTCGGCGGAGTCTAAGACAAGCGGGGCGCGGCCCTGCCAGCCGGCCACCAGGTCGAAGAGTCCCGCCTGCTGGACGAAGCCGATGTCGGCGAGTGTCGGGCTTTCGCGTTTCCGGGCATAGCTCGCGACCACCCGCGCCGGGTGGCGGATCAGGAACACGTTCGTCAGCCCTTTCATGAAGTCCCGGCCGAACTCCGGGATCATGTGGACCGCCATATGTTTCTGATAAAACAACGGCTTGGCGTCTGGAATCGGGCCGAGACAGGCAGCGGAGACCCTGGCAGGATCGCGGAATCCCGCGGCGATGACTTCGTCCTTCATCGGATGGCCGATGCCCGTGGCGGCCAGGTAGGCGGCGTAGAAGGGTTCGTCCCACACGGCGCAATCGCCGCGCGCGGCGAAGGCGTACATCAGCGCGGTGGAAAGGTTTCGCGGGCCGGACCACATGGCTATGCGCATGCGCCGCCCCCGGTAGTTTTCCCGTAGTTCCGGCGTAGCACAGGCGTAGTACATCCGTAGCTACGCGCGTTGCGGTTACCGCCTCGCAACCCTTTGCCCGTCATGCCCCGACCAAGGCCTTGTAGAGGCCGCGGATGCGCTCGGTCACCGGACCCATCCCCCCGGACCCGATCACCCGCCCGTCGACCACGCCCACCGGCGTCTGGGCGCCGAAGGTGCCGGTCAGGAAGGCTTCA
>JBJXFU010000183.1:0-4356 GCA_046155885.1 Paracoccaceae bacterium
CCCAGACAGTCCCATCGCCCGCCGCGGTGACGTCGCGGGTCCCAACCCGGGCGGTCGAGCCGGGAACCTTCCCGTCCCACACCGTGACCCGATAGCCCGGCGGCACCGGCGTGCTGGCCAGGGCGGATCGGCCAAATGATGCGCCAGACGCACCGGCGCCGAATGCGGCAAGCAGGTCACGACGTTGCATGAGGCAGTCCTCCGGACCGGAAGCGATGATCAAAAGCGACTACCGCGCCGGCACCGCCCGGCGCAAAGCACAAACCGTTGCGATTCCGTGGCGTCAGTCGGCAGCGATCAATCCGGCCAACGCCCTGGGCTCGGTCAGGAACGGGTAATGCCCGGTATCCAGTTCCGCCCAGGAACCACCGAGTGTTTCCTGAATCCGGCGTTGATGGGCGACCGGCGGATTCGAGCTGCGCCGGCAATAGATCACGCGCGTGCCTGGCCAGGCGGTCTGCCAGAAGTGCGGCAGGCTGACCTGGCCGTCCATGGCGGCGATCGGGTGCGGCGTCATGCGCGCAAGCGTCCAGTCGCGCAATTCCGGGGTCATGTCGGCGAAGAGGCGCCGCTCGGCATCCTCCCGCGCCGGCACGGTCGAGAGGGCGGTGTTCACAGGATTGAGTCGGCGGAGAATGTCCGAAAGCTTCTCCCCGTCCTTCAGCGCCAGCGCATCGGCGAAGACGAGGCGCCGGACCCGCTCCCGCGCCAGTTCGGCCAGTCGGCAGAGCACCATTCCGCCAGTGCTGGTGCCGACGAGCACGACGTCCCGCAGATCTTCGTGGAAGAGAAGAGACGCAAGTTCAGCGGCATGGGATTCGGTCGTGATGCCAGGTCGCAGTTGATGCGCGCGTTCCGCGCAGCCATCGAGCGTCGGCGCGAGGACCTGATGCCCCGCCCCCCGCAACTCCCGCGCAACCAGGGACCAGGACCACCCGCCCATATACGCGCCGTGGATCAACAGAAAGTTGGCCATGTGCCGGGCTACTCCGCGCGGATGCCGAGGGATCGGACCAACGGCTCCCACAGCTCGATTTCGTCGCGGACATATTGCGTGAAGCGGGCAGGCGACCAGCCGCGCATCGCCGGCGTGCCCATTTCCTCGAGCCGCTGATTGATGGTCGAATCACCGAGCGCCTGGTCGATCGCCGCGGCGAAGCGTTCCACAATGGTTGGCGGCGTGCCCGCCGGGCCGAAGAATCCGTACCAGGAATAGGCCTTGTAATCGCGGATCCCCGCCTCGGCCGCCGTCGGCACATCGGGCAGAAGGGATGAACGCTGGTCGGTCGCGACGAAGACCACCCGTGCCGTGCCATTCTCCTGGAATCCCTTCAGGATCGAGGGGATATCCGAACAGAACTGGATCTCGCCGGAGGCGAGCGCCGCGAAGACCTGCCCGCCGCCGCGATAGGGCACGTGGACCGCCTGGGTCTCGGTCTTGATGCAGAAGGTGGCCGAGGCGATGTGGCCCGAGGTGCCGATGCCGGAGGAGCCATACTGGTAGCGGCCCGGGGCGGCACGAAGCGCGGCCACGAACTCGGCCGCATTCCGGGGCGCGAAGTTCCGTGTCGTGATCGCCATGGCGATGGGGACGAAGACCGTGGGCGCGATGGCGACCAGGTCGCGCCGTGCGTCGAAGGGCACCGGGGCCGGTAGGCCGCGCGCGAGGGCGATGGGCGAAAGAGTTGAAAGAACAAAGGCATCGCCGTTGGGTGGCAGTTTTGCTACGAAGTCGGTTCCTACGACGCCGCCCGCGCCGGGCCGGTTCTCGATGACGATCGGTTGTCCCAGGATGTCAGACAGGCGGGGTGCGATCAGCCGGGTCGTGATGTCGGTGCCACCGCCCGTGCCGAAGGGGACGATGATGCGGATCGGCCGCGTCGGCCATGCGGTCTGTGCCAGGGCGGGCCGCTTCAGGGCCAGGACGAGGGGCGCGCCGAGCAGGATGCGGCGAGGCGTAAGCGTCATGGACAAATCTCCGGCATTGATCCCTCCATGCTTGGCGCAGCCCCACACCCGCCACAAGCGGCTACCGCCGGGATCACGCTGGTCGGGCTGGTCCGCAAAACGTGAACATCAAGAGAACACTGGCGCAGTCGTCACGAGTCCGCCATATTGCAAGAGGTGACCGCGCCACCCCATCTGGTAGGGCGCGAACTGTGGCAAGACTACATCTTGTGGGCTCACCCAGGGCCGAGGCATGATTCCCGGACTTGGGGGAACTATCGGGGGAAATCGGTCGTGTTTGATGCAGTCCAGCTTGAAGGGCATGGGCAGGTTCGTATTGATCGGTCGCGGGACTCGCTGCTGACGGATTTCGGCAAGGCGACCCTCGACGATCGTTACCTGCTGCCTGGCGAATCCTATCAGGATCTGTTTGCGCGCGTGGCGTCGGCCTATGGCGACGACGCCGCTCATGCGCAGCGGATCTATGACTATATCTCGCGTCTCTGGTTCATGCCGGCGACGCCCGTGCTGTCGAACGGGGGAACGACGCGCGGGCTGCCCATCTCCTGCTTCCTGAACGAGGCTTCCGACAGCCTCGACGGAATCGTGGGGCTCTGGAACGAGAATGTCTGGCTGGCGGCCAAGGGCGGGGGCATCGGCTCCTACTGGGGCAACCTCCGCGGTATCGGCGAGAAGGTCGGGCGCAACGGCAAGACCTCGGGGGTCATCCCCTTCATCCGGGTGATGGACAGCCTGACCCTCGCCATCAGCCAGGGTTCGCTCCGCCGCGGCTCGGCCGCCTGCTACCTGCCGGTGAACCACCCGGAGATCGAGGAATTTTTGGAGATGCGCCGCCCGACCGGGGGTGACCCCAATCGGAAAGCGCTGAATCTCCACCACGGGGTTCTCATCCCCGACGCCTTCATGCGCGCGGTCGAGGCCGATGAGGAGTGGCCGCTGGTCTCGCCCAAGGACGGCGCGCTGATGCGCAAGGTCTCGGCGCGCTCACTCTGGATTCGCATCCTCACCGCGCGGATCGAGACCGGCGAGCCCTACATCATCTATTCCGATCACGTGAACCGGGCGCGGCCGGAGCATCACAAGCTCGCGGGCCTCGAGGTCAAGACCTCCAACCTGTGCTCCGAGATCACGCTGCCGACCGGACTCGACCAGCATGGCGAGGAGCGGACCGCGGTCTGCTGCCTCTCCTCGCTCAACTGCGAGACCTGGTTCGAATGGAAGGACGATCCGCATTTCATCCCGGATGTCATGCGCTTCCTCGACAATGTCCTGCAGAGCTTCATCGACACGGCACCCGATTCCATGGCGCGGGCGAAGTACAGCGCCATGCGGGAGCGAAGCGTCGGCCTCGGCGTGATGGGCTTCCACTCCTTCCTGCAGAAGCTGAACGTGCCCTTCGAGAGCGTGGTGGCGAAGGTCTGGAACAAGCGGATGTTCAAGCATGTCCGCGAACAGGCCGACGCGGCGTCCCGTCTCCTGGCCGAGGAGCGCGGGCCCTGCCCGGATGCTGCCGAATACGGCTTCATGGAGCGATTCTCGAACAAGATCGCGATCGCGCCGACGGCATCCATCAGCATCATCTGCGGCGGTGCCTCGCCCGGAATCGAGCCGATCGCGGCGAACGTCTACAATCACAAGACGCTCAGCGGCTCCTTTATCGTGCGCAACCCCTATCTCCAGAAGGTCTTGGCCAAGCACGGCCGGGATGATGAGGACACCTGGACTCAGATCACCGTCACCAAGGGTTCGGTCCAGCAGCTCGATTTTCTGGATGAACAGGAGAAGGCCGTCTTCAAGACGGCGTTCGAACTCGATCAGCGCTGGGTGATCGAACACGCCGCCGACCGCACGCCGTATATCTGCCAATCGCAGTCGGTGAACATCTTTCTGCCCGCCAACGTCCACAAGCGCGACCTGCACCAGATCCACATGGCGGCGTGGAAGAAGGGCGTGAAGTCGCTTTATTACTGCCGCTCGCTCTCGATCCAGCGCGCCGACACGATCAGCGAGAAGGTGACGGGGCAGGGCGACATCATGGCGGCGCATGTGCCGTCCGGCAGCGAGCAGGGACAGTTGCCGCTGGTCGTCGCGGCCATCGCGACCGCCGTGGCGGCGAACAACAACTATGAGGAATGCCTTGCCTGTCAGTAACGGGAAGCAAGGTCGGGGGAGATGAACTCCCCTGAACCCGCCTTTACCGAACCTGCGGTCATGGTTGTGAGAAGTTGGCGGGTTGTAGTGCTGGGTTCGGTGGGAAACGCCCCGCCCGCCTTGAGCATGGCGATAAGGTGGCCGATGAGTTCGATGTCGGGTGGATCGTCGGGGTGTCCGGCGTCAGCACCCTTGAGACAGACAGGCGCGGTTGAGAAGCGGAGGATTTCTGGCTCA
>JBJXFU010000184.1:0-6570 GCA_046155885.1 Paracoccaceae bacterium
TGCAAACGCCCCGGCACGCCGATCTTCCACACCGAACACCACCGGCTAAGGCCGGACTGCTACTCACTACACCGACACCACTCGTTACGCTGCGACTTCCGGGCACCTCCCGACCGTCGCCACATCCCCCATAAGCCCCTGAAATCGGGCAGACTTAAGACATTGTTTGCCTTCAAACAGTGCGAAGTATTGACGGGCGGACAGGTACAAAGTTAACGGATTTGCCGGGTTTCCCGAAACAGTCCGGCCGCGGTGCGCCTTGTTTTTCTGACGCGGGCATCGGAGCCGCTGATCCGATTGTTCACAAGCCGGAAGGGGCACCACTAACCAAAAGACAGTATCTCCGAGACAGGTAATTCGGGCTGATCGGGACCTGACATTTTGGAAACAGACAGTTTTTATGTAACTTTACTCGACGGCCGGGGAGGGCCGGGCGCGGGCCGGATTTCACGAAGCGCCGATTCTTCGGTGTCCTGCACGCCGCCCGGCGACGCCCCCGCGCTTGCGTCGGGCCGCCCATCCTGCCAGAAGCCGCGCATGACGGTGACGGCGCGAATACCCGCCACGGACCGGGCGCCGGCGGCTTCCCGGCGCGACCCCGAGGGGGCCGCGCGGCTTTCGGTCGCGCCGATGATGGACCGCACCGACCGGCACTGCCGGGCCTTCCACCGCGTGCTCTCGCGCCACACATTGCTTTACACCGAGATGATCACCTCGGCCGCGCTGGTCCACGGCCCGGCCGCACGGCTTCTGCGCTTCGCGCCCGCCGAGCACCCCGTGGCGCTGCAGCTTGGCGGATCGGACCCGGGCGAGCTGGCCGAGGCGGCGGCGATGGGGGCGGAAGCCGGCTACGACGAGGTGAACCTCAACTGCGGCTGTCCCTCGGACCGGGTGAAGTCGGGCGCATTCGGGGCGGTACTGATGGAGCGTCCGGGCCTCGTCGCCGTCTGCGTGGCCGCGATGATCGCCGCGCAGCCGCGCGAGGTGACGGTGAAATGCCGGATCGGGGTGGACGACCAGGACCCCGCCACGGCGCTGCCCGACTTCCTTGCGCATCTGCGCGACGCCGGCGTCGCGCGTGTCGCGATCCACGCCCGCAAGGCCTGGCTGAAGGGCCTGAGCCCGAAGGAGAACCGCGAAATCCCGCCGCTCGACCATGACCTTGCGCTCAGGATGAAGGACCGCTTCCCCGATCTGCACATCTCGGTCAACGGCGGTATCGTGTCGCTCGCGCAGGCGAAGGCGCTGCTGGCGCGCGGGTTCGACGGCGTGATGGTCGGGCGCGCCGCCTATCACGAGCCCTGGGACATCCTCGCGCCGGCCGATGCGGCGCTTTGGGGCGGCACCCCCGGCCCCGGCCCGGTAGAGGCCGCACGCGCCATGCGCCCCTACGTCGCCGACCATCTGGCCGGAGGCGGCCGCCTGGCCGAGGTGACGCGCCACATGCTCGGCCTCTTCCACGGCCGGCCCGGATCGCGGCAGTGGAAGCGGGTGCTGTCGGAGCGGGGGAACGCGCCGGGGGCGGGGCTCGATGCCTTCGACGCCGCGCTTGAGGAAGTGACGCGCGCCGCGGCCTGACGGGGCCGGCCGCGAACGGACCGAGGGAAAGGACCGCCCATGCCCGGACTGACCGAGCTTCTGCCGATGATCCTGCTGCTGACCGTCATCGGGGCGTTTTCCGGCGTGATATCGGGCCTTCTGGGGGTGGGCGGCGGCATCGTGCTTGTCCCGGCCTTCTTCTACGCCTTCTCGACCCTCGGCTATGGCGGCGACCGGCTGATGCAGGTCTGCATCGCCACGTCGCTCGCCACCATCACCGTCACCTCGCTGCGCTCGGTCGGCGCGCACCACCGCAAGGGCGCGGTCGACTGGGGCATCCTGCGCGCCTGGTCGCCGCCGATCTTCGCCGGCGCCGTCCTCGGCCTGTTCACCGTGGCGCAGCTTCACACCACGGCGCTGCAGGCGATCTTCGGCACCCTCGCGCTGGCCGTCGCCGCCTGGCTCGGCCTTGGCCGCGCGGACTGGCGGCTGGGAAGCGCCATGCCGGCGGGCGCGCCGCGCCTTGCCACGGGGGGGGTGCTGGGGTTCCTGTCGGTGCTGATGGGGATCGGCGGCGGCAGCTTCGGGGTGCCGCTGATGGCGCTTTTCGGCGTCCCCATCCACCGCGCCGTCGCCACCGCCTCGGGCTTCGGCCTGGCGATCGCGGTCCCCTCGGCCATCGGCCTTCTGTTCCTGCCGGTCACAGGCGCGCCGCCCTTCACGGTGGGGGCGGTGAACATCCCCGCCTTCCTGCTGATCGTCGCGCTGACGTTCCACACCACGCTTTGGGGCGTGAAGCTCGCGCATGCCACGAACCCGGTGCCGCTTCGCCGCATCTTCGCGGCCTTCCTCGCCGTGGTGGCGCTGAACATGCTGAGGAAGGCGCTCGGCTGGTGACAGGGCCTTTGCCGCGGCGCGGCGGGGCTGCTACCCTGGCCCCTCAGTCACGAGTGAAGGGTCCCCCCATGCAGCCTGAGCTTTCCGTCGTCATCCCCGCCGTCAACGGCCTTGCCGACATCGCCGGCTGCCTCGACGCGCTGCGCCTGACGACGGGCGCGCGGCTCGAGGTCATCGTCGCCGACCGCACCAGCGAGGCGCAGCGCTGGGCGACCGAGCGCGACTACCCCGAGGCGCGGCTGATCCGCGTTCCCCCCGGCACCACCATCCCGGCGATGCGCGAGGCGGCGATGCGCGCCGCCACCGCGCCGGCCATCGCGGTGATCGAGGACCACGTCATCGTCCCCCCCGGCTGGGCGCGGGCGATGCTGGATGCGCTGGGCGAGGGCCACGACGTGGTGGGCGGCACGGTCGAGAACGCCGCCACCGGCACCCTGATCGACTGGGCGGCCTTCCTTTGCGAATATTCCGCCGTCCTGCCGCCTTTGCCGGCCGGCCCCTCGACCTGGCTGCCGGGCAACAATGTCGTCTACCGCACCGGGGTGCTGCGCCGCTTCGACGCCGTACTGGCCGAGCACAAGTGGGAAAACCGGTTGCACGACGCGATGCGCGAGGCCGGGGTGGAGCTGCTGATGCGCCCCGAGATCACGGTCGGCCACAAGATGCACTACACCTTCGGGCTCTACCTGTCGCAGCGCTTCCTTTACTCGCGCAGCTATGCCGGGGCGCGGGTGGCGGGCTGGCCGAAGGGGGCGAAGCTGAAGATGGGCGCGATGGCCTTCGCGCTGCCGCCCCTGGTGCTGATGCGGACGGTCAGCCGGATCAGGGCGAAGCGCTACCATGTGGACAAGCTGATTCGCTCGCTGCCGCTGCAGGTCTGTTTCGCGATCTCCTGGGGGGCGGGCGAAATCGCGGGGTACTGGTTCGGGCCGGGAAACGCGATGGCACGGGTGCGGTAGCCGCGTCGGGTTGCCCGGGAGACGGGCCTTCGAAGGCCCGTCCGGACGCGGTTTCGAAACCGCGTCGCCCCCGCGTGCGCCGGGCGCCCGGCCAGATCAAGCTACTCCGCCGCTGCCCCCAGACGCCCCGCCCGGCCGCCGCGCCGCTGCCGGAGCCGCGGCGCCCGCGCGGCCAGTTCCGCCATCACCGCCTGCCTGAGCGGGGCGTCCATCCGGCCCCAGGCGGTGATTTCCTCGATGGTGCGCAGGCAGCCGATGCACAGCCGCTCCACCGGGTGGATCGTGCAGATCTTGATGCAGGGGCTGTCCACCTCGTCGCGCCTCCAGATCTCGTCCGTGCCGTCGCTCACCCGCCATCGCCTCCGGGCCGCGCCGCGTCCAGGTTGCCCATCCGGTCCAGCGCCCCCTGCAGGATATAGGCGGCCGCGACATGATCTATGACCTCGGCGCGACGTTTTCGGGACGTATCCGCCGCGATCAGCACTCTTTCGGCGGCCACGGTGGACAGGCGTTCGTCCCAGAAGCCGATCGGAAGGCCGGTGAGCTTTTCCAGATTCCGGGCGAAGGCGCGCACCGACTGGCAGCGCGGACCTTCGGTTCCGTCCATGTTGACGGGCAGCCCGAGGATCAGCCCGCCGATCCCCCGCGCCCCGGCGATCTTCAGAAGCGCGCCTGCGTCGGCGGTGAACTTCACCCGCCGGATGGTCAAGAGCGGCGTGGCGATCCGCGCCCGGGCGTCCGAGACCGCCACCCCGATGGTCTTCTCGCCGAGGTCGAGCCCCGCCACCGCCCGGCCGGCGGGCAGCGCCGCTGCGAAGTCCGCGATGCCGGTCAGGATCACGGCCGCGCCCTCACTCGGTCAGCCCCGCCTGCGCCGCCGCCGCGTTCACCGCCGCCAGGTCGCCCGGGCTTGCCGCGAAAACCCCCTGCGCCTCGGTCCAGATCGCCCTGGCCTGCCCGGCGTTGCCCAGCACGCCCAGCGCCACGATCAGCTGCGCCCATTCCGCGCCGCTGCCGCCCTGCGCGGCCAGCCGGTCCGAGAGCCGCGCCACCATGCCTTCGATCATCGCCTGCCGGTCCTCGGGCGCCATGTCCCGGGCTGCCTCGATGTCTTCGGGGGCGGGCCCCTTCGGCGCATCCGTCGCGGTTTCCGCCTCCGCCCCGGGCGCCACCGCCGGGGCGCCTTCCAGCCCCGCTTTGGCCGCCGCCGCGTTCACCGCCGCCAGATCGTCCGGACTTGCCGCGAAGACCCCCCTGGCCTCGGTCCAGATCGCCGTCGCGTTGTCCCGGTCCCCCAGCACGCCCAGCGCCACGATCAGCTGCGCCCATTCCGCGCCGCTGCCGCCTTGCGTCGCCAGCCGGTCCGACAGGCTTTGCACCATTCCGCCGATCATCGCCTGCCGGTCCTCGGGCGACATCTCCCGGGCCGCCGCCATCTCCTCGGCGGTCGGGCCCTTCACGCCGCCCCCGCCGGCCCCCGGCTCGGGCGGCGGTGCATAATCCACCCCGGCCGCCATCGCCAGCATGCCGATCCGGTCGCGGATATAGGCGTTCCAGGGCGCCCCCGGCGGGCTTTGTTCCAGAAGCGGCGCCCAGAAGCGGAAGGCGAGGTCGGGCCGGCCCACCTGCGCCTCGGCCAGCCCCATGTAGAACCGCGCCGTGCCGTTGCCGGGATCGCGCTTCAGCGCCTCGGCCAGCGCCGCCCCGGCCTCGGGCGAGACATAGCCGCCGGCCTGAAGGACCAGCGCATCGGCCAGCCCCGCGTAGTCGCCCGCCGCCGCCGCCGCGCCCTTCGCGGCGATCAGCCCGCGCCAGGCAAGGGCCGCCTCGGCCCAGTTGCCAAGCGCGCTCTCGTTCTCGGCCAGAAGCTGCAGGCCCTGACGGTCCGAAGGCCGCTCGGCCACCGCCGCGCGGAGCCGGGCGATCAGGCCGGCCGTGGCCGGGTCGGCCGGGTCGCGCCGGACCGCCGGGGCGAGTTTCGCCACCGCCTCGGCCTGGGCCGGCCGCGCGGCGCGCGCCGCCTCGGCGCGGGCGATGCGCTCGGCAAGCGGCACGTCGGGATAGCCCGGCACGCCGAGCCAGGCATAGGCGGCGACCGACCCCGCGAGCGCCAGCGCCACGACGGCAAGCGTCACCGCCCGCCCGCCCCGCGCCGCCGGGCGGGCATGGCCCCCCGCCGCCTCGCCCTTCGCCGCGCGGTCGGCATCGAGCAGGCGCCGCGAAACCTCGGTCCTGACGCGCCCGGCCTCGTCCGCCGTCAGGGTGCCGCGGGCGACGTCGCGGTCGACCTCGGACAACTGGTCGCGGTAGACCGCCATGTCCTCGGCGCGCGGGCTTTCCGCCCCGCCGGGCGCGGCAAGCGCGGCGCGCAGCAGGACCAGCCCGGCGGCGGCGGCCAGCCCCCCCGCGACAATCCAGAAGACAAGGACGCCGGTATCCATGCCGCCCCATCTAAGGCCTCGCGCGCCCCGGCAAAAGGCGGAACTTGTCGCAGCCGGCGCGCCGAAGCCGCCGGGTCGCGCCCGCGATGTCGCATTTCGCCCGTTTGCGACGCTTGGGGCGCTGTGCCCCGGCCCGGCGCGCTTCAGAACGGCGCGGCAAGCCGGTAGACCGGAACGGGGCGGCGGGGCCCGGGGGGGGATTCGCCGTTTCCCGGCCGCGAAGCGAACGGGGGCAGGGGCCAGATGCAGCGCTATTCCGTCTTCGCCGTCGCCCGCCGCGCCTTCGGCCACCACGAGGGCTGGGAAAGGGCCTGGGCCGCGCCCGCGCTGAAGCCCGCCTATGACGCGGTGATCGTCGGCGCCGGCGGCCACGGCCTCGCCACCGCCTATTACCTGGGCAAGAACCACGGGGTCAGGAACCTCGCGGTGATCGAGAAGGGCTGGCTCGGCGGCGGCAACACCGGCCGCAACACCACCATCATCCGCTCGAACTACCTGCAGGACGCCTCCGCCGCGATCTACGAAAAGGCGCGGGGGCTCTACGAAACGCTGAGCCAGGACCTGAACTACAACGTCATGTTCTCCCCCCGCGGCGTGATGATGCTGGCCCAGACCGAGCATGAGGTGCGGGGCTACAAGCGCACCGTCCACGCCAACCTCCTGCAAGGCGTCGAGACGGAATGGATCACCCCCGCCCGGGTGAAGGACCTCTGCCCGATCATGAACATCGACGG
>JBJXFU010000016.1:0-40597 GCA_046155885.1 Paracoccaceae bacterium
TTGCTTTCGGGCGCGGGCGCCACCGCACCGGCGGTCTGCGGGAACACCGGCAGGGTTGGAGGCACCATAAAGCGCGGACCAACGCCGTTGGCGCGCCCCCCCGCGCTCGGGCGCCGCCCTCTGTCGCGCAGGCAGGGGGAAGAAGCGATCCGGGACGGGCCTTCGAAGGCCAGCCCCCCTCAACTCACCGGCGCCGCGCCCCCCTCGGCCGCCCTTCGCGCCGCGAACTCGGCCATCGCCGCAACCCCATCCGGGTCGCCGTAAGCCCGGGGCTCTGCGGCCAGGATACGCTTCCAGACATCGGTGGCGCGCTGGTTCGCGTCGCGCCCGCCGCGCTCTTCCCAGGTCCCAAAGTTGGACCAGTCGGCGACGAGGGGCTCGTAGAACGCCGTCTGGTAGCGCGCCATCGTCTGCCCGGTGGCGAAGAAATGCCCCCCCGGCGCCACCTCGGCGATCGCCTCGAAGCCGATCTCGTCGGCGCCCGCCGGGGTGGCCGCGCACAGCTCGGCCATCATCTGCAGCACCTCCAGATCGGTGATCAGCTTCTCGTAGGACAGCGTCAGCCCGCTTTCCAGCCAGCCCGCCGCGTGGATCACCAGGTTCGCGCCCGCCAGAAGACAGCCCCAGAGCGCGAACTGCGTCTCGTGCGCCGCCTGCACGTCGCTGACCGCCCCCGCAGACCCCGTCGCGCAGCGCCACGGCAAGCCGATCAGCCGCGCCAGCTGTCCGGCGGCGAGCGTCGCCTTGACCTGCTCGGGCGTGCCAAGGGCCGGGGCGCCCGACTTCATGTCGACGTTCGAGGTGAAGGTGCCGTAAAGCATCGGTGCCCCCGGCCGCGCCAGCTGGCCCAGCGTGATCGCCGCCAGCGCCTCGGCATGGCTGAGGGTGACCGCCCCCGCCACCGTGATCGGCGCCATCGCCCCCATCAGCGTGAAGGGGGTGATGACCGACATCTGCCCGGCGCGGGCGAAGTCGATGATCCCCTGCGCCATCGGAATGTCGATCTGCCGGGGCGAATTGGTGTTGATCACCGTGTAGCACCACGGATCGGCCGCGAAGGCCGCCTCGCTCAGTCCCCGGGCAAGCCGCATCATTTCGAAGCTGTCCCGGACCTGCGGCGTGCCGCGCGCATAGACGAAGGGAACCTTGTCGGAAAGCCGCACCGCCGCGTCCATCGTCGCGTAGTGGCGCAAGTGCGGGGGAACGTCCTGCGGCTCGATCAGGGGCGGGACCATGTGCAGCACATCGAAGGCCTGGGTCAGGCGGACAAGCTCGCGGAAGTCCGCCTCGGTTCCGAGGCGGCGGCCGCGTTCGCGGTCGGCGGCGTGCGGGCAGCCCGCGCCCGGCTGGAAGGTCAGGCTGTCGGGGCCAAGGAACACATCGCGCCCCGGCTCCGCCCCCTTCAGCGTCATCGACCCCGGCGCGGCGGCGAGCGCTGCGGCCACGATCCCGCGCCCGATCCGCACCATCTGCGTGTCCTCGTCCACCAGCGCCCCCGCCGCCCGGAAAATGGCGCGGGCGTCGGGCAGAAGGACGCGGATGCCGAGGTCCTCCAGCACCCTCAGCGCCGCCTCGTGGATCGCCGCGATCCGGTCGTCGGAGAAGATCCTGACCGGCGGGAAGGGGTTGCGCAGATGCCGGTAGTCCACCGTCCGGCCGGGGTTCGACCCCGGGCCGGTCTCGGCCCGGCTGCCGTGCCGGATGCGGCGGCGGGTCGGGGAAGCGGCAGGATCGGTCGGGGCCATGTCCGCATCCTTCACCCGGGGCACAAGGGCGAGTTAACGGCCCTGCCCGCGCAGTGTCCAGAGCGGCCGGCGGCGGCCTTGCCCCGCCCGGATACACCCCCGCCCGGATGCCATGCGCCCGCGCCCCCCCTTCACCGCACCGGAATGTTCTCGCGCAGGATGATCCGCGGCTCCACGTCCTTCTGCGCCAGCATCGGGCTGTTGGTGGCGATGGAACCCAGAAGCCGGATCACCGCCTGTTCGGCGACAAAACGGGCGTTCTGGTCGATCACCGCGTCGATGATGTCATGGGCCAGCCACTGCCGCGTGCTTTCGGTCAGGTCGTGCATCACCACGAAGGGCCGCCGCCCCGGCGCCCCGTCGCGGATCGCCTCGGCGATCCCGGTCCGCCCGGCGCCCACGCAATAGACCCCGGCAAGCTCCGGCGCCGTGCGCAGCAATCCCAGCATCGCGGCCCGCGACCGCCCGCTGTCCTCGCCCGTCTCGACCGGGGGCAGGATGCTGAGCCGCGGGAACTGCTCGTCCATCAGCGCGCGGAACCCCATCTCGCGCTCGCGGTGGCCGTGGAAGGCGCGGGCGCCGAGGAACAGCCCCACAGACCCCCGCCCCGACCCCGCCATCAGCCCCAGGATCAGCGCCGCCGTCCGCCCCGCCACAAGGTTGTCCACCCCCACATAGGCCGACCGCGGGGTCGACAGCACGTCGGACGCGACGGTCACAACCCGGATGCCCGCCTCGCAGAGCCGCCGGATCGCGTGGCGCGTCTTCGGGTGGTCGATCGCCACCAGCCCCACGCCGCTTGTCCGCATCGACACCCGCTCCAGCGCCGAAACCAGCCTGTCGGGCTCAATCCCGTCGAGCGCCGTGACGCTGCACGAGGCGACCAGCGGCAGCGACTCGGCGAAGGCGTTCAGCCCCGCCACGAGATCGGCCATGAAGCCGTTGGTAACGAAGGGGATGAAGAACTCCAGATGCGCCGGGCGCGACGGCAGCGGCACCATGCCTTCCGACGGCAGATAGCCCAGCTCCTTCGCTGCCCGCTCCACGCGCTGCCGGTTCGCCGCGCTGACGCCGGCACGGCGGTTCAGCACGCGGTCCACCGTCGCGGTGGAAAGCCCCGCCTTGCGGGCGATGTCGGCGATGGTGGTGCGTCCCACGATCCGCGTCCCGCTCCTGTCCCGCAGCGCCGGGAGCGGCGCTGATGGGGTTTCGCAATCGGGCCATCAGTCTTGCCCGCGCGCTGCGGGTTTGCAAAGGGATTTCCCCGCGCTGCCAGCCGGTTGCCACGTTTGCCCCACCAGATGTCCGGGCCCCGGGACTGATGCGATCTGATGGGATGTGCAGTTGTGAGCCTGCCACGAATGGCCCAGACTGGGGCAATCCGACACAGCCGGGATGCCGATGGCCACGCTCGACTCCGACCTGACGCCGCGCCTCCCGCCGGGCCCGGTTCCCGCCCGCGACTACTCGCTGACCGGCGCCTCGGCCCGCCATGCGGTCGAGGCGGGGCTTGTGGCAGCGGAGTGGTACCATACGGAAGTGCCGCGCAAGGAGATGAAGGCGCTGATGCAGCGGTCCGACCAGCCGGCGCTGCGCGACACGATCCTCTGGCTTGCCCTGCACGCCGTCTTCGCGGGCCTCGGCATCTGGTTCTGGGGAACCTGGTGGGCGGTGCCCTTCTGGCCGGCCTATGGCGTCCTTTACGGTTCGGCCTGCGATTCGCGCTGGCACGAATGCGGGCACGGCACCGCCTTCCGAACGGGCTGGATGAACGACTGGGTCTACAACATCGCGTCCTTCCAGGTGATGCGGAACCCGGTCAACTGGCGGTGGAGCCACGCGCGCCACCACACCGACACCATCATCGTCGGGCGCGACGCCGAAATCGTCTGGATGCACCCGATCAGGCTGATGGCCAAGGCGCTGGCCTATGTGGGTGTCGTGGATGCGTGGAATTCGCTGAAGGGCATCGCGAAGAACGCTTCGGGCGAGCTTTCGGCGGACGAGAAGGACTACATCCCGCAATCCGAATGGCCGAAGGCGGTGTTCTGGGCGCGGGTTCACATGGCGATCTACGCCGTCACGGTCCTGGCGGCGCTCGCGTTGCTGGCGGGCGGCTATGGCTGGGCCTCGGCGATCCCCTTCCTGCTGATCGGCGGCCCGCGCGTCTATGGCTGCTGGCACATGGTGATGACCGGGCTTCTGCAGCATGGCGGGCTGGCCGAGGATGTGCTCGACCACCGGCTGAACAGCCGCACCGTCTATATGAACCCGGTCAGCCGCTGGCTTTACTGGAACATGAACTACCACGTCGAACACCACATGTTCCCGATGGTGCCCTACCACGCGCTGCCCGCGCTGCACGCGGCGGTGAAGCATGACCTGCCGGACCCCGATCCGTCGATCTTCGCGGCTTATCGGGGGATGTGGCGGGCGGTGATGCGCCAGCGGCGCGAGGCGGGGTACTATCTGCGCCGCGCGCTGCCCCCGACCGCACGGCCCTACAAGGAAGACCTGCACCGCGCCGTCCCGGAACGGTCGGCGGGCTGAGGGGCGCGGGATGGCGGGCATGGAACAGACCACGCGGAAACTGCCCACGGTCGCGGATCTGCGTGCGCTGAAGGGGCGGCGGCAGCTGACCATGCTGCGCTACTTCAGCCTCGACGAGGCGGCGGCGGCCGAGGCGGCAGGGGTGGACATCGCCTCGGTCCCGGCCGAAATCGTGCTGCACCCCGACTACCGCAAGGCAGCTTCATCGGTCTTCTCGATGACCGGCAGGACGCATCTGGAAGCCGGAACGCCCGAAGACTACCTGCGCTGGAGCGGTGACGCGGTGAACCGGGGGGCCGATGCGGTCTACTGCTCCGGGTCCTTGCAGACGGTCGAATACCTGGCGAGCGAGTTCATCCCGGTGGTCGGCCATGTCGGACTTGTCCCGGCGCGGGCCACCTGGACCGGCGGCTTCCGCGCCGTGGGCAAGACTGCGGCCGATGCGCTGAGGCTTTTCGACGAGGTGAAGGGCTACGAGGCCGCCGGCGCCTTCGCCGTCGAGATCGAGGTGGTGCCGCCCGAAGTCGCCACCGAAATCTCCAAGCGCACCTCGGTCCTGCTCTGGTCGATGGGCGCCGGGGCCGGCTGCGACGCGCAGTACCTGTTCGCCAACGACATCCTCGGCTATACTGAGGGGCGCATCCCGCGCCATTCCAGGATCTACCGCGACTTCCGCGCCGAATATGCCCGGCTTCAGGCCGAGCGCATTGCGGCCTTCTCGGAATTCGTCGCGGACGTGAACTCCGGCGCCTATCCCGAGGAACGGCATCTAGTAGCTATGGCGCCGCGCGAACACGAAGCGTTCCTGTCCGGGCTCGAAAAGGGGGTTCGGCGGAGCGGGTGACCAGACGACCGGCGGACCGGAGGAACCGGCCGCCGCCCCAAAGGGCGTCAAGCCCATCATCACCAAAGGGAGGATACGACATGCTCAGACGGACATTCCTCGGCGCGGCGGCCGTACTGGCGCTGGCGACCGGCATCGCCGACGCGCAGGACAAGAAGACCTTCTACTGGATTTCCCACGGCGGCCCGGCCGATCCGGTCTGGACCTACTTCCTGCAAGGCGCCGAAGCCTGGGCGGCCGAGACGGGCAACACCGTCAACACCTCCTTCCATTCCGGCGACGTGCCCAGCCAGCAGGAAGCCGTGCGCGCCGCCATCGCGGCCGGTGCGGACGGCATCTGCTCGACCAGCCCCGACCCGGGGTCGATGGTCGATCCGGTGAAAGAGGCCCGCGCGGCGGGCATCCCAATCGTCAACTTCAACACACCTGACCCGCAGGCCGACTGGAACGCCTACGTGGGTGGTGACCTGCTCTATGTCGGCCGCACCTGGGCGCAGTACCTGGTGGACAAGGGCCTGGTGAAGTCGGGCGACTTCGTGTGGATGCCGGTCGAAGTGCCCGGCGCCTCCTACGGGGTCGAGGAAGAGAAGGGCATCAAGTCCGTCTTCGAACCGCTCGGCATCACGTGGGAAGTCACCGACGCCACGCTCGACCAGGCCGAGGTGATCACCCGGATGACCGACTACGTCACCGCCAACCGCGACAAGATCAAGGCGATGATCGGCCTCGGCGACATGGTGACCGGCTCGGTCAAGCGGGTCTGGGACCAGGCGGGGCTGAAGCCCGGCGACATCCCGGTCGTCGGCTGGGGCAACAGCCTCGACACCACCGGGGCGGTGACCGAAGGCTACGTCAACGCCGGCATGTGGCAGGACCCGCAGGCCACGTCCTACATGTGCCTGTCGGCGCTGCTGATGGAGACGAACGGCATCCCGATCGGCTTCAACATCATCACCGGCGCGCTCTACGAGAAGGATACCGCGCCCGTCTACGCCAAGATCATGGGCGGCAACTGACCAGACCACTCCGCCTGCGGCCCCTTTGCCGCGGGCGGGACCCCTGCCAGAAGTCCAAGGACACCCGCCCCCGATGACCGACCCCGCGACCGCCGCCGCACCGGCCGATTCCCCCTACCCCAAGGAAGGCGGCCTTGCCCGGACGCTGATCGCCAAGCCCGAACTCGGGCCCCTGGTGCTGCTGGTCCTGATGCTTATCGTCTTCACCTCGATCAACCCGGCCTTTCTGTCGCTGACCAACATCGGCAACGCGCTGACCTTCACGGTCGAGCTTGGCCTGATCGCGCTGGCCATGACGCTGCTGATGACCGCAGGCGAGTTCGACCTTTCGGTCGGCTCGGTCTTCGGTTTCGCGCCGGTGGTCATGTGGGTGCTTTTCAACACCGGCACGATGCCGCTTCCGGCGGCCTTCCTGGTGGCGATGGCGGTTGCAATGGGCATCGGGCTGGCCAGCGGGCTTCTTGTCACCCGCCTGAAAATCCCCTCGTTCCTCGTCACGCTCGGCATGCTGCTGGTGGTGCGCGGCACCGCGCTCTGGCTGACCGACGGCTTCCCGCAAAGGACCTGGGACGCGGGCGACCAATGGCTCGCGCGGCTGCTGGTGGGCGATTTCTACATCGGCGGGCTGCGCATCTACATGAGCCTGATCTGGTTCATCCTGCTGGCCTTTGTCTTCCACTACACCCTCACCCGCACCCGGTTCGGCAACTGGATCCAGGCCACCGGCGGCAACCCGGTCGCGGCGCGCAACCGCGGCGTGCCGACCCGGCAGGTGAAAACCATCCTTTTCATGCTCTCGGCCCTGATGGCGGCCTTCGCCGGCGCCATATCCTCGATCCGCGTCTCGGCCGCCAACCCCAACTCGGGCTCCAGTTACGAGCTTGAGGTGATCGCTATGGTGGTGATCGGCGGCACCGCGCTGGCGGGCGGGCGCGGCACCATCATCGGCACCGTGCTGGGCGTCCTGATCCTGCGGCTGATGCGCAACGGCATCGTGCTGATCGGGGTGCCGGGGCTGGCCTACAACATCTTCATCGGGGCGATCATCTTGGGGATGATGGCGCTGCACGCCGCACTTGAACGGCGCCACAACGCGGGGGACTGAGCGATGGCCGATGAAGGAACCCCTCCCGCCGCCCTGTCCGACGCACCCTTGGTCGAGATGCGGGCCATCGAGAAGTACTACGGCCGCGTCCATGCGCTCAGGAACGTCAACCTGAAGATCATGCGCGGCGAGATCGTCGGGCTGCTGGGCGACAACGGCGCGGGGAAATCGACGCTGATCAAGGTCTTGTCGGGCGCGGTGCCCTATACCTCGGGGCAGATCTACATCAAGGGCCGCGAAATCACCCCGCGCTCGACCAACGACGCCATCGCTGCGGGGATCGAGACGATCTATCAGGACAGCGCGCTGATCCCGCAGCTTTCCATCGCGCGGAACCTGTTTCTGGGGCGCGAGATCACCAAGGGGCCGGGGGTCCTCGACCGCCTCGACCTGGACCGGATGAACGAGGTGGCGGCCGAGCTTCTGAAGCGCGTCGGCATCTCGAAGAACATCCCCCCTTCCACGCCCATCGGGTCGCTTTCGGGCGGCGAAAGGCAGGCGGTGGCGATCGCCCGCGCGATGTATTTCGACAGCGACCTGATCATCCTGGACGAGCCCACCAACAACCTCGGCGTCGCGGAAACCCAAGGGGTGCTGCGCTTCGTCCGGGGCGCGCGCGACACCGGGCATTCCTGTATCTTCATCGCCCACAACATCCACCATGTCTTTCAGGTGGTGGACCGGATGGTGGTGATGCGGCGCGGCGCGGTGGTGGCCGATGACCTGAGCCCGAAGCGCTATTCGATCCAGGATGTGGAAGGCATCATCACCGGCGAGCACGCGGCATGACACGGGTTTCGGCCAGGGGGGTCGCCTTCGGTTTCGACGCCGCGACCGGTCTGCTTGACGGTTTCGAGGTCGAGGATCAGGGGCAGCGCATCGCCCCCCTGCACCGCGCCCCCTGGGTCGGAACGGCCGAGGTGATGCCGCCCGACGCGGCACCCCTGATGGCGACGCTCGGGGGCGATTTCTTCTGCGCGCCCTTCGGCGGCAGCGAAGGCGCGTCGCCCCTGCATGGCTGGCCTGCGAACAGCGCTTGGACGACGGTGGCCGAAGGCGGCGGGGCGCTCCGCGCGGTGCTGGCGCGGCCGGTCTTCGGCGCGACGCTGGTGAAGGAGCTGTCGGTCACCGACGGCCATCCCTTCGTCTATCAGCGCCACATCTTCATCGGCGGCGCCGGGCGGGTCGGCGTGGCGAACCATGCCAACATCTCGGTCCGGAACGGCGCGCTGATCCGCTGCTCGCCGAAGTCGCATTGGGAAACCCCGAAGACCCCGCAGGAAAGCGACCCCGTGCGCGGCCGCTCGGCCCTGCGCTATCCGGCGCGCGCCGCCGACCCCCGGGCCTTTCCGGGGCTTTCCGGGCCGGTGGACCTGACCGGCTATCCCTGGAACCCGCGGCACGAGGATTTTGTGCTGGGGATCGAGGAACGGGGGCATTCCCTTGGCTGGACGGCGGTGACGCGCCCGGTGGAAGGGGACCTTTACCTGTCGCTCAGGGACGCCCGGGCCTTGCCGATGACGATGCTCTGGCATTCGAACGGCGGGCGCGATTTTGCGCCCTGGTCGGGCCGCCACTTCGGCTGCCTCGGGGTCGAGGAAGGGGCGGCCGGGTACATGCTGGGGATGTCCTCCGAAGGCGATCTGAGCGGACCGGGGGCGGTGGCGCTGACGCCGGACGGGGTCGCCGAGGTGCGCCACGTCATCGGCGCGATCGGCTGGCCCGCGGGCGAGCCGGTGGCGTCGGTCGTTCTCGGAGGCGACACGGTGACCGTCGAGGGCGAGGGCGGCGCGATGCGGCGGGTGGCGGTGCGGGCGGAGTTCCTGGGGGGAGTACCCGCGATCCCGGCGGAACGGGCCTTCGAAGGCCCGTCATGATGCCGCGTCGACGCCGCATCGTCCCGTCCGCCACGCCGCGCACACTCCCGTAGGGCGGGGTACCCCGCCAACCGCCGCCGCCCCCATTCGCTCAATTGGCGAGAGCGGTTTGCGTTCTTCCTGAATCGCCCTTCACCGCCCCCGCGCACCAGAGGGCGGCGCCCGGCCGCGGGTGGGCGCCCCGACGGCTTCGGTCCGCGCTTTATGGTGCCTCCAACCCTGCCGTTCTTCTCGCAGACCGCCGGTGCGGTGGCGCCCGCCGCCGAACGCAATCGGGCGGGCGGTCGGGCGCCGCCCGGGTGGCTCTCGCGGCTGTTCCGGGCAGGGGGGCGGTGGGGGGTGGGGGCGGGAAGAAAGAAAGAAAGAAAAGGGCTCTGGCGCGCGTGTTATCGCAAGGGGTTGCGTGCGCCGGCAGGAAAGGTCTCAGAGTCGCAGGCCGCCCTTCATGCTTTCCCGACCACCAGACAGAACGCCAGCCCTACGCCGGCAACAGGTCCGCGTCGGCGGCGATGGTGTTCATCTTCCGCTTGTCGGCGATCATCCCGGCGATGCGGTGCATGGCGATGCCGCGCATGAACAGCGAGGCGGGCAGGAAGGCCCAGGCGGTCATCGTCCAGATCAGCGTCTGCGAGCTTTCCAGCGTCACCGGCTCGAAGGCCAGCGCGGCGAGCCGCACGGCGGCGGGGATCAGGAAGGGCAGCAGGAACCCCAGCGCGATGTTGAACATGGCGTCGCGATGGAGGCGCTCCACCACGTCGCCCCCGGTCGTGGGGTCGAAGGTCGGCAGGTTGATCCAGACGTTGAACGACCCCATGCGGTTCGGCCAGCCGAGGAAGCGCAGCGACAGGACGAAGATCACCAGCGTCAGCATCGAGATCATGTAGCTGATCCCGGCCGAGGTGCGCACGATCATCAGGTGTTCCAGGCTCATGTCCGGCGGCAGCATCAGCACCACCAGGCGCACCGGCGAATAGGGCACGTCGATCGCCTCGCCCAGCCGGTTGCCGAGCACCTCGATGAAGCTCGACAGCGTCGTCGGTTCGGCCTGCCCGCGGACGATCGCGGACAAGAGCAGGACGGTGGTGAAAAGCGACAGGAAGCGCAGGCGGTTGAAGGGCGGCGCGTCGCGGAATTCCACCAGGCCGGGATAGGTGGACGCATATTCGAAAAAGGTCAGCGCGGCGGCGAAAAGCGCGACGAGCGCGACGATCTGGGTGGTGTCATGCGTCACGCCTGGCAGCATCAGCGATGGTGTGGCGATCAGCACCATCACCAGCACCGCCCGCACGAATGCGCCTGTGTACCGCGAGATCACCGCTATTCGTCCCTCAACCTGGCCGCGACCGGTACGATGCCGGTCCGCTGTTCCGCGTTGACCCCGCCAATTGTGGCAGGCTGCCTCAATTCTGACACAGTTCTGCCCACATCCATCTCCCCAAGGCAACGCGCTGTTAACCTTAACCAGCGCATTCAGGCGTTTTCGTGGAATTACTGGTGCGGCAATGCATCATTTTCCGCGCCGATCTGCGGCCTAACCCCCGGAAAACAAAGGGCCGCCCGAAGGCGGCCCCCAGATATGGTGGGTTAGGGCCGGGTCAGACCCAAGGGCGGGCCATTGCGGCGGTCTTCTCGAAGGCGTCGATCGACGCGGCCTTTTCCAGCGTCAGCCCGATATCGTCCAGGCCGTTCATCAGGCAGTGCTTCTTGAAGGGATCGACGTCGAAGGCGAAGATGGTCCCGTCGGCGGACGTCACCGTCTGCGCGGCCAGATCGACGGAAATGCGGGCGTTGGCGCCCTTCCTCGCGTCGTCCATCAGGTGATCGACCGCCGCCTGCGGCAGTACCACCGGCAGGATGCCGTTCTTGAAGCAGTTCGAGTAGAAGATGTCGGCGAAGCTTGTCGAGATCACGCAGCGGATGCCGAAATCCAGAAGCGCCCAGGGCGCGTGTTCGCGGCTCGACCCGCAGCCGAAATTGTCGCCCGCGACCAGGATCTCGGCCCTGCGCCAGGCGGACTGGTTCAGCACGAAGTCCGCAATCTCCTGCCCGTCGGGCGTGAAACGCATCTCGTCGAAGAGGTTCACGCCCAGCCCCGACCGCTTGATCGTCTTCAGGAACTGCTTGGGGATGATCATGTCGGTGTCGATGTTGACCAGCGGCATGGGCGCGGCGATGCCGGTCAGGGTCGTGAAGGGCTGCATGGGGGCCTCCGTCTTCGGTCAGGGTCGGAAAATAGCCCAAGGGAAAGGAGCCAGCAAGCTGGCGGGGAAACGAAAAGGCCCCGCGCCGGGCGGGGCCTTGGGTATCCGCGCTTCCGCGTCACCGTCAGGCCGGCCGCCTCCGGATCATCGCGATCGCGCCGAGCGCGCCCAGAAGCACCAGCCCCGCGGCCGGCAGCGGCACCGGCGCGGCCTCGGCCACGGTCACGTTGCCCTGCAGCAGCAGCGACCGGGAATTCCCCGGTTTCGGCGGATTGAACCTGGCCATCACCGAAGCGCCCAGCGCCTCGACGAAGCCGTCGACCGAAATCGTGTAGACGTACTTGCCGCTCTTCACCGAAAGCGGCTGCGCCAGAAGCGAGGTGATCGCGATGAACTTCGGCTTCCCGGCGGTCTTCGTGAACTGGTAGATCAGGTCGAGCACGAAGGGCGTCTTGCCCGCCACGCCCGCGATCGACAGGTTGAGCGTGTTCACGTCGCCGATGATCCCGCCGCTGGCCACGCCGAGCGTGCCGAGGATCAGCCGGCCGGCGGAGGACACGTTGAGCGGTGCCGTCTGCGTGAAGGAAAGCCCCTGCGCGGCGGGTGCGGCCAGCGCATCGACCGTGGCCGCCCGGGCAGGGCCGAACGCCAGCGCGAGGCCGACGACGAAAGAAAGGACTGACAGCCGCATTTCCGACACCACCGTGACACCACCGCGCCCATAATGGGGCGGACCCGTCACATTGATACCGCAATTGTGACGAAGAGGAAAGGCGCCAAGGGACGAAAGCTTCAGGCGGGTGACCGTTTCCAGCGCCGCAACAGCCGGGGCGGGCGTGCCCCGGCCCCGGGCGCCGCGCCGGCCTTTCCCGACCCCGCTCCGCCGGCGCTCCGAACCGAAGCGTCAGGCCGCAGGCCCCAGCACCCGCACATCCGTAAGCCGCCCCGTCACCGCCGCCGCCGCCGCCATCGCCGGGCTCATCAGGTGCGTCCGTCCGCCCCGGCCCTGCCGGCCCTCGAAGTTGCGGTTCGAGGTGGCGGCGCAGCGTTCGCCGGGGGAAAGCTGGTCGGGGTTCATGGCCAGGCACATGGAACAGCCTGCCAGCCGCCATTCGAAGCCCGCGTCGATGAAGATGCGTGCCAGCCCTTCCTCCTCGGCCTGTTTGCGCACCAGGCCGGAACCCGGCACCACCATCGCGCGGAGGCCGTCGCGCACCTTGCGGCCCTTCAGGATCGCCGCCGCCGCGCGCAGGTCCTCGATCCGGCCGTTGGTGCAGGACCCGATGAACACCGTGTCGATCTCGATATCCTGCAGCCGCTGCCCCGGCTTCAGCCCCATGTAGTCCAGCGACCGGCGCGCCGCCTCGACCTTGCCGCCGGTGAATGTCTCCGGATCGGGGACAATCCCGGTGATCGGCAGCACGTCCTCGGGCGAGGTGCCCCAGGTCACAACCGGCGCGATTTCCTCGCCGCGCAGAATCACCTCTTTGTCGAAATGTGCGCCTTCGTCGGTACAGAGCGTCTGCCACCAGGCCAACGCCGTGTCCCAGACGGCGCCCTTCGGTGCGTGCGGGCGGCCCATGACATAGGCGAAGGTCTTGTCGTCGGGCGCGATCAGGCCGGCGCGGGCGCCGCCTTCGATGGCCATGTTGCAGACGGTCATCCGGCCTTCCATCGACAGCTCGCGGATCGCCTGGCCGCAATACTCGATCACATGCCCGGTGCCGCCGGCGGTACCGGTCTGGCCGATCACCGAAAGCGTGATGTCCTTGGCGGTGACCCCGGGCTTCAGCGAGCCCGTGACCTCGACCTTCATGTTCCTCGATTTCTTCTGGATCAGCGTCTGGGTGGCCAGCACATGCTCCACCTCCGACGTGCCGATGCCGTGCGCCAGCGCCCCGAAAGCCCCGTGCGTCGCGGTGTGGCTGTCGCCGCAGACCACGGTCATGCCCGGCAGCGTCCAGCCCTGTTCGGGGCCGACGATGTGGACGATGCCCTGCCGGATGTCCGAAACGGGGTAGTAGTGGATGCCGAAGTCGCGGGCGTTCCGGTCCAGCGCCTCGACCTGGATGCGGCTTTCCTCGTTGTCGATGTGCTTGTCGCGGCCGGCCGTCGTGGGGACGTTGTGGTCGGGAACCGCGATGGTCTTTTCCGGCGCGCGCACCTTGCGGCCGGTCAGCCTGAGGCCTTCGAAAGCCTGCGGGCTGGTGACCTCGTGCACCAGGTGCCGGTCGATATAGAGAAGGCAGGTGCCGTCTTCGGCCTGATGGGCCAGGTGGGCGTCCCAGATCTTGTCGTAGAGCGTGCGGGCTTGGGTCATGGCGGTCTCGGTCTTCGGTGGGGTGGCGGACAGGGCGAAGGGCCGCGCATCGCGGCGGGCCGGCGTCAGAGGCGCGCGAGGATGCCCCGCGCGGCACCGTAGAAGCGCCAGGGCAGGCGGGCCCGGTCGTCCATGTCGAAGATGCGCCGCATGCGGGGCGATATACGCAAGCCGGGGCGATGAGGCAAGGGACGGGGCAGGCGACCTCAGGGGCCGGGCCGGGGGCCGGGGCTTGGGGGGAACACCCCGGCCGGGGGCCTACCCCCGCCCCTTCGTGCCCATCGCCCGCTCCAGCACCCGGTCCACCGGCCCCCAGTCCGCCAGCCGCAGCCGCACCGGCAGCACCAGCACCCCTTCCCGCAAAGCCGGCGAGAGGCGGACCGCGTCCTTCTCGGTGGTGACAAGCTGCGCCCCCATGGCACGCGCCTCGGCGGCGAAGCGCCGCATCAGCGATGGCGGCAGTGCGGCGTGGTCGTCCAGCGCCTCGGCCCGCACCACCTCGGCGCCAAGCGCCCGAAGCGAGGCGAAGAACTTCTCCGGCCGCCCGATCCCGGCGAAGGCGAAGGCGCGCAGGCCCTGCCAGTCCATGCCGGTCTGCAGCGGCACCAGCGCGCCCTCGGCCCGGGGAAGGCCACGGCCCGCGCCCCAGAGCCGGCCGAACGCGGCCTGCTCGGCCGGATCGCCCAGGGTGAGCAGAAGGTCGGCCCGCGCCAGCCCCGCCGCCACCGGCTCGCGCAGCGGCCCCGCCGGAATGCAGAGCCCGTTGCCGAAACCCGCCATGGCGTCGGCGACGAGGATCGCGGCGTCCCTGGCCAGCGCGGGGTCCTGGAACCCGTCGTCCAGGAGGATCGCCCCCGCCCCCGCCGCCACCGCCGCCCGCGCGCCGGCGAGCCGGTCGCGCGCCACCCAGGTCGGCGCGAAAGCCGACAGAAGCAGCGGCTCGTCGCCCGTCTCGGAGGCGACATGCCGCGCCGGGTCCACCCGGACCGGTCCTCGGAATGTGCCGCCGTACCCGCGCGAGACGACATGCGCCGCGATCCCCCGGGCGGCCAGCCGCTCGGCCAGCACGATCACCGTGGGCGTCTTGCCCGCACCCCCCGCCGTCAGGTTGCCGACGCAGATCACCGGCACGGCGACGCCACCCGCCGGGCCCTTCGCGACCCGGCGCGCGGTGGCCAGCGCGTAAAGCCGGCCGAGCGGCGCCAGCGCCCGGGCCATCGCCCCCGGCGTATCGGGCGGGTTCGACCAGAAGGCCGGCGCGCGCATCAGCCGCCGCTTTCCGGTTTCGACGCCGCCCTGGCCTGCAGAGCGGGGGCACGCGAAGCCGGGGCACCCGGGGCCTGAGCCTCCGCAGCCATCTGGGGCCGCGCCCGGGTTTCATTTCGCCCGACAGGCTTCGCCGCCCCCGCCTGTGCCCCGCCCTGCCCTCCACCCGGCGCCCCCGCCCGCGCCGCCATCAGCGCGGCCACCGCGCCCGAGATGCGGTCGGCCGATTCGACGCCGCTTGTCGAGGCCGCCCAGGCGTTCTGCGCCAGCGTCGCCGCCCGGTCCGCGGCGATCAGCTCGCCCACCCCGTCCGCCAGATCGGACAGCGTCCGCAGGGCCCGGAAGGCCCGCGCCGCCGAAAGTCGCGCATAGGCCCCCGCGAACCCTCCTGCCGCCGGCCCCGCGAGGATCGCCGAACCCAGCGCCGCCGCCTCCATCGGATTGCGCACCGACCCGACGCTCAGCGTGCCCCCCATGAAGCTGACAGGCGCCAGCCGGTACCACAGCCCGTACTCGCCCTCACCGTCGTCGATCAGGACCTCGGCATCGGCAGCGGGTTCGCCTTCGCCCGTCCGCAGGCTGACCGTCCAGCCCTCGCGCGCGGCGCGCTCGGCCAGGTGGGGGGCGCGGGCCGGGTCGGCGGGCAGCAGGATCAGAAGCATCCGGTGCGCCAGCCGCAGCGATAGCGTGTGCGCGGCGATCACCGCCTCTTCCTCGGCCTCGGGAACCCCCGCGGCGAACCAGACCGGCCGCGTGCCGACCGCCCGCGCCATTGCATCGCGTTCCGCCTCGGCGGCGCGGAGCGGATCGGCGGTTTCCTCGATGGGGCCGGCGACGACCGGCGCCGCGCCGGTTCCGGCCAGCCGGATCAGCCGCAGGGCGCTGTCATGGTCGCGCACGAAGATGCGGTCGAGCCGGCCGGCCAGCGCCGCGAAGCTGCCGCGCCAGAGCCGCCAGCGGGCCATGTCGCGGCGGCGGAGGCGCAGGCCGGCCAGCACCAGCGGCACCCCCGCGCCATGCGCCGCCACGATCAGCGCCGGCGGCAGGTCGCTGCCGGCCAGCACGATCAGGTCGGGCGCCCAATGCGCCAGCGCGTCCTTCACTGCCCCGGTCCGCCGCACCGTCACGGTGCCGGTCAGACTGCCGGGCGGAAAGGCCGCCGCGTCGGGCGCCCCGGTCTCGCCCGTCGCCAGAAGCGTCTTCGCCCCGCTGTCGCGCAGCAGCCGCCGGGCGAGCTGCCCGAAGGGCCCCGGCATGGCGCCGGGCGCAAGGTGCATCCAGATCAGCCGCCCTTCCGGCCGGGGCGGGCGGTCGGCGGCACGGGGCCGTCCGCCGGCGGCGAGGACAAGCTGCAGCGCGAGGCCGGGCGAAAAGGCCATGCCCCGCTGCCGCGCCTAACCGCCGAGCGCTTCGGTCGGCCCGCCGGGCGCCGCTTCGTCGCGCAGGCGGTGCAGGTGCGCGATGAAATAGCGCATGTGGGCGTTGTCCACTGTCCGCTGCGCCTCGGCCTTCCAGGCGGCCATAGCGCTTTCGTAGTCGGGGAAGATGCCGACGATGTGCAGGGCCGAAGGGTCCTTGAAGGCGGTTTTGGTGGGGTCCTTCAGTTCGCCCCCGAAGACGAGGTGCAGGCGCTGGGTCATGGGGCTTTGGCTCCGGGGCGTGGGGTCGGGTCGGGTCGGGTCGGCCGCGAGGATAGGGGATGGGGCTGGCGGGGGGAAGGAGGGGGGCCGCACAACCAGGATGCGAAATCCGCTTGCCTGGCTCGGGTTGTCCGCTATCGTCGGCGGGCCGCGCGCGGCTTGCGGGTCCGATGTGGACCGCATCGCGCCAGCGAATCTTCCTGCCCGAAAGCGTGCCGTCATGAGCCTCAAATTCCCTAGGCGGACGATCGAAAGCGACGACGCGGGCTTTCTGGCCGAGCGCGCACTCAGAGGCCTGACCATAGCCCGCGGGTTCATGGTGTCGGCCGTCACCAGCCGGTCGGGGCGGTTCTTCATCGGCCTTTCCGGGAACCGGCCGGCGGTCGCGGCGCAGCTCGAGGCAGCCCTTGGGCTTGGCCATAACGATTTGACGGACAGCGCGGTCCGCCGGGCCGAAGTGAGGGTATCGAGTTGGGAAGCCGAGACCGCCGCAGCGCGTCAGCGAACCATCGCCCGTCACCATCCGCTCGGCATGCAGGCCCAGCTTGCCAAGTTCGGGATGCACGCGCCGATCGGCGCCAACAGTGTAACGACCCGGGATCTGGACATGATCCGCGACTTTCTCGAACTCCGCAAGGCGAAGCGGACACAGGTGCTCGCCGCTCAGCAGGGTCCGATGGTGGATGCTCTGCAGACCGACCTGCAGAAGGCGTTCGGCCCGCCGCTCGGGACCGGCAATTGGAACTGCTCCGAGCCGAAAGCGCTTATGGACGCGGCGCTCCACGGAGGAGGGGTCACCGGCATGACGACGATTTGGCACGGCGCCGCAGCCGACCCCGACATTCAGAAATACCTGACCGCCGAAGGGCGGCTGCAACTGTCGCCGCCCGTGGGTGGCGGCGCGCACCGGGCCAAGTCGGAACTTCTGTTTTGCCGCCCCTGCAACGAGTGCCAGGTCAACGAACACCGGATCATGAGCGTGGTGGAACACCTGTCTCACCCGGCCAGCGCCCGCCCGAAATCGTACGAGGCGCCTTTCTGACCGCGAACCCGCGCTCGCGCCAGCGTTCCCTCACGCCGCCTTCGCGCCCGACAGGATGTCCCGCACCATCGGAACCACCTTTTCTCCGTAAAGCCCGATCGAGCGCACCATCAGGTCGTGCGGCATGCCGCCGGTGGAATACTTCATGTCGAACCGGTCCACCCCCAGGGCCGTCACCGCCGCCGCGATCCGCCGCGCGACGGTTTCGGGCGCGCCCACATACTGGCTGCCCGTCCGCACCTCGCTTTCGAACTGCTCGCGGCTGACCGGCGGCCAGCCCCGCTCGCGCCCGATCCGGTTGAACATCGCCCGGTAGTGCGGCCAGACCGTCTCCATCGCCTCGTCGTCGGTCGGCGCGACATGGCCGTGGGAATGCAGGCCGATGGGCAGCGCGGGCTTGCCCACCTGCGTCCAGGCCCGGTGCCAGAGATCGACGAAGGGCCGGAAGCGCGAGGCCGGGCCGCCGATCACCGCCAGCATCACCGGCAGTTCATGCCGCACCGCCCGGATGATCGATTCCGGGCTGCCGCCGACGCCCACCCAGACCGGCAGCGGCGCGCCGAGGCTCGGATAGACGCGCTGGCGGGTCAGCGGCGCCCGCGTGGTGCCCTGCCAAGACACCTCTTCGTTCCGCAGGACCTTCACGAAGAGGTCGAGCTTTTCCTCGAACAGCACCTCGTAGTCCTGCAGGTCGTAACCGAACAGCGGAAAGCTTTCGGTGAAGGACCCCCGGCCAAGGATCACCTCGGCGCGGCCGCTCGAGATGGCGTGGAGCGTCGAGAACCGCTGGAAGACCCGGATCGGATCGTCCGAGGACAGCACCGTGACCGCCGTGCCCAGCTTGATCCGGCTGGTGCGCGCGGCGATGGCCGCCAGGACGATTTCCGGGGCCGAGATGGCGAAATCCGTCCGGTGGTGTTCGCCGAGCCCGATGAAGTCGAGCCCCGCCTGATCGGCCACCACCGCCTCCTCCACCACGTTGCGCAGCACCAGATCGTGCGGATCGGGTGTGCCGTCCGGCGCCAGCGTCACGTCGCCGAAAGTGTCGATCCCCATCTCGAAGGTCATGGCGCGGTCCTTTCCGTTTCGCGTCCGCCAGATAGCATCGGGGCGGCCGCTTGGGCAGGTGCGATCCTGCACCCGGTCTGTGCGGTGAGGGCGTCCGGAGTCACGCGGTACGGCGGCCTCAGCCGTTCTCGGCCAGCACCCGCCCGGCCAGGTAGAGCGAGCCGCAGATCAGGATGCGCGCGCCGGGGTGGCGGGCGGCGGTGGCGGCGACGGCCTCTGCCACCGTCGCTGCGGTGTCGGCCCGGGCGAACCCGGCCGCCAGTGCGGCGTCGCGCACGGCCTCGGCCGGCAGCGCGTTCGCCTCGCCCGGGATCGCCACCGCCGTCAGGCCTTCGGCGCGCCCCGCAAGCGGGCGGAGGTAGCCCGCGATGTCCTTGGTGTTCAGCATCCCCGTCACCAGATGCGTGGGCTTCGCCGCCATCCGCGCCAGCGTCGCCGCCACCGCCTCGCCCCCCGCCGGGTTGTGCCCGCCGTCGAGCCACAGCTCGCACCGCCCCGCCGCCAGCGCGAGCGGCCCCCGCGCCAGCCGCTGCATCCGCGCCGGCCACTCCGCCCGCGTCACCGCCGCCTCGCAGGCCGCCTCGCCGAACCCCAGATGCCGCAGCGCCATCAGCGCCGCGCCTGCGTTGTCGAACTGGTGCGGCCCGGGCAGGACCGGCGGCGGCAGATCGAGCAACCCGTGATCGTCCTGGAAGATGAGGCGCCCGCGTTCCTCCCACGACCGCCAGTGCTGGCCGAAGGCGAGGAGCGGGGCGCCCAGCCGCGCCGCCTTGGCCTCGATCACCTCCAGCCCGTCGGGGTGCTGGGGTCCCACGACCAGCGGCACCCCGCGCTTGATGATCCCGGCCTTTTCCCCCGCGATCTTCGCCAGCGTGTCGCCAAGGTACTGCTCGTGGTCCATCGACACCGGCGTGATGACGGTCAGAAGCGGCCGGTCCACCACGTTCGTGGCATCAAGCCGCCCGCCAAGACCCACCTCCAGCAAGGTGTAGTCGGCCGGGGTGCGGGCAAAGGCCAGAAGCGCCGCGCAGGTGGTGATCTCGAAATAGGTGATCGGCTCGCCGCCGTTCGCCGCCTCGCATTCCTCCAGAACCTCCGCCAGATGCGCCTCGGCGATCAGCGCGCCCGCCAGCCGCACCCGTTCGTGGAAGCGCACCAGATGCGGCGAGGTATAGGCGTGCGCCACCTTCCCCGCCCCCTCCAGCCCCGCCCGGATCATCGCGAGGGTCGAGCCCTTGCCGTTCGTCCCGGCGATGTGGATCACCGGCGGCAGCGCGCGTTCCGGGTGGCCGAGCCGCTCGAGCAGCCGCCAGACCCGGTCGAGCGTCAGGTCGATGATCTTCGGGTGCAGCGACATCATCCGGGCGAGGATGCGGTCGGACGGATCCCCTGCCATAGGCTACTTCGCGGCGGCCGGCTGCGGCGCGGGCTTCGCTGCCCCGTCCGCCTTGACCCCGTCGGCCTTCGCCCCCTCTGCCTTGGCACCCTCGGGCTTCGGCAGGTCGCCCTTCACCGGGGCGCTCATGCCGGTCAGCATGCGGACGATGGCGATCAGCTCGTCGCGCAGCTTCTTGCGGTGCGTCACCCGGTCGAGCATCCCGTGATCCAGCAGATACTCTGCGCGCTGGAAGCCTTCGGGCAGCTTTTCCCGGATCGTCTGTTCGATGACGCGGGGGCCGGCGAAACAGATCAGCGCGTTGGGCTCGGCGATCTGAACGTCGCCCAGCATCGCATAGCTCGCCGTCACGCCGCCGGTGGTGGGGTGGGTGAGGACGACGATGTAGGGCAGACCCGCTTCCCGCAGCATCTCGACCGCCACGGTGGTGCGCGGCATCTGCATCAGCGACAGGATGCCTTCCTGCATCCGCGCGCCGCCGGCGGCGGAAAACAGGATCAGCGGCCGCTTCAGCCGCACCGCGCGTTCGGCCGCCGCAATGATCGCGTTGCCGACGAACATCCCCATCGAGCCGCCCATGAAGTTGAAGTCCTGGGCCGCAGCGACCACCGGCGTACGGCCGATCTCGCCCTCGGCCACCAGCATCGCGTCCTTTGCGCCGGTTTCCTTCTGCGCCGCCTTCAGCCGGTCGGGGTACCGCTTCTGGTCGCGGAAATGCAGCGGGTCGACCAGCGGCTCGGGCACCTTCACCTCGGTGAACACCCCCGCATCGAAAAGCTGGGCGAAGCGGTCGCGCGGCGCGATCGCCATGTGGTGGTCGCAGTTCGTGCAGACGTTCAGGTTGTCGGCCAGTTCCCGGTGGAACAGCATCGTTCCGCATTCCGGGCACTTGGTCCACAGGTTATCGGGCACCTCGCGGCGCGAGAAAAGCGAGTTGATCTTCGGCCGGACGTAGTTGGTGATCCAGTTCATGCGCTCGACTCCCGGCCCCGGTCCGCTCACCGCGTGCGGCCTGAAATAGGCGGGGGGGCCCTGAAATGCAATCGCGCGGACGGGGATGCAACTTTCGCCCGGGGCGGTCCGTACAACCTGTATCGGCAGGCGCGCTCAGGCGCCACGGCAAGGGGAAGCGCGATGCGGCACGGGGCAAAGGGGCCGCTCATCTACCGCCAGCGGGCGGTGACGCGGGTGACGCACTGGGTCTGGGCAGTCAGCCTGTTCTTTCTGCTTCTGACCGGGCTGCAGATTTTCAACGCGCATCCCGAACTGGGCATCGGCGACCAGACGGGGTTCGCATTCGACAACGCCGTCCTCAGGATCGGCACCGACGAAAGCGGCACACGCGGGATCACCCGGGTCTTCGGGGCCGAATTCGACACGACCGGCCTGCTCGGATTGTCGGGCGGCGAGGCGCGGGCCTTTCCGGCGGCGCTGACGATCCCGTCCTACACAAGCCTCGCCACCGGCCGGGTGATCCACTTCTTCTTCGCCTGGCTGCTGGTCGGCGCGCTCGCCCTCTGGCTGGCGGCAAGCGCCCGGAACGGGCACCTGCGCCAGCTGGTCCCGACTTTGGCCGACCTGCGCGCCCTGCCGCGAGACATCGCCGACCATGCCCGGCTCAGGTTCCACCACACCGCAAGCTACAACGTGCTGCAGAAACTGGCCTATGCCGGCGTGCTGTTCGTGACCCTGCCGCTGATGATCCTGACCGGCCTCTGCATGAGCCCCGGCTTCAACGCCTTTGCGCCCTGGCTGCCGGAACTTTTCGGCGGGCGGCAGACGGCGCGGACGATCCACTTCGTGGTGATGGCGGCGCTGGTCCTGTTCTTCCTGGTCCACATGGCGATGATCCTCGCCGCCGGGCCCTTCAACGAAATCCGCTCGATCGTCACCGGCTGGTACCGGACCGATCGCGAAGAGGAGGATACGCGATGAACCGGCGGTTTGTGCTGAAACAGGGTCTGATCGGGGCCGCGACGCTGGGCCTTTCGGGCTGCAGGATACTGGACGACCGGCCCGGGGCGATCACGGCGATGGGCCGCGCGAACAGCCTGACCTACCGGGTGCAAAGGCTGATCGGCGGCGGGCACACGCTGGCCCCGGAATACACGAGGGCCGACATCCGCCAGGGGATGCGCCCGAACGGCGTGACGAATCCGGCCGACGACGACTACCGCAGCCTCGCCTCCGCCGGGTTCGCCGACTACCGGCTGACGGTGACCGGTCTGGTGAACCGGCCGCTGACGCTTACACGTGCAGAAATCGAGTCCATGCCGGCGCAAAGCCAGATCACCCGCCACGACTGCGTCGAAGGCTGGAGCTGCATCGCGAAATGGACCGGCGTGCGGCTGTCGATGGTCCTCGACCGCGCTGTGCCGAAGCCCGCCGCGCGCTACGTGGTCTTCCGCTGCTTCGACACCATCGAACGCAGCCTGTCAGGGTCGGTGAAATACTACGAATCCATCGACCTGACCGACGCCCGCCACCCGCAGACCATCCTCGCCTACGGGCTGAACGACCGCGCGCTGCCTGTCGAGAACGGCGCGCCCCTCCGTGTCCGGGTGGAACGGCAGCTTGGCTACAAGATGGCGAAGTACATCCACACGATCGAACTGGCCGACAGCCTTGCGGGCTACGGCGACGGCAACGGCGGCTACTGGGCCGACCGGGGCTACGACTGGTACGCGGGGATCTGACCTGCGGCGTTCAGTTCTGGATGCGGCCCTGCCGGTTGCCCGCCTGGTCGACCAGCGTATTGGCGTCAAGGAACTGGTAGTAGGCGATGCCGCAGTTCGGCGGGATCGGCGCCCCGGTGAAATGCGTCCCCCGGGTCATCGTCGCCACCACCACCGTCGACTGGTCCGCCCAGCGCGCCGCGAACTGCCCGTAGAGCATCGAGGTCGAGCAGGACTGGCCAAGCGACGGCATGCCGGCCACCGATTCCATCGCGAAGCAGCCGTAGCGTTCGACCTGGAAATTGCCGCCCGCGTCGTTCTGCACCCGGAACTGGATCGGCGTGTCGGGCATGATGCCGGGCGTGCCGGGAATCATCGAGGTTCCGCCCCAGAACCCCGCCAGCGCCTGCATCGCCGACGGGTCCGCCTGCTGCATCATCGCCTGGAAATTCGCGCAGTTTCCCGCCAGGAGTTCCTCGCGGAAAGGATTGGGGAAATTCCAGTTCGGGTCGTCCTGTGCCGACGCTCCCGAAACGAAAGCCGCAATGCAAAAGCCCAGTCCCGGCAGCACGCGCATCGCGTCACCCCTTCCAGACACCCTGGCGCGCAGCCTACCCGAAATTGCGGCTTTCGGCGATGATTCCCTGCCGTTCCCCGTTTCGGCAGGCCTAAACCCGCAGCGCCAGCCGCACCGCGAGCCAGGCGATCACGATGGCCAGCGCGTCGGCCGCCAGCATCGGCAGCGCGCCGGACAGTGATCCGGATTCGAATGGTACCGACCAGAGCGCCAGCGCATCCATGTTGCCCCGCGCTCCCACCACGAACAGCGACAGCGCGTTGTTGGCGAAGTGAAAGCCGATGGCGGCGCCCAGGTTTCCGGTCCTCACGGTCAGGTCGGCGGCCAGAATCCCGAAAAGCCCCGCCCAGGCCACCACCGCCCAGGCGGCCGCCCCGTAAGTCTCCGGCGCGTAGTGTGCAAGCGCGAATAGCGCGGCGGGAATCCCCATCCAGACGGCACGCGGGGCGAATCTGGCGGCAAGCTGCTGCATGAGGTAGCCGCGGAAGACCATCTCTTCGGCGGTGACCTGCACCAGCAGGGCCAAAGCCGCGAACGGATAGAACAGCCAAAGCGCCGCCCGCCCCGGATTGGCCGCCGCGTCCCCGGCAGGCAGGACCCAAAGCAGCGCCGCCCCGCCGCCCACGGCCCCCGCCGCCCCCACCGCCCGCAGCAAATCCGCCGCGACCGGCCGTAACGCCGCCCCGAAAAGCGTGCCCGCCCGCCGCCCGTGCAGCAGGCGCGCCGAGATCACCGCCCCCGCCGCAAGGCCCGCGAAACTGCACAGCAGCATCAGCACGCCGCCCGGTCCGATGCCCTTGACCAGCGCCGTCAGGATGCCGGCGGCGAAAACGCCGTAATGCAGCACGACCAGCGCCGCCGCCGCCGCGAAAAGGCCGAGATAGACCCCGATTGCCAGAACCGAACCCAGGATCAGCCGCCACATCTGCGGCCGCGCCCGCGCCGGGGCGATGAAGGCGTCGAAAGGGGTTCCGGGGCGGGTCACCATGCCGCGCGACGCTATGCGGGGCCGCGCGGCAGCACAACTGCGGGCGCCGCACTCAGCCCCAGTCCAGCACCACCTTGCCCGACGCCCCCGACCGCATCGCCGCGAAGCCCTCGCGGAACGCGTCCACCCCGAACCGGTGGGTGATCACCGCCCGCACGTCCAGTCCGTTCGTCAGCATTGCGATCATCTTGTACCAGGTCTCGAATATCTCGCGGCCATAGACGCCCTTGATGGTGATCGCCTTGAAGACGATGCGCGACCAGTCCACCGGGCTTTTCCCCGGCGGAATGCCCAGCATGGCGATCCGCCCGCCCATCACCAGGCTTTCCACCATCTGGTCGAGCGCCCGCTGGTTGCCCGACATCTCCATCCCCACGTCGAACCCCTGGGCGAGCTTCAGCCGCGCGATCACCTCCTTCAGGTCTCCCTCGGCTACGTTCACCGGCACCACATCCGCCACCTTCGCCGCCAGCTCCAGCCGCGCGGGGTTCACGTCGGTGATCACCACATGCCGCGCCCCCACATGCCGGGCCACCGCAGCCGCCATGATCCCGATCGGCCCCGCGCCGGTCACCAGCACATCCTCGCCGATCAGATCGAAGCTCAGCGCGGTGTGGACGGCGTTGCCGAGCGGGTCGAGGATCGCGCCGATCTCGTCGTCGATCTCGTCGGGCAGCGGCACCACGTTGAAGGCCGGCAGCCGCAGATACTCGGCGAAGGCCCCCGGCTCGTTCACCCCGATCCCCCGCGTGTCGGGGTCAAGGTGGAAGCGTCCCGACCGGCTCTGCCGGCTTTGATGCCCGATCAGATGCCCCTCGCCCGAACAGCGCTGCCCGACTTTCAGGTCCTTAACGTCGCGCCCAATCTCGACGATCTCGCCCGCGAACTCGTGGCCGGTGACCAAAGGCACCGGCACCGTCCGCGCCGCCCAGTCGTCCCAGTTCCAGATGTGGATGTCGGTGCCGCAGATGCCGGTCTTGCGGATGCGGATCAGCACATCGTCGGGCCCGATCTCGGGCACCGGGCGGCGCTCCATCCAGAGGCCCTCTTCGGGCTTCGCCTTGACCAGCGCCTTCATGCCGTTGCCCGGGTCCATCTATGCCTCCCACAGATCGGTCGAAAGATACTTGAGGCCACTGTCGCAGATGATGGCGACGACGGTGCCGCCGGCCTCGGGCCCCGCCAGAAGCCGCGCCGCCGCGGCGACATTGGCCCCGGCCGAAAAGCCGCCGAAAATGCCTTCGCTCCGCGCCAGCGCCCGCGCCGTTTCCCTGGCCTCGCCGCCCGAAACAGTCACTGTTCCGGCCAGATCGACGCCGCGCAGATGGACCAGATGGGCCATCAGATACCCGCCCCCCTGGATCGGATGCCCGGGGCGCGAGGTGTCGCCGCCCCCGATCGCCTCGGCCCCTTCGGGCTCGACCGCATAGCAGCGCACCCCCTTGGGCGTCAGGAACCTCGCCACCCCCGCCAGCGTGCCCCCCGATCCGGCAAAGTCGCAGAAGGCGGTGATCGCGCCCCCCGACTGGTCCCAAAGCTCAGGGCCCGTCCCGGCCTCGTGCGCCACCGGGTTGCCGGGGTGGCCGAACTGGTCCGCGCGAAAGGCCCCCCGCTCGTCGGTGACGCGCCGCGCCGCCGCCTCGACCAAGGCGAGGTCCGCGCCCGACACCTCGCCCGGCCGTCCGCCTTCGGCCTGCGCCACCAGCACCACCTCGGCCCCCAGCGCCCGCATCATCCGCGCCCGTTCGGGCGAATTGCCGGCGCTCATCACCGCGATGAACGGGTGCCCCAGACAGGCACAGACGATGGCCAGGCCCGTGCCCATGTTGCCCGAGGTCAGTTCCACCACCGGCTGGCCCGGCGCCAGCGAGCCATCCGCCCGCGCCATGCCCACGATCGCCCGCGCCGCGCGGTCCTTCTTGGAATGCCCCGGCATCAGGTAGTCGAGCTTGCCCAGGATGCGCCCCCGAAGCCCCAGGCCCGCGACCAGCCGCCGCAGATCGACAAGGGGCGTGCCGCCCATCGCCTCGACGGCCGAGGCGAGGATCGCCATCAGATCGCCCCCACCGCTTTCCCCGCCTCCTCGAACGCGCCCAGCGCGAAATCAAGGTCCTCCGTAGTCAGCCGCGCGTTCATCTGGGTGCGGATGCGGGCCTGCCCCTTCGGCACCACCGGAAAGAAGAACCCCGCGACATAGACGCCCCGCCGGTCCAGTTCCGCCGCCATCCGCTGCGCCAGCGCCGCCTCGCCCAGCATCACCGGCACGATGGGATGCTCGCCCGGCAACAGCCGGAACCCGGCCTTCTCCAGCCCCGCCCGCCAGTGCCGCGCATTGGCGAAAAGCGCCGCCCGCAGGTCGTCCGCCGACTCGACGATGTCGATGGCCGCCAGCCCCGCTCCGACAATGGCCGGGGGCAGAGCGTTCGAGAACAGATAGGGCCGCGCCCGCTGCCGCAAGAGGTCGATCACCGCCTGCGGCCCCGCGACATAGCCGCCCAGCGCGCCGCCCAGCGCCTTGCCCAGCGTCCCCGTCAGGATGTCCACGCCCCCCGCCACCCCATGATGGTGCGGCGTCCCCCGCCCCCCCGACCCCATGAAGCCGGTCGCGTGACAGTCGTCCACCATCACCAGCGCGCCGTATTTCTCGGCCAGCGCCACCACCCCGGGCAGCTTCGCCAGATAGCCGTCCATGCTGAACACGCCGTCGGTGGCGATCAGCACATGCCGCGCCCCATCCTCGCGCGCCGCCTTCAGCTGCACTTCGAGGTCGTCGAGGTCGGAATTCGCGTAGCGGTAGCGCCGCGCCTTGCACAGGCGGATGCCGTCGATGATGCTCGCATGGTTCAGCGCATCCGAGATCACCGCGTCCTCGGCCCCCAGAAGCGGCTCGAACAGCCCGCCATTGGCATCGAAACAGGCCGCGAACAGGATCGCGTCGTCCTTCTCGAGGAAATGCGCGATCCGCGCCTCGATCTGGCGGTGAAGCGACTGTGTCCCGCAGATGAACCGGACCGAGGCCATGCCGTAGCCATAGTCCCGCGTCGCCGCCTCCGCCGCCGCGATCAGGCGGGGGTCGTCGGCCAGCCCGAGGTAGTTGTTGGCGCAGAGGTTGATCACCCCGTCCCGGCTGCCCCCGTTCGCCGCCACCGATATCCGCGCCCCCTGCGGCGAGGTGATCAGCCGCTCACGCTTCATCAGCCCGTCGGCCTCGATCTGGCTGAGCGTTTCGGTCAGCTGGTCGAGAAAAGCGGTACGTCCGGTCATGGCGGGGCTCCTGCGGGCAGGGTCAGGATAGGCGGGGACGACAGGGTCGGAAAGGGGCGGAGTTGCCCGGCCGACCGGACCCCGGCCAACACGCCCCCACCCTGACCCTCCCCCGCAGGGGAGGGAAGCGCACATCGCCGGGCCCGGCTCCCCTTGTCTGACCAACACCCTCTCAACGACCCGCGCCCTCCTCCCGAACCGGGGAGAGACAAGGGTGGGTTTCCAACCCACCATATGCGGGACGTGTGGGGTTGGGTGACGCGGGGGCGTGGTGGACCCGTGTGAGTTGGAAATTCCCGGTCCGGATGACAGGATTGCTCCATGACCCTCGAAGACATCGCCGATCTGATCCGGGCCAACAGCGCCAACGACGTGCGGCGGATGGATGAGCTGCACCGCGAGACGTACGGGCAGGTGATGAACCTGCAGAACGATGTGACGGACATCCGGGGGGACGTGAAGGAGGTGCGGCAAAGCCTCGGCCTTTCCGGGACCGTAGCCGAGATGAAGGGCCGGATTGAGGGCGCTTGAGGCGGAGGCCAAGGCGCTGAGGCGGCGGGCTTAGGGTCCGGCGACTGGTGCGCTGCGGCGATCCCCGGGGCTTACTGCCAGTCGCGAAGCGGGCAGATTTGCGCTGGTTGGGGCTTTCGGGCGATGGTGGGTTGGAAACCCACCCTACGCTTGCCGATCCGGGACGAGGACGATTACCGGAACGCGGTGCGGTATGTGGTGTCGAACCCGGTGAAGCACGGGTTCGTGGAGCGGCCGGAGGATTGGCCGTATTCGTCGATCCGCCGCGACCGGGCGCGCGGCGAGAGCGAATGGCAGGGTGGGTTTTCAACCCACCATTTGGGGGTTGAGGGCGAGTGGTGGGGTGATGGCGAGTAGTGGGTTGGAAACCCACCCTACGCTTGCAACGATTGCTGCACTTTAGCTTGCGCCTCGTCGCGGCCAAGGGCTGGAAATAGAGATGTTGTCTGATACTGTATCCAAGATGAACGCATCCAAAAGCGACAAGTTACACTCAGCACCGCAAATCTCCGCCAATTGCGCACCAGCCTCCGTTAGCAGCACTGACCCGACGGCAACTTCCCCTGGTGGTGCGTTAAAAACAAGAGAAACTGGAATCCCAAAATAATGCACTAGCAAGGTTGTTGGGAAATTGGCAGAAGTGAACTTCTGCCTAAATCCACCAAGGGAATTGTGAGTAATCAAACCTAGAGAATCAAGATGGGTGAGTCGGTCAAAGTTTATGCCGCCCTGCTCCATTATATTGGCGACCGTTTTAGTTGTCAAAGCCACTAGCTTCGACCCAAACATCGCGCAGCATGAAGAGAACCTAGTAAACAACTCAGCGTCGCGGCGCTCTAGATGAGAGGCCAGCTCAATTGTGCGCTTCGAGAACTTTCCTGGACTGTTGGCTTCCCCAGCCAGGATGGAACCCCATAGTGACTGCATTTCTTGATTTGATACGTTGGCTGCTTTCTCGAACAAGTTTGAAAGGAAGTCTCTCTCGATCCTATCCGGCGCGGAATTGGGCGACAGTTTCTCAATTGCAATCCTGGTTATGTTTTCTATATTGAGTTGTTTGTTGATTTCGCTAGCGACCATCCTCTGGATGGCACGATTGGCGAGGTCCGGATCAATTTCCTCCATCGATTCCAATATCTGGCGACTTTTTGCCTCTGCCTCTGCCAATATGATCTTTGCTCGGCCTTCAGCTGTTGCTACCCGTTTGGTTTGCCAAGGCCTTACGGCCCCGCCAACTGCCTCGGATATCTTTTCGATCAGTACCGTTGCCGGCTTTGAGAGATCGCCAGCGAGCGTGATGTTTACCTTGCCGTCCATATTTCTACCCCCGCCCCCTCCTCGTCCTCTTCCCCCCGCGCATCCCGCCCCGTCCCCCCGTTGACCTTCCCCGCACCTTCACCGCTTCCTCGACGGCCTCCTCCACCGCCGACTGCCGCGCAAGGGGATCGTCGGCCACCGCGAGTTCCACCGCCTCCAGCCGCTTCACCTCGTCCCTCAGACGCGCGGCCTCTTCAAATTCCAGGTTCTCGGCCGCCTTCCGCATCCGCACCCGCAGCGCATCCAGGTGCGCCGCCAGGTTGGCCCCCACCATCGGCTTGTCCACCTTGGCCGTCACCCGGGCCATGTCGGTGTCGCCCTTCCAGAGGCCCGCCAGCACGTCTTCGACGTTCTTCTTCACCGTCTGCGGGGTGATGCCGTTGGCGAGGTTGTAGGCCACCTGTTTCTCGCGCCGCCGCTCGGTTTCGCGCATGGCGCGTTCCATGCTGCCGGTGATGCGGTCGGCATAAAGGATCACCCTTCCATCGACGTTGCGCGCGGCGCGGCCGATGGTCTGGATCAGGCTGGTTTCCGACCTGAGGAACCCTTCCTTGTCGGCGTCGAGGATCGCCACCAGCCCGCATTCGGGGATGTCGAGGCCTTCGCGCAGGAGGTTGATGCCGACCAGCACGTCGAAGGCGCCGAGGCGGAGGTCGCGGAGGATTTCGATGCGTTCGATGGTGTCGATGTCGGAATGCATGTAGCGCACCCGGATGCCCTGTTCGTGCAGGTATTCGGTCAGGTCTTCGGCCATGCGCTTGGTCAGCGTGGTGACGAGGGTGCGGTAGCCGGCGAGCGCCACCTTGCGCACTTCGTCCAAGAGGTCGTCGACCTGCATGGAGACGGGGCGGATTTCGATCTGCGGATCGACAAGGCCGGTCGGGCGGATGACCTGTTCGGTGAAGACGCCGCCCGCCTGCTCCAGCTCCCAGGCCGCCGGGGTGGCCGAGACGAAGACGGATTGCGGGCGCATCGCGTCCCATTCCTCGAACTTCAGCGGGCGGTTGTCCATGCAGCTGGGCAGCCGGAACCCGTGTTCGGCCAGCGTGAACTTGCGGCGGAAGTCGCCCCGGTACATGCCGCCGATCTGCGGCACGCTCACGTGGCTTTCGTCGGCGAAGACGATGGCGTTGTCGGGGATGAACTCGAAAAGCGTCGGCGGCGGCTCGCCCGGGGCGCGGCCGGTCAGGAAGCGGGAATAGTTTTCGATCCCGGCGCAGGAGCCCGTCGCCTCGAGCATTTCGAGGTCGAAGTTGGTGCGCTGTTCGAGCCGCTGGACTTCGAGGAGCTTCCCTTCGTTGCGTAACTGCAGAAGCCGGGTGTGCAGTTCCGCCCGAATGCCCTGGATCGCCTGCCGCAGCGTCGGGCGCGGGGTGACGTAGTGGCTGTTGGCATAGATGCGGATCTTGCCGAAGCTGTCGGTCTTCGCCCCGGTCAGGGGGTCGAATTCGGTGATCGCCTCAAGTTCCTCGCCGAAGAAGGAAAAGCGCCAGGCGCGGTCTTCCAGGTGCGCGGGCCAGACCTCGACCGAATCGCCGCGCACCCGGAACGAGCCGCGGGCGAAGGCCTGGTCGTTGCGGCGGTACTGCTGGGCGACGAGTTCGGAAAGGAAATGGCGCTGGTCGTAGAGCCTGCCCTTTTCCATGTCCTGGGTCATCGCCGAATAGGTCTCGACCGAACCGATGCCGTAGATGCAGGAGACCGAGGCGACGATGATCACGTCGTCGCGTTCGAGAAGCGCCCGTGTGGCGGAGTGGCGCATCCGGTCGATCTGTTCGTTGATCTGGGATTCCTTCTCGATATAGGTGTCGGTGCGCGGCACGTAGGCCTCGGGCTGGTAGTAATCGTAGTAGCTGACGAAGTACTCGACGCTGTTGTCCGGGAAGAAGCCCTTGAACTCGCCGTAAAGCTGGGCGGCCAGCGTCTTGTTGGGGGCGAGGATGATCGCCGGGCGCTGGGTTTGTTCGATCACCTTGGCCATGGTGTAGGTCTTGCCGGTGCCGGTGGCGCCGAGCAGCACCTGATCGCGTTCGCCCGCCATGACGCCGGCCGACAGTTCGCGGATGGCGGTCGGCTGGTCGCCGGCGGGCGAGAAGTCGCTGCGCAGCACGAATCGCCTTCCGCCCTCCAGCTTGGGCCGCGTCAGCACCTCGGGGCGCGGGGAAAGGGCGTTCGAGTTGTTGTGGGGCATCGGGGGACTCCTGCCTGCCCAATTTGATCGCTTTTTGTTCCGGTTCAAGCCGCTTTGCGCCACCCCATGACAGAGCGCTCGGCGGCGGGGCGCCGATGGATGCCGCCAGGCGCTGCGGGATGTCTGGAACCTGTTGCCCGGTGGCGGGCGGGGTCGTAGCATTGTTTCCGCCAGAGCAACGACTGCCGGCCGGACCACCACCCCACCACCCCACCACTCCAAGCGCCCGGCCGGCAGTCACGACACCCCTTCGGGGGCCGCTCATCTGGCCAATCCCCTTGCGCGGACCGGCGGCTTCAGACCATAAGCGGTTCCCAGAACTGTGTGCCGGAGAGCCGCATGCGCGCCCGCATCTACAAGCCTGCCCGCACCGCCATGCAGTCGGGCACCGCCCGGACAAAGCGCTGGGTGCTCGACTTCGGGCCGGGCGAAGACAAGGACATCGACCCGCTGATGGGCTGGACCAGCTCGCCCGATACACAGGCACAGGTGCGGCTGAGCTTCGCCACGCGGGAGGAAGCCGAGGCCTATGCCAAGGCGAAGGGCATCGACTGCGAAGTGACCGATCCGCAGGGCCGGGCGCAGAACATCCGCCCGCGCGGCTACGGCGAGAACTTCGCCACCGACCGCAAAGAGATCTGGACGCACTGAGCCCGACGGTCGAGCCGGTCGCTCGGCTGTCAGATGAAGCTTATCTGCAAGCCGTCGAGCGGGATTCCGTGAAACACCGTGTCCCAGACCTCGCCACGGGTGACGGAGTGCGCGTCAGTCAGCGTTCCCGTCGTTATGACCTCGCCCGGCGACAGCGGCGGCGCGTCTGGATCGGCGGCGAGAGCCCGCACCAGATGACCCAGGGCGGCAACAGGGCCACCGAGTACATTTCGGGCGTGGCCGGTGTCGCGCAGAGCACCGGACCGGCGCAGCTCGACGGTGAAGTCCCGCAGTCGAATGCCCCATTCCAGGCGGTCGGTGGCGATGTCGTGCCACGGTCCGGCGATCAGGGCGCCGTGCAGACCGAACGCGGCCGCGCTTGTCGGTGCATCGAAATGCCATCCGGGGAAGACGGACTGGACGATCTCGAACCCATGCGCGACTTGGCCGATGCAACCCAGAAGGCCTGCCTCGTCCATGTCGGCCCGAGGAGCCGATGCGAGCCTGAAGACGATCTCGGGCTCGAGTCTCGGTTCGGGCAATCGGGCAAGATCGAGACGTGCCGCGCCGTCGTCCGCCGAAGCGAAGGTCGAGTCCCAGACGTAATTCCACATCGGCCGGTCAATGTTGTATCGCGGCCAGATTGAGGTATTCGAGAACCCGATCTTTCGCCCGACGACGCGCTCGCCCCGGGCCTCGCGGAGTCTTCGGAGGCTTGCGGTGACACGCGACGCGGCCGCCATGTCGGGCACATCCAGCCCGGCCGTCTGCGTGGCCGTGCCCCAAAGCGCGAGGAGGCTGCGGGCTGTCGTTTCGGCCAGATCGTATGTGGACATGATGATCCCTCAACATGATCGTCGACTATGCGGCCACGTGCAAGGGAGGGCGCCCTCTTGCGCGGCCCCTTGCCCCTGACGATAAGCGCCAGGGTCCCCACGGAGGAGCCCGCATCCACCCGCGACATCCTTCCACTATTGGGGCCATGGTCTGCGCGCGGGCGGATGGAAGATGAAACGCGGTTGGCGCGAAATCGCGCCATGACCGCCCGAATGGAGCTTCGGACGCAATGACGCTGACGATCAGCCGCGAAACCCCGCTTGGACGCGACTTGTCGGAACTATTCGCCCGCCACACCGCCGCGATGCACGAGGAAACGCCGCCGGAAAGCATCCACATGATGGACGCCGGGGAACTTGCCACCCCGGACGTGGCGTTCTTCGTCATGCGCGACGGCGGGCGGGCGGTGGGAATGGGCGCCTTCAAGCGGCTGACCGGGCCGCATGCCGAAATCAAGTCGATGCATGTCCTTGCCGAACTGCGCGGCCGCGGCCTTTCGCGGATGATGCTCGATCACCTGATCGCCGCGGCGCGGGCCGAAGGCATCGCGCGGATGAGTCTGGAAACCGGCGTGCAACCTGGTTTCGCGGCGGCGCGGGCGCTTTACGAGAAGGCGGGGTTCCGGGAATGCCCGCCCTTCGAAGGCTATGTCGCCGATCCCAACAGCCTGTTCATGACCAGGGACATCGGCTGACGGGCTTGCGTCAGGGGCCCGGCTGCCGCAGAAGAACGTGGCGCGCGGCCCCGTAGCTCAACCGGATAGAGCAAGGACCTTCTAAGTCCGAGGTTGAGGGTTCGAGTCCTTCCGGGGCCGCCAGTCGCACCGCGCGATCACAGACCGAGCACGGTCGAGCCCGCCAGCGCCAGCGCCCCGGCCACGCCGATGACGATGCCCAGCGCCAGCGTCGCCACGAACACTCCGGCCACAACCCAGAGCCCGTCGCGCGCCATGAAGCCGAGAGAGGTCAGGATCACGGCGAGGGCCGGCATGGTGTTGCCGAAGGGGATCGGGAGCGCGATGAGCAGCGCGAGGCAGAAGACGAAAGCGCCGAAAACGCGGTCGAGCAGGGAATCGTAGCCGGGCCAGAGGCGCGGATGCGCCAGCCGCTCCAGCCGGCGAACGTAGGGCAGGATGCGTTCGATCGCCGAGGCCAGACGCGCGCGCGGAATGACATGGTCGCGGATGCGCCGGGGCAGCCACAGGCTGCGCGCCCCGATCATCAGGCTGATGCCGAGGAAGACCAGCGGCAGTCCCATGACGGTCGAGGAACCCGGGATGATCGTGACAATGTTGAGAAGCCCCATCGCCAGCACGACGGGCGCCAATCCGCGCGCCGAAAGCCGGCGCGACAGTTCGCCTACGCTCAGCGCTTCGTCATCTCCCTCGACCGAGGCGGCAAGAAGGTCCGACAATCCCCTGCGGTCCAGAGGGTCGAAAGGTTCGCCGGGCAAGCGGAATCGTGGCGTCTCAGCGGTCATGCGGCTACCACGCCGGTTGTCTGAACAATAGTCGGAACCTGCCGGCGAAGGTTCCAGTTCGGGGTCTCCGCCCTTCTCCGCAATGTGGGTGGCCGAGCCAGACGCGTCAATGGCGCCGGCGCCGTCTTCGCCGATCCGTCTTGCACGAATCGCCCGGGCCCCTTCTTCTGCGGAAAGGGGCGGCGCATTCTGGCCGCGTTCCGGGTGGGGTGAGAAAGATGAAACCAATTCCCATTGCGGCGTGCGCGCTGCTGTCGACGTTCGGCTTCGGCAATACATTGGCGGTAGCTGCGGACGCGCCCGTGCAGCCGAACTACGCGGCCGTTTCGACGGATCTCGACAAGAACGGGAACCTTGTCGTCGTCGCATGGCTCTATCCCCTGGGCGGGCAGACCGCGGTCTGCGGGTTCTACTTTCCTGAAAAGCAAAGCACCGCGCTGGCCGCAAGCGCCGACAAGCTTCTGGGCAATCTGAAATTCGAAGCCGACGGCAAGCGGCTGAAAGTCTCCGCCGGCGACTTCACGGAATACGCGGACGAAGCCGAAGCGAAGGCCGTGTCGAAAGGCAGATGCGTTCCCACGAACCTTGCCTGGGACAGCGGCTATGCCCAGGCCAAGCTCGATATCGGGATGAAGAACCGCACCATCCGGGACTGACCCCTATTCGCGCGGCGCGCCGCCTTCGAACAGGTTGGGGCGACGGTAGTCGCAGGGGGCTTCCTGCATTTCCAGGTGCAGCCGGTCGCCGGTGAAGGGATGCGCCCGCGCCAGGTCTTCGTCGAACGCGATCCCGAGTCCCGGAGCGTCGGGGACGATCACGTAGCCGTCTTCCCACCCGATCGAGTTGCCGATCAGTCTGAGATGGAAGGCCCCGCCGGTCTCGATCGTCTCGACCATCAGCAGGTTCGGGATCGAGGCGCCGAGCTGGATGTTGGCGGCCCATTCCACCGGGCCCGCATATAGGTGCGGGGCGAGCTGCGCGGTGAAGACTTCGGCGATGGCGGCGATCTTCTTCACCTCCCATATGCCGCCCGCGCGCCCAAGCGCGGGTTGCAGGATGCGCGCGCCGCCGGTGCGCAGGACGGTGGCGAATTCCGCCTTGGTGGTGAAGCGTTCGCCGGTGGCGACGGGGATGCGTACACCCTTCTGAACCTCCGCGAAGTCCAGAAGATTGTCCGGCGGGATCGGTTCTTCGTACCAGAGCGGGCCGTAGGGTTCGATCGCCTGGCCGAGCCGGATGGCGCCGCCGACGTTGAACTGCCCGTGCGTGCCGAAAAGCAGGTCGGCGCGGTCGCCCACCGCCGTGCGGATAGCCTTGCAGAAGGCGACCGAGCGGGTGATGTCGGACATCGAGGGGTCGTGGCCGCCACGGATGGTATAGGGGCCGGCTGGGTCGAACTTCACCGCTGTGAAGCCCATGCCGACGAAGCGGGACGCGGCCTCGGCGGCCTTGTCGGGGCTGACCCAGAACTCGGCCGATTCCTTGCCGGGTTCGGGGTAGAGGTAGGTGTAGGAGCGAAGCCGTTCGTTCAGCCGCCCGCCGAGCAGAGCATGAACGGGACGGTTTCGCGCCTTGCCGAGGATGTCCCAGCAGGCGATCTCGAGCCCCGAGAAGGCGCCCATCACCGTCAGGTCCGGCCGCTGCGTGAAGCCCGAGGAATAGGCGCGGCGGAACATCAGCTCGATCTCTTCGGGGCTGGTTCCCTCCATGTGGCGGGCGAACACGTCTTCGATCACGGCGGCCATCGCCTTCGGCCCGACGCTCGAGGCGTAGCATTCGCCGTAGCCGGTGATGCCATCGTCGGTGGTCAGCTTCGGGAAGATCCAGTAGCGGCCGCCCCAGCCGGGGGCGGGGGGAGCGACGACGAAGATTTCCAGGTCCTTGAGTTTCATCGTCACGCCCTCCGCCAATGCCGCAGGCTTACAAAATCATGTTCCGCCCCCCGGGTCGAGCGGCCTCCGACGGGCGCTTGTCCGATGGCGACGGCCCTATCCGTCCACCGGCCGCGCGTCGGCGATCGCGTAGGGAAGGAGCTCGGTCACGGTCGGGTGGATTCCGACCATATTCATGACATCGCGGTCGGTCATCCCCTTGTAGAGCGCGGGCAGGAGGAACTGCGCCGCCTCGTCGCCCCGGAAGCCGAGGACGGCTGCCCCAAGGAGTTTGCGCGTGTCGGCGCAGAGGACGACCTTCATCATCCCCCGGGTCTCGCCGCTTTCGATGGCGCGGCCGACCCTCGCCATCCTGCGTATGCCCACCAGCGGCCGGAGTCCGGCGGCGCGCGCGTCGCTTTCGGTCATGCCGACGCGGCCGAGCGGCGGGTCGATGAAAAGCGCGTAGGCCAGCTGGCGGTCGCTGATGCGGCGCGACGCGCCGTCGAGCAGGTTGGCGGCGACGATTTCGAAATCGTTGTAGGCGGTGTGGGTGAAGGCGCCTTTTCCGTTCACCTCGCCAAGCGCCCAGATATGCGGCTGCGCCGTCCGGCATTCGTCGTCCACGGGGATGACGCCGCGCGCGTCGGTCTTCAGCCCGGCGGCGTCGAGGCCGAGGTCGGCGGTGTTCGGCCGGCGGCCGGTGGCGACGAGGAGGTGGCTTACCTCGATCCGCCGCTCGGTTCCCATCTCGTCACGGAAGGTGGCGAGGATCATGTCTCCCGCCGACTTTACGGCAAGGTCCGCAACGCCGGTGTGCAGCGACAGGCCCTCGCCCGAAAGGATCGTCCCGATCTCTTGCGAAATCTCGGCGTCCTCGCGCGGAAGAAGGCGGGGCGACTGTTCGACAACCGTCACTTCGGCGCCGAGGCGGCGGAACACCTGGCCGAATTCCAGCCCGATATAGCTGCCGCCCACCACCAGAAGGTGCCCCGGCACGCGGTCGAGATCCATGATGTCGGCGTTGGTGTAGGTGCGCACCGTATCGACGCCGGGGATTGGCGGGATGGTGGCGGTGGCTCCGACATTGATGAAGATCTTCTTCGCCGCCAGCGTCCGGCCCCCGACTTCGACCTCGCGGTGCGAGGCGAAGCGGCCATGGCCCCGGATCAGGGTGATACCGGCCGTGTTCGCCATCCAGCGTTCGATGTTGCCGCGCGCGGTCGTCACCACTTCATCCTTCCGGGCCCGCACCCGCGCCATGTCGATGCTGACCGGGCCGGTCCGCACCCCGAAGCGGGCGCCCTCGCGCGCCAGCCAGGCGGCATAGGCCGAGGCGACCATGGTCTTGGTCGGCATGCAGCCGGTGTTCACGCAGGTGCCGCCCATGTGGTGGCGCTCGATGATGGCCACGCGCTCGCCCGCGCCGGCCAGCCGCGCCGCCAGCGCCGGGCCGGCCTGTCCGGCGCCGATGACGATGGAGTCGAAGTCTTCCGCTGGCATTGCGGTCCTCCGTTCGTGCGGTCGGGTTCAGTCCGATGTCGTGGCAGACAATCGACTGTCGGGGAAGGGTCAATTCCGTTCGGGCCCGAGCATTCGCGTCAAGACCGAGCGTCGCGTCCCCGGCGCTCACCGGTTCCGCGTCAGTTGCCCGTACCGAAGCGGTCCAGCGCCAGCCGGAAGGTGGCGGGGTCGGCGTTGCCGCCCGAGGCGACGGCGATGACCGCTTTGCCGTCAACTTCGGCGGGGCGGAAGAGCGCGGCGGCCAGCGCCACCGCGCCGCCGGGTTCAAGGACGATCTTGAGGCGCGCGAAAGCAACGGCCATGGCGCGCAGCGCCTCGTCGTCGCTGACCGAAAGGCCGGGGCCGGCGAGGCGGCGGAGGACGGGGAAGGTGAGGTTTCCGGGCGAGGGCGTGACGATGGCGTCGCAGAGCGAACCGGCCAGACGGTCGTTGCGTTCGATCCGGCCCGATGCGAGCGAGCGGGCCACGTCGTCGAAGCCCTCCGGTTCGACCGGGCGGACGCGCAGGCCGGGGGCGCGGGCCTCAAGCGCCAGCGCGATGCCCGACGAAAGTCCCCCGCCGCCGCAGCAGACGAGGACATCGGCGGTGGCGATGCCTTCCGCTGCAGCCTGGGCGGCGATTTCGAGGCCCGTTGTGCCCTGCCCCGCGATCACCTCGGGGTCGTCGAAGGGCCGGATCAGGGTCAGGCCCCGCTCGCCGGCCAGCCGCGCGCCGATGGCGTCGCGGTCTTCGCGGGCGCGGTCGTAGAGGATGACTTCGGCGCCGAGGGCGCGGGTGTTGGCGATCTTCAGGTCAGGCGCGTCGGAGGGCATCACGATGACCGACGGGACGCCGTGAAGGGCGGCGGCGGCGGCCACGCCCTGGGCGTGGTTGCCCGAGGAAAAGGCGATGACGCCGCGCTTCCTTGTGGCCTTTGGCAGGGCCGAGACGGCGGCCCAGGCGCCGCGGAACTTGAACGAGCCGGTGTGCTGCAGGCATTCGGTCTTTACGAAAACACGCCGCCCGGCGATGCGGTCGAGGAAGGGCGAGAGGAGGAGCGGGGTGACACGTGCGTGGCCGTCAAGGCGGCGGGCCGCAGCCTCGATCATCGCGATGTTCATGGCAGCGCCCCAACCCAGTCGCGGATCGCGGCAAGGCTTTCGGCTTCGTCGAGGAAGGGGACATGGCCGCGCCCCGCCACCTCGGCATAGACCATGCCGGGGCGGCGGCGGCGCATTTCGGCGGCGGTGGCGAGGCTGAGAAGATCGGAGTTCGCGCCCCGGATCAGGGCGAGCGGCAGGCCCGCGCAGGCGTCGAAGAGCGGCCAGAGATCGGCGGGGGGGCCCGAGAAGGTGGCGAGGAAACTGTTGCGGAGCGCGGGGTCGTAGCGGAGGGCGAGGCCGGCGGGCGTTTCCTCGTAGAGCCGCTCGGCGAAGGCGCGCCAGCGCGGGGGCGGTACGGCGGCAAAGCCGGGCAAGGTGGCGGGCAGGTTCGCGGCGGCTTCGGCGTGGGTCTTCCAGACCGGGGGGCGGCCGACATAATCCATGATCGCGGTCAGGCCCGCGCGGTCGATGTCGGGGCCGATGTCGTTGAGGCAGAGGCCGGTGAGGCGGTGCTTCGCGGTGGCGGCGAGGAACATCCCGATCAGCCCGCCGCGCGAGGTGCCAAGGATCGCGGCGCGGGCGAGGCCGAGGTGGTCGAGCAGGGCCAGCGCGTCGCGGGCCTCGGTCGGGACGGTGTAGGTCGCGGGGCCGGTCCGGGCAGAGGCGCCGCGGCCACGGTAATCCATCCGGATCAGGCGGACCCCGGAAAGGTGGGGGGCCAGGAAGTCGAAATCCGCCATGGTGCGGGTGAGCCCCGCGAGGGCGAGGACCGGCTTGCCCCGCCCTTCGTCGCTGAAGGCGAGGCGGGCGCCGTCGGGGGCGGTGAAGAAGGCGGCTTGCATGGGGGTGTCCGGAACGGTTCCGGGGGGCGAGACTAGTGGGGGGAGGCGGGGAACGGAAGGGCGAGGAGGGCTGGACGCGAGTTGACGGGCATTCCCGCGCAAGGGGTCACGGGCACGTACGGCGCACGCAAGGCGGGGTTCTCCCCGCCACCCGCCCCGCCATTCACTTCGCGATCACCGCACCTTCAGGACGATCTTGCCGATATGCCCGGGGCTTTCGATCCGGCGGTGCGCCCCGGCGGCGTCGGCGAGGGGGAATTCGGAATCCATGACCACCTTCAGCCGCCCGCCTTCGATCATCGGCCAGACATGGGCGCGAAGTTCGGCGGCGATGCGGGCCTTGGCGAGGTCGGATTGCGGGCGGAGGGTTGAGCCGGTGACGAGAAGGCGGCGCATCATGATCTCGGCGAAGTTGATCTCGGCCTTGGGTCCTTCGAGGAAGGCGATCTGAACGAGGCGGCCGTCGCTGGCCAGGGAGGCGATGTTGCGGGCGATGTAGCTGCCGCCGACCATGTCGAGGATCAGGTCGGCGCCGCCTTCGGCCTTCAGGATTTCGGCGAAGTCCTCGGTTCGGTAGTTGATCGCCCGTTCGGCGCCGAGGTCCCGGCAGACGGCGCATTTCTCGTCCGACCCCGCGGTTGCGAAGACCCGTGCGCCAAGCGCGGCGGCGATCTGGATGGCGGTGGTGCCGATGCCCG